>DINJ01000210.1:22025-33648 GCA_002423665.1 Bacteroidetes bacterium UBA5543 | reverse complement strand
CGGGTGTAGCTTTTGATGCATTGATTTCTAAAAAATTTGCCAAAAGCAAACGCCGGGGCTTTGCCATGTACAGTTGGCTGGTGACACGCTATATGTGGACCTACAAAGAATGGGAATGGGATATAACCATTGATGGGAAACCGCTGAAAGAAAAGGCATTTATCATCAGCGTAGCCAATGGCAAGCAATTTGGCTACAACTTCCAGATAGCGCCGGGCGCCAACTGGACGGATGGATTGCTGGATATAGTTATCATCAAGAAATTCCCCAAAGTACTAGGCGGT
The DNA here is from genome assembly GCA_002423665.1 of Bacteroidetes bacterium UBA5543. GTDB lineage: Bacteria > Bacteroidota > Bacteroidia > Chitinophagales > Chitinophagaceae > UBA5543. Next base: position 33,364 of record DINJ01000210.1, on the reverse strand, counting down.
ACACTCGTGTTGCGTGCTATGAACGGTACTATTACCGACAGTCCGTTTGTAAAACATTATCATGGCAAAGAAATAACCATCAGTCACCCTAAACTAAAATTGATGCAGACCGACGGAGATGCGCATGAGTGCAGCAACACCATACATTTCAGGATAGAAAAGGGAAAACAAAAAGTAATAGTGCCCTAACGACTGTGCTTCCAGCGGTTGTGTGTCCACATCCAGTTTTCGGGCTGTTCATTTATCTGTTTTTCCACGAAGCGGACATAGGCTTGCATCATTTCTCCTTTAGGTAATGCAGTAGTATCATCTGCAAAACGTTCCAGTACAATCTCGTAATGGCCGCGTTTTATTTTTTTTATTCCGGCAAATACAACTGCTGCTTTTGCTCTTTTGGCCAGCACTTCCGGTCCGTTGAAGAAAGGGGCTTCTCTGTGCATAAAATTATACCAGGTAGCTGCTTTCACCACAGGCGGGTTCTGGTCGGCAATAAGGCCAACTATGTACTGCACATTATCAAGCCGCTGAAAACCCCGTTTGGCTTTCATAGATATAAGCCATGCACCGCTGCGGCTGCGTATGCGGTTTAAGAGCCTGTCTGCGGCACGGTTCGTCTGCGGCATATACACACCGGCAAACTGTTGTTTGCAATTATACTGGCAGGCAACATTAGCCCACTCCCAATTAAATGTATGCCCCAGTAAAGCGTAGGTATTCCTGCCCTCGTTGTTCAGCTGATGAAATACTTCCCAATTGCCTTTGATACGTTTGTTCAGTTCCTGTTCAGAGATAGTCAGTAGCTTAAGTGTTTCCGTCCATTGGTCACAGAAATTACGATAGAATTTTTTGCTGATGGATTGTATTTCTTCTTCTGTTTTTGCAGNNCCTGTAGCCGGTAATGTGGTAGAGTAGTATATACATCACATCGGACAATATATACAATACGCGCAGCGGCAGTAAAGAGATTGGGTATAAAATAAAAAGCAGCAGATAATACATCTGCTGCAAAAATATTGATTTAGCGCATTATTGCGTTTTATGTGTGGTGTTCCAGTTCGCCCGTCAGGTCGTAAAGCTCCTGGATGCGTTTCAACATAGCTTCAAAGTCAATCTGAAGGTCTTTCAGCAAGCCCGTTTTCAGGTCGAACACCCAGCCATGCACTACCGGAAACCTGTTTTCGATATAAGACCGCTGTACAGCCACTGTTTTTATCACGTTGAAAACCTGTTCTTCTACATTCAGCTCTACCAGGCGATTGTACCTTTCGTGCTCGTCTGTTANNATTATATGCTTCACTTTCAGCGCATTCACTGCGTAGTTGATACAAGCCATTACGTTCAGGTCTATATTATTCACCAGGTTGGCAACATTCCGGTGAACGAATACATCGCCGGGTTCCAGCCCCATAATCTCATTGGCGGGCACACGGCTGTCTGCACAGCCTATATACAGATAGTCGGGAGTCTGGTCCGCAGCCAGCTTTTCAAAAAAATCGGCATGTTTACTCAGTTGAGCAGATACCCATTTTTTATTATTCTCAAATACTTCTTCGTNNGTATTTTTACAGCCTCAAAAAAATACTAAGGTTTATGAAATTGGTTACCTACGCGAAGAACGGTAAAGAGCAACTGGCTTTGTTGATAGACGGTAAATTGTATGACACGCAGGCCGTAAATAGTAAACTGCCAACAACAATGAAGGAAATGCTGAACAACTGGGAAGCATTATCTCCTGTTGCCCGCCAGGCAGAGGCAGATATTAAGACCGGTAAAATAAATGCTGATGCTATATCGTTTGACAGCGCTGAGATAATGGCGCCGGTACCATATCCTACCAGTTGCCGCGATGGTTACGCCTTCCGCCAGCACGTGGCGGCTGCACGCCGCAACCGCAAGGTGGATATGATAGCTGAGTTTGACCAGTACCCCATATTTTACTTTACCAATCATAATGCGATACAAGGCCCCGGCGAAATACGNNACCATTTTGTAAAGCTGGATTTTGAATTGGAAGCCGCTGTAGTATTAGGCAAAAAAGGAAGGAATGTAAGAGCTGCTGAAGCTGACCAATACATAGCCGGCTACATGATCATGAACGATATGAGTGCCCGCACGCTGCAAATGGAAGAGATGCTGCTGAACCTGGGGCCTGCAAAAGGTAAAGACTTCAGTACTGTGATAGGGCCGATGATGGTAACACCTGATGAACTGGAACCTTACAAAGTACCGGCTAAAGATGGCCATACTGGTAACAGTTACAACCTGAAAATGCGCTGTTGGGTAAATGGCGAACTGCTGAGCGAAGGCAGTATGGGCGATATGGACTGGACTTTTGCCGAGATAGTAGAACGTTGTGCTTATGGTGCTGACATACTGCCCGGCGATGTAATAGGCAGTGGTACTGTGGGTACAGGTTGCCTGCTGGAACTGAACGGCACAGGATTGCTGAACGACCCTAACTATAAAGTGCAGTGGCTGCAACCCGGCGATGTGGTGGAAATGGAGATAGAAGGACTGGGCAGGTTGAAAAATACCATTGTAAAAGAGGATACGGATTTCAGCCTCTTTGCATTAAAGAAAAATGTGGTGAAGTAAGGATGGCGGAATCAATATGGCAGATAAAAGAACTTGTAACAAAATTGGCGCGTCAGATTGATGCGCCAATTGAATTTTTACCTGCTATTGGCAGAAGTCCATATGATGCAGAGCCACATGTCGAAATACGCAATGGCGAATTGTTTTATGTCGTAGTAGAACGAGGTAAAGAAATACGTCGTGATAAAGCCACCAATCTTGACGATTTGCTATACCTCATTTTTGAAACCATTACTTTTGATATGGCATGTCGATATCTGATACTGCTGCGAACTGAAACTATGGATCAAATGCCAATAATATTTTCCAAGCAGACAGAGTTAATGGGCATGCTCAATGAGGAATGGGAGATAAGAGTGCAAAAAAAACACGATGAGATAATTCATCGTGCCGGTTAGCGTAATTTTTGAATTTATTGATCAATTATTCATCCATCAACCTGAAGGTAACCCTTACATCTGTATTGAATACTGTTTCGATAGTTGATTCATCAGATGGCTTGATTTTAACCTGCCCGGGAGCTACACCCAATGCATCGCACACTGTCGCGTTGGTCAGCGAATACTCGCTGTCGAACTTGTAATTGTAACGAGGCCTGCCATCAGAATACAAAAAGTATGTGTATAAGTAGTTCTTATCTACCCTTTCAAAGGCTTCAATGCTGAATTGCAGGGTAAGTGTGCTGAACCCTTCGCCCGATAGTCCGGGCACATAAGAGAAGCTGACAGGCACTTCAGAACTGGAAGAACTGATAGAAGACAACATACAAATACCTTTACCTGCACAGTTGCCGCTTTTATCCGGCTTACCGAATTTTACATTGGCAGAACCTACACCAACAGCAAATGCTTGTACGGTTGAAAACAACATTCCTGCTATCAGCAGGAAGAATAGGGGCATATTCTTTCTCATAATAAAATTTGATTTATCCCTTATTATACCTGCTTGCTACAAGTATAGATTTTAGTTAATTAGAACAAAATACAAATTATTTTTAATTTTATATACTTATGCCGGGATATTTAAGAATGAGAGCCGCCCCTCTGTTATTATTCTGCCTGATGCTTCTGTTGAATGCAGCAGGCCAGCAAACGTCTTTTTCTGTAGACTCGTTGAAGAAGGTATTAAGTCGTGCAAATAGTGACTCTGCTAAAGTACTGGCGCTGATAGAATTAGGCAACGCGACCGGCTGCGACAATAGTAAAGCGAAACTGGACTACCTGATGAAAGCGTTGAACCTGGCTGAGAGTAACAACTATAAAAATGGTATTGTAAACTCTGAGCGTATAATAGGTGAATATTATGAAAACTGCCTGCATCAATTTGACAAGGCTATAGAACGGTACAATAAGGCACTGGTAAATGGGGGTGAAACTATTAACACTCCTGACCGTTTCATGCTATTCAACAAAATAGCTGGCTGCTACACATTAAAAGCCGACTTCAGCAAGGCGCTTGAGTATTACGGAAAAATTCTGAACCTGGATATCGGTCGCGATACAGTGATACAAATACTGGCGGGTAGTGGCGTCTTATATCAAAACATGGGAGATTTACCGCGTGCCTTGAAACATTATCAGCAAGCATATAACTTGCTGCATGAAGATATAGTGTCGGAAACTGAAACAAATGTGGATGATACTCTGACCCTGATGGGGTTGAAACACCAGATAGCAGCGATTTATGCAGCTATACCAGATTTTGAGAGAGCAATACAAAGTTACCAGGAAATACATGAGCTCAACAAAAACATCGGCTACTCATGGTTTACGGCGTGGGGAGATATGGGTATCGGTGATTGTTACCTGAATATGGGAGATTACAATAAAGCAATTGGTTATTACCTGAAAGTTGTGGATGAAATACGAAAGATAGGGGGTGACAAGAACCAGCAGGCAGAATACCTCACCCAGGTAATGAATAAGCTGGGCGAAGCATACCATGCACTGGGAAAGATTGATTCTGCATTCAGCTACGCGACCCAAGCCATGAAGATGGCCGAGGGTGAAAACAGGAATACACCGCTAAAGACACAGCTACCCGCTATATATACAACCGTAGGTAAAATATATACCGGGAAGCGACAGTACAACATGGCCTTACATTACCTGGACAAGGCATTGGCAATAAGTATGGAAACAGGGGCTACCGATAAACGCAGCAATGTATGGCTGGCATTGAGCAGTGTATATGAACAGATGGGACGTAACGCAGATGCGCTCAAAGCTTATCAAACACATATCAGCCTGAGGGATAGTTTGTACAGCAATAAAAAACTGCAGGAACTGACGCGCATAGACATGTTGGGCGATTTTGAGCGCAGGCAACTTACCGATAGTTTAAAACGCGCTGAAGAAAAAGTAGCTGCTAATTATAAACTGCAAAGACAAAAGTTGCTCACCTATAGTGGTTTCGGCGGACTGGTATTGTTGTTGCTGCTTTCCTTTTTCATCTTTCGCGGCTACAGGCAGGAGAAAAAGACGAATACCATCATTACAAATGCCAACAATGCTATCACCGAAGAAAAGAGAATTTCAGAACAACTGCTGCACAACATATTGCCCGAGGAAGTAGCAGAAGAACTGAAGGAAAAAGGTACAACCGCTGCTAAGTATTATGAGTCTGTTACAGTTATGTTTACAGACTTCGTCAACTTTACTGAGGCGGGTGAACGAATGGGTTCGCAGGAACTGGTAGATGAACTGCATACTTGTTTCAAGACATTCGACACAATAATGGACAAATACGGGATTGAAAAGATAAAGACGATTGGCGATGCTTACCTGGCTGTAAGCGGGCTACCTGTGCCCAATGCAAATCATGCGCAGAATATGGTGATGGCCGCTATTGAGATCAGGGATTTTATGTTGCAGCATAGAAGCGTATTACAAGACAAAACATTTGAAATTCGCATTGGCATACATAGCGGTGATGTGGTGGCTGGTATAGTGGGTGTCAAGAAGTTTGCCTATGATATATGGGGAGATACTGTGAACACAGCAGCACGCATGGAGCAAAGCGGTGTAGCGGGGAAAATAAACATTTCACAATCTACTTATGACCTGGTGAAAGATAAATTCAGTTTCAGTTATCGTGGCGAGATAGCAGCCAAAAACAAAGGTAATTTGCGCATGTACCTGGCAGAGCCTGTGGCATGACATTAACCTGTTTTTAAAGCATACAAACCTGCTCACAAGGATAATATCGTTATATTTATTTTTTCATTAGCATCATCAAAACCCAAACGATATGAAAAAGTTAATACCTGCAATCCTTGCTATTGGCACATTTATTTCCTGCAACAAACANNCTATTGCGTACAAGTGCCTGATGCTCGTCCGGAACATGACGCGTTGAGTTCGGGTGTATATAAAGGTGTACTGGCAGGGTTAGGCGCCAGTGGTACCATTGCTATATACCTGGATAATACAGGCACAGAAAAGAAAGCGATCATTAAACTGAATAACAAAGCTGCTGAACTCACTACTAATTCACTCACCAATTGGCAGCCGGGGCAAAAAATTGATACCGCATTATTTACCGGCATATGGAGCGGACAGCCTGTTGAAATGAGATTTTCTGTAGACACCATAGGCACTAATTCTGACATGACTATTGATATTCCCGGTAAAAAAGTTGTACCGTTTATTTTTAAAGAAACCTCAGGTGTAATTATTGAGAGTTTTGAGGGGGATTATACTGGTGATGCGGAAGGCGTGTTTAACATCGCGGTGAATGGTAATGATTTAGGGATAGTTTTCTCAGGTATCGATGTGCCGATGGTTTCGCGGTTAGAGAACGGCAAAATCAATTTTACCAGCGAAAGCGGCATGGTGATAAAAGGTAACTTTTATGACGACGAGGCCGGCGGTACATGGGAAAACAAAGGTACAGGCAAAACGGGTGGCTGGAAAGCTTTGCGGACACAGTAAATTTTTCGGTTTTAACAAAAAATGGGCCCCGGACGATACCGGGGCCTGATAAATCGATTGTACCCCCGCCCGACTGAACAGTCGTTCGGGCGGGCATAAAGCCCGAAACTATCAACCAAATCATAAATTTTCGTNNCAAACCATATTACCTCAAACGGGCATCCCCCGCGAGGATATCGTAATCATATCCGGTATTGGCTGCAGCTCGCGCTTCCCCTACTATATGAATACCTTCGGCATGCACTCCATACATGGGCGTGCTACTGCCATAGCATCAGGGCTGAAAGCATCGCGCCCTGAGTTGAGCGTGTGGATAGTAACCGGTGACGGCGACAGCNNNAGCCTGAGCATTGGTGGTAACCATACCATCCACCTGCTGCGCAGGAACTTCAATGTGAACATACTACTCTTCAACAACCAGATATACGGGCTGACAAAGGGACAATACTCCCCAACGTCTGAAGAGCATAAAGTAACCAAGTCAACACCATTCGGCAGTATAGACCATCCATTCAACCCGCTGGCATTGGCGCTGGGTGCTGATGCGTCGTTTGTTGCACGCTCGCTGGACCGTGACCCCAAGCACCTGCAGGAAATGCTGCTGCGTTCTAACGCACACCACGGTACATCGCTGCTGGAGATATACCAGAACTGCAACATCTTCAATGACGGTGCGTTTGAAATATTTACGGATAAGAAAACCAGGGTAGATGAAGTGCTGGCACTGGAGCAGGGCAAACCACTGATATACGGCGCCCAAAGTGATAAAGGCATAGTGCTGGACGGTTACAAGCCTAAAGTGGTGAACCTGAACGAGGGCTATAGCGCTGACGACCTGTGGGTGCATGATGAGGCTGATTTTTATAAAGCGCAGATACTTACCCGCTTCTTTGACAACCCGGCTAATGAAGGGCACCTGCCCCGCCCGATAGGCGTGTTCTTTGCACAGGAACGCCCTACCTACGAGGATGCGATGAAGCTACAGATAGAAGATGCAATAGCCAAGAAGGGCAGCGGCAACCTGGATATGCTGCTGCGCGGTAGGGAAACCTGGGTGATAGAATAAGTTTGCAGTCAGCAGTTTATAGTAAACAATTGCAGACCATTATCTTTATGGCCTCATGTCAATAAAACGATTAGCAAGTCATACAATGTGGTACGGGCTCAGCAGTATTGTAGCCCGCTTCCTCAGCTATTTGCTCACACCCTACCTGACAGACCCCGCCCACNNTAAGATGAGTATGATATTCTCTGCCATACCGTTTATGAGCGCGCTGTTCACCTATGGATTTGAGATTACTTTTTTCAGGTATAGCAATAAGGATGAAGATGAAAAGGTAGTGTTCAACACAGCTTCTTTATCCATCATCATCACTACGCTTATTTTCACCGGCGTATTGCTGATGTTCAGCGAACCGATTGCCGTGTTTCTGCAAGTACCGGATAATCCTGAGTTTATTACATGGACTTCGCTGATAATTGCGTTTGATACATTTGCAGTCATCCCCTTTGCCAAGCTGCGCCAGATAAACAGGCCAAGGAAGTATGCGCTTATCAGGATAGCGGCTATACTGATAACGATTGCGGCAACTGTATTCTTTTATACCTACCTGCCACGCATTGCCGCAGAGCAGCCTGACTCAGTCCTCGCATCGTGGTACGACCCGCAGATGGGTGTGGGTTATTATATCATTGCTACGCTTATCGCTTCTATACTATCGCTGGTGCTGCTGGCGCCGGAGGTGTTGTCTATCCGTTTCCGGGGTAGTTTCAGGTTGTGGAAAGAGATGCTGCTGTATTCGCTGCCGCTGATGATAGCGGGCTTCGCAGGTGTTATCAACGAAACCTTTGACCGCATACTGTTAGGGAAACTCACCCCCAAAGATGCAGCAGTGTCGGGCGTGGTGCTGGCAGGTATATATCNNATACAAGCCTTCAGGATGGGCGCTGAACCGTTTTTCTTTTCAGAATCGAAAAACAAGAATGCCCCTGAAACCTACGCCCGTGTGATGAAGTATATAGTCATCGTCATGACCAGCATGTTTTTGGTGGTGACCCTGTACATTGACTACTGGAAACATTTCATACAGAACGAAGAAATGTGGGTGGGCCTGAACGTAGTGCCTATACTGCTGATAGCCAATATGAGCCTGGGTGCATACTATACCCTCTCCTTCTGGTACAAGCTGTCGCAGAAGACATACGCAGCGTTGGTCATCACCTTTATAGGTGCTGCTATTACATTGTTGGTCAACTTCCTGTTTATTCCCAAGTATGGCTATATGGCATCGGCATGGGCTACACTGGGCTGCTACGGCGGCATGATGATCATCTCTTACCTCTGGGGCAGGAAGGTATACCCTGTGCCTTATGAAGTGGGCAAAATCAGCAGGTTCTTCATTATGATGCTGGCATTATACTTCCTCAATAGCATCATTGGCAACTATGTAGATAGCCTGGTGCTGCGTACTGTAATAGCAACTGTATTATTTGCCGTATACCTGGTGTATATATTCCGTACAGAGAAAGAAGATATGAAAAGCCTGCCTGTAATCGGGAAACTGGTGCGTTAGGCCAACAGCTCACAGGGCTTCATACCCGTAGCTTTTTTGAACGCCGTGCTGAAATGCGAGATACTGCTATAACCCAGTGAATTCGCCACGTCTGATACTGATACTCCATCCTGCTTCAACAGGTCTTTTGCTTTGGCTATGCGCAGCTCCTGCGTGTATTCGTGTATGGTCTTGCCTGTCAATGCCTTGAAGCCCTTTTTCAGGTAACATTCGTTCATCGCCACTTTGCGCGACAGTTCCTTTATAGTTAGCGGATTATCCAGATGCTCCCTGATAACTATCTGTGCGGTGATAACTTTCTCCCGCTCTGTATCATGCGCCAGGAAGCTACAGGCAGGTACGGGGCATACCGTGAACGGTACCGTAATACACTCCATAGCCCTGCGCAGCAGGTGAGTAGCCGTTTCGGTGCGCTGCAGTATTTTGGTGAACTCCGTGGGCTCTACCGCTCCTTTTAGTTGTTCCAACAGGTTTTCGCTGTGGGTGCAGATACTGAACTGCTGTTCCGTTACCTTATCGAAGCGGAAAGGCATATCGGCAGTTATAGCACTCATGGGGTACTGGTCGAAGAACTCGGGCTGAAACTCCAGCCAGCAAATGCGGCCTGTTTCCTGCTGGTCGTCTATTTGCAGGTACAGTAACTGTACACAAAAACGCTCGTCTGCTATGGGGAAGAGGTTGAGGCGGGCGTGCTCTTCGGGCCATGTATTTTCGGGGTAGCTTACTTCTATGTACTCAGCCTGGATGAAGTTGTTGACCCGCAGCGGTGTGCGCCCCAGCACCTGCACCTGCTGGCCCAGTATGCGCTCGATAGGCGCTACCTGCTTTTGTGTATTATGTATTGCTACCCTTGCCAAGGCTGCAAAGATAGGGCATTATCATTAGCCCTATGTTACGCTTGCCTGTGGTAGGGTATAGGCGTTGTCTATATTTTGGGTTAGTAAGTTAGTTGGGTAATATATTAACAGGTTTATATAATGATAAATATCCTTTATTAGGTTTAGAGCTATACGTATGTATATTTGAGCGTGGCCGATTTCCTATTAGAAGTAGTATTACCTGTCATAGCAGAAGTGATAAGATGGATATACTACAGGTTAAGATACCCCAACAGAGATGTCCGTTTGCGAAAAATGGCTGAATATGATGACCGTATGCCGGCTATATTTATCATATTAGGATGGGTGTTTATCTGCAGTATCTTTTNNCAACAGACCGGCCTCCATCCTATCTTTGCGCCTGTATGAGGTATTATATAGCAGCCATATTGATATTATTTTTCACAGCATGCGCTAACCCCCGCCAGTTGGAATACCAGGATGTAAAGAACTTCCGCCTGCTGGAGCTGAGCCTGCAACCAACCGTGGGTATGGATGTGCAGTTTTACAATCCCAATACCTTTGGCATGACTATGAAGGACGCCAATATAGACCTGTACCTGAATGGCAAACTGGTGGGTAAAGCAACACTGGCCGAAAGCTACCAGGTACCGGGGCTGGATACCTTCCTGCTGCCCGTGAACCTGAAGGCCGACCTGCAACAGGTATTGCCCAATGCCCTGGCTATACTCGCCAACAATAAAATAGACGTAGAACTAAAAGGCTATGTAAAAGCCGGCAGGGGCGTGTTCATCAATGTGCCGATTAACTACAAGGGTACGCAGGAGTTGAATGTGATAAACTGATGACCCCAAACCCCTGAAGGGGCTTTCTTGTCGCGAGTATGTTTACCGAAAAATCTTTAGCCCCTTTAGGGGTTGGGGTATGGCTGCGTAATGTTCTTTTTCCTAATTTTAGCCTATTAGCGGGAATAGCTCAGTTGGTAGNNCTCCCGTACGTACGGGATTGCCGGATTTTTCAGTTTTTTGCGACTGTCCTTTTTTGCAACTTGTTGAAATTTAATTTCAACTTTTAAAAGTGTTGTCAAAGTGTTGCCAAAAAATGGAAAAATTCACATCGCACAATTCACAACCTGTCATGCCGGACCCCGAGCCGGCATCTCACATCACACCGCTCGCGCATTGCTATATTCCATGAGTTCCCGGGTCACGGCCCGGGATGACAAATGAGGGGAGTGTTCTTATTTTGTTCCGTTTTGATGCCAGGAATTAGGCTTTGTCCGGCGCGAGTCAACCTCCCCGATTGGCTCATGCCCTAAAGGCATTGGCCAATATCCCCTCCTAAAAACATGAGGGGAGTTTTCGATTTTTTTGTTCTCCCGTACGTACGGGATTGCCGGA
>DINJ01000210.1:0-22008 GCA_002423665.1 Bacteroidetes bacterium UBA5543 | reverse complement strand
GTGTGTTGTTGGTCAGGCGACCAAAAGCGGGGGGTATCGCAAGTCGGGAAACTTGCTGCCGGGCATGACGTAGACAGGGTTTACGCCTAACAGCTACTTTTTTATAAAACGTCTATCTTCTAATACAATATCCTTGCATACAGGGGAGACTTCTATGCTAGTACTGTCTCTAAAGATGTAATGCTTGAGTGTGCCTTTCTTTTTGACAATGTAATCACCGGTTTTTAAGCTGTCATAAACAGTGTAGTCAACATATATTCGTTTACCACATTCGCAAATTATGTACGGTGAATATCTGTCTTTAGGATCCAAATCTTTATCAATGACTTTAGCTTCATAGCTACGCGACATTTCCCGTTCTGCATAATCTATACATGCATCACATGATGAGAAAAAGGCGATAGCGATGATAAAAATTGGGCGTTTCATTCTGGTAGCAGCTAGATAGACAGTATCCCCTAAAACTTATTCTTCCACATCATGCTCTCAACGGGCATGTGGTGCTGGTTGCTGTATTTGGCGTTTTTCTTCTGATTGTATTTCACTTCTATCTCGCCATCTACGGGGAAGTATATTAACTGCCCGATAGGCATGCCCTTNNTATACCTTTACGGGTTGCTTTACAGATATCTCCAGCGTCCAGTTGCCGCAGAAGCCTACATCGCCTTTGCCGGCTGTGGCGTGTATATCTATTCCCAACCGCCCTGTGCTGGACTTACCCTCCAGGAAAGGGACATGCGCATGTGTTTCTGTATACTCAGCCGTTACCCCCAGGTAAAAAATATGCGGGTACAGTACAAAACCCTCGTCCGGTATTTCAAACACATCTATCAGGTTATGCTCTTTGGCATCCAGTATATGGTTGCGGTAGGTAGCCAGCGTAGGCCCCAGGTGCACATCGTAGCTGTTGCTGCCCAGGTCTGCACGATTGTAAGGGTCTATTTTGATAGTACCTTTTTCCATTTCTTCCAGTATGCGCTTGTCGGAGAGTATCATAGGCGCAAATATACGGTTCAAGTCAAAAATGAAAAGTCAAAACCCAAAAGTCCTTTCAGAATGTGGACATCGTGGGTTTATCTTTGTATGATTGTGTAATAATTTACTCCTCTCCGCCTGAGGCGGAGAGGCCGGGAGAGGTTTTATGCCACTATACAGAGAATGGAGCAGCGATGCGTATAGCCTGGCGGCTATATGGAAGATAGAAGAGCCGGAAAGCTTTTTCATCGAACGCACCGCTATGCCCGCACCTGATATAAAAAGTGATAAGCGCCGTATAGAAAGACTGGCAGGGCGTTTCCTGCTCCGGTACCTGAAGCAGGACTTCCCGCTGCTGAACATACAACCCGACGAGCACGACAAACCCCGTATAGATAATAACCACTACTTCTTTTCCATATCCCACTCCTGGCCCTACGTGGCGGCGGTAGTGAGCCCCTATGTAGAATGCGGCATTGATATACAATGCTGGCACCCACGCATGGAGGCATTGCAAAACAAATTCCTGTCGGAGCAGGAGCAGGTGTTTTTTGCCAACGATCCCAAACTAATCACCCTGGCATGGAGCGCTAAAGAGGCTGCTTATAAATGGCAGGGCAGGCGTGGTGTGGAGTTTATAGACCACCTGCCGATAGAAAAATCCGCAGAAAACGAATATGGACATGAATTTAATATATTCCTGCAGCTTACCAATCCGAAAATGTATATTCAGGTACAAGGCCTTGTAAAAGAAGACTTTGCGTGTGCTTTCGTGGTGCATGATGAGGTGATACATCCCAAATTTTAATTAGTTAAATAATTTCGTAATATTTAATTTTTAGTGAATTTCGAACAAAAATTTGCTAATGTCGTATCAATATAATTAGATTTGTGAAAAATTTAATCTAATGTCTTCTTTACGTTTTCTTGCATTACAGGACCTGGCCAGGGAGGAGAAAAAAATCGGTCACTATGCCGGTAAAAAAATCACTTCCATATTTGGCAGCCACGTATTTACCGAGCGTGTTATGCGCGAGCACCTGAGCGATGAGGCTTATAAAAACCTGATGGCTTCTATAAAAGCGGGTGAAAAACTGGACCGCCGCATAGCCGACCAGGTAGCTGCAGGTATGAAGGCATGGGCAGAGTCGCATGGTGTTACCCACTTTTCGCATTGGTTTCAACCACTGACGGGTACTACCGCCGAGAAACACGATTCATTCTTTACTATAAAAAGCGACGGTACTGCCATAGAGATATTTGACGGTGACGCGCTGATACAGCAGGAGCCCGATGCATCGAGCTTTCCCAACGGTGGCATACGTGCCACATTCGAAGCCCGTGGTTATACCGCATGGGACCCATCTTCTCCTGCATTCATTATAGAAAGCGGACAGGGTAAGACGCTATGTATACCTACCATATTTATTGCCTACAACGGTGAGAGCCTGGATTATAAAGCGCCATTGCTGAAATCTATCCACGAGCTGAACAAAGCCGCGGTAGATGTATGCCACTACTTTGACAAGAACGTAACCAAGGTAACCGCTACCCTGGGTTGGGAGCAGGAATACTTTGTAGTAGACGAGGTGATGGCCAACGCCCGCCCCGACCTGGTGCTGTGCGGACGTACACTGGTAGGCCACGCTCCCGCTAAGGGCCAGCAGCTGGAAGACCACTACTTTGGTACTATACCTGAGCGTGTATACGCTTTCATGCAGGATTTCGAACAGNNTCCCCGCCACAACGAGGTAGCGCCCGGCCAATTTGAGTGCGCACCAATATTTGAAGAAGCGAACATAGCAGTAGACCACAACAGCCTGCTGATGGACGTGATGACCAAAGTAGCCAAGCGCCACAGGCTGAAGGTATTACTGCACGAAAAGCCATTCGCAGGTGTAAACGGTAGTGGTAAGCACAACAACTGGAGCCTGGCAACTGATACAGGTGTTAACCTGCTGTCGCCCGGTAAAACACCACGTACCAACCTGATGTTCCTGACATTCTTCGTGAACATCATTAAAGCGGTACATGATAACGCCGACCTGCTGCGCGCTGCCATAGCATCTGCCGGTAACGACCACCGCCTGGGTGCCAACGAAGCACCACCGGCTATCATATCGGTATATATAGGCCAATACCTGACGCAGGTGCTGAACGAAGTGGAAGAGCGCGTGAAAGAGAAATTCAGCGAGCAGGACGAAGTGATACTGAAGCTGGACATACATAAGCAGATACCTGAACTGCTGATGGACAACACAGACCGCAACCGTACCAGTCCCTTTGCATTTACAGGTAACAAGTTTGAGTTCCGTGCTGTGGGTTCTGCTGCTAACTGTGGTTCGCCGCTGATGATCATCAACACCATCATGGCTGATTCACTGAAGAAGTTCAAAGCTGAAGTAGATAGCCTGATAGAGAAAGGTGACAAGAAAGAAATAGCCATCATGCACGTACTGCGCAAGTACATTGCAGAGTCTAAAAAGATTCGCTTTGAAGGTGACAACTACAGCGATGAGTGGGCTGAAGAAGCTAAACGCCGTGGACTGAGCAATATGAAGACCACGCCCGAAGCGCTGAACGCATACCTGGCAGAGGGCGCCAAGAAACTGTTCTTCGACAATAATATATATACAGCGCGCGAACTGGAAGCACGTGTAGAGATAATGCTGGAAGAATATGTGAAGAAGGTGCAGATAGAAGCCCGTATCATGGGTTATATAGCTACCAACCACGTATTGCCTGCAGCTATCGCTTACCAGAACTCGCTGATAGAAAATGTACGTGGCCTGAAAGACCTGGGCTTAAGCGAAGACAGCTACAAAGCGCAGTTGAACCTGGTGCAGGTGGTGAGCGGACACATACAGAACATCAACGACAACGTGGAGAGCATGATAGACGCACGCAAGAAAGCGAACAAAGTGAAAGACAGCCACAAGCGCGCAGACCTGTATTGCAACGATGTGAAACCACACTTTGATAAGATACGCTACCATGTAGATAAACTGGAACTGATAGTGGACGATAAACTGTGGCCGCTGCCTAAGTACCGCGAACTGTTGTTCTTAAGATAAACACAACGAGCCCCGCCGCATGGCGGGGTTTTTAATTTCAATGATATGAATGAATACAGAATAAGATTAGCGACCGTAAACGACGCGGAGCAGGTGTTAAAAGTGTACACGCCTTATGTATTACAAACCGCCAGCACATTCGAATATGATGTGCCTGCGGTGGAAGAGTTTCGGGGCCGGATAGAGAAAATAAGCGCCAAATATCCGTACCTGGTCTGCGAATGCAATGGTGAAATAATCGGCTATGCATACGGCAGCACACACCGCGAAAGGATGGGCTATAGCTGGTGTGCCGAGGCGACAGTGTATTTATCGGAAACGCACCACCGCAGGGGTATAGCTCGCGTTTTGTACGATGCGCTGTTTGAGTTGATGAAGGAGCAGGGGTACAAGAGTATATATGTGAGCATACTCTCCACAAACGCGGCCAGCCTGGCCTTTCACCGGGCTATGGGTTTTGAAGATATAGGTATGTTCAGGAACATTGGTTACAAATTGGGTGAATGGCACAGCAATGTGTGGATGCAGTTGTTCCTGGGTGAACACCGTATTGAACCACCTTTGCCTGTGGTGTTTACAGCAATTGATAAAGGAATGGTGGAAGAAGTAATGGCGTATGCTAACGAGCGGGTAAAAATGGTAACTTCAGATAATCACGAGAATTAGTAAAGATCCAAGCATTTTTATGCTCTCATAATGAATGGCCTTAGTAATTCGAAAAGATATGAACTAAAGATGCCTAGAATTATTGCTGCAACTGAGGAAACTCCTATCGTAAGAATTGGATGTTCTTTAATCCAATCGGATATTCTATAGTATGTCCCTTTGCGGATTTGTTTGAGTTCATTACTTATATCCTCAATTATGTTTTTAGGTACTTTTTTCCGTTTTAGGATAGTTGAGCAATCCTCACATATGGTTGGTTTAGAAGCTGAATAAATAATTTCAGTTTTTATTCCAGTCATGTCAAATATACAGCCTCTTGTTTCGTCATGAACTATCTCGAGTGCATCGGCAATTGTTGGACACCTATCAAAAGCCATGCGCATCAATACAATATTATAAATCATCCTAAGAATGAAGTTTTCCAAATCAATATTATTAGCATTAAGAATGTCCGATATCTCGTACAGTGAAATGCAAACTTTATTTTTAGGCAGAGCTCTTGTATAGTAATTTCCCTCTAATGGGACTTTTGTGATAACAAATAAGACATCCCCGTCAAACGTGTCAGGTAACATCATATTTATGTTATTGTCGGAATAATGCCAACCTAAATCTGAGTTATTAGAAATGGTTAAATTGTCAATTCGAGAATTTATATGGAAGTATGCTGATTTGTATTTTTTAATTTTAGCAGTATCGAGCCTTATTGGTAAAAAGCCTAGAATAACAATTTTCACGTGTGTCATAGTGTAAAATTTTTTAAATATTGTGATAATTTAGCATAATTCAAAACAATACGATGAATCAACACCACTACGCTACAACTATAACCTGGATAGGTAATAAGGGAACAGGCACCAGCCGCTACGATGAGTACGAGCGGGCGCATACTTTTTCCGTAGAAGGGAAACAAGATATTTTGTGCTCATCTGATACACCTTTCAGGGGAGATGGAAGCAAACACAATCCTGAAGATATGCTGGTGTATTCACTATCCAGTTGCCATATGCTCTGGTACCTGCACCTGTGTGCCGATGCGGGTATAGTAGTAACGGATTATACCGACAATGCCACCGGTGTATTGGATATGGAAGCTGAGGGCGGGGCACGTTTTACAGAAGTGGTGCTGCACCCTGTTGTTACGATAACCGATGCATCGAAGACAGAATTGGCCAGCAGCCTGCACGATGCGGCGCACGATAAATGTTTTATCGCGGCTTCGGTCAATTTCCCGGTGAAGCACGAGCCGGTTTGCCAAGTAAAATAATCATGTACACTATTGAGCGTTATAACGATACTTACAGGGACGGCCTGCTGAAAATCTTTTGGCAGCATGTTCCGGCATTTTTTGCAGAGCACGAAGAAAAAGACCTCATACGTTTCTTAGACAATCACGCACAGAACTTTTATGTATGTAAGGACGGAGACAAAGTAGTGGGTTGTGGTGGGCATAATTTTGATGGCGAGGACATTGGTGTATTATCATGGTACATGACGGATGCCGACANNTATGCTGGTGCAGTACAACCTGGACAGATTGCACGAACATTCACACATCAAAAGAATACGAGTACGCACTTCGCAACTTACAGATAAGTTTTACGAAAAGTTCGGGTTCAAATTAATGTTCACCAAAGACGACTACTGGGGCAAGGGGCTGCACCTGTATCATATGGAAATGGATGCCTGATATGAAAGAGTTGAAAATTGAACTATATAGTTTATGCCTGCAACATGTTGCGGGCAGCATAAGCGAAATAGAAGCTGCTATAGCTGACCGTCGCGAGGCCATGCACAACGAAACCAAGAGCAGCATGGGCGATAAGTACGAAACCGCCCGCGAGATGCTGCAACAGGATATCAATATGAATATGGAGAGGCTGGGCAAAGCAAAAGC
Organism: Bacteroidetes bacterium UBA5543; assembly: GCA_002423665.1. Taxonomy (GTDB): domain Bacteria; phylum Bacteroidota; class Bacteroidia; order Chitinophagales; family Chitinophagaceae; genus UBA5543. Next base: position 15,396 of record DINJ01000210.1, on the reverse strand, counting down.
TGATGAAGGTGTATTACAAACGATTAACCCTGAATCATTATCAGAAATTGTGGTACCCGGTAGCCTTGTGGAGTGCAGCAACGGAAACTTTTACATAGCTATCAGCGCAGGGAATTTCATAATAGCGGGAAAGAAATATTACGTGGTTTCACTCTCATCGCCGATAGGCAATCAAATAAGAGGTAAAAAGGCGGGTGATACATTTACCCTGAATGGCAAAACCTTTACCATTAATAAGGTACACTGAGCTATTAAAACAAACATTATCAATTGCCCTGATTTACGGTTAAGCATTCGCAATATAATCTGCGGGTTAAAGCTTGTACCTTTGCCATCGGTAATATGATAACAGTAATATCCGGCACAGACAGGAAAGACAGCATGACACTGCGTGTAGCGGCGCTTTATACCCGCCTGCTGCAGCAGAAAGCCGATGAAGAAGTCCACCTTTTATCATTGGAAGGCTTGAACGTATGGGACAAGCAGGGCAAGCTGAAAGAAACAGAACAGCGCCTGCTGATACCCTCCGAAAAGTTTGTGTTCATCATGCCCGAATACAACGGTAGCTTCCCCGGCGTGCTCAAAACCATGCTGGACAATAGTGATATACGCAAATGCTGGTGGTACAAAAAAGCCATGATGACCGGCGTGGCCGATGGCCGCGGCGGCAACCTGCGTGGTATGGACCACTTTACCGGTGTGCTCAACTACCTGAGGGTAAACGTATTATACAACAAAATACCCCTCAGCCGCATCAACGATGAGATAGATAAGGACGGTAACCTATTGAAAGAAGAAACTGTTAAACTTATACAGAATCAGATAGATGAGTTCCTTAAGTTTTAACTTTGCATTCCTGTAATGAAGACACGTCTGTTCATTTTCCTGACTGTAGTAGCGCTGGCTGAGATTTATAGTTTTATTGCTGTACGTTCGGCCCTCAAGTCTATGCCCAACTTCTGGAAGTATGGGTTGATGGGTTTGTATATTACAGTCACCCTGGCTACCTGGTTGGGTTTCACACTCTTCCGCGCGCACAACTGGGAATCCGTTCCGCTGGCTGTCAGAAATATCTTCGTGGCGTTTACCATGGGCCTTTGGGTAGGTAAGATACTTGTGGGTGCCATCATGGCTATAGATGATATACGCAGGCTGGTGATGTGGGTGGCTGGTTTAATATACAGCTCTGTGTCTACCAAAGAAGCTGCAGAAACAGCGGGTGGTATTGGTGGAGGTGTCACACGTTCGGTTTTCCTGAAACAAGTGGCATTGGTATTGGGCGGTACTGCATTAGGTGGATTTATCTACGGTCTCACCAACAGGTACAATTACCAGGTGCGGCGTACACAACTGGCGTTCGCTAATCTGCCGGCAGCTTTCAAAGGACTGAAGATTGTGCAGATATCAGACGTACACTCCGGCAGTTTTGACGACCACCGCGCTGTAGCCAAGGGCATTGAGAAAATAATGAATGAAAAGCCGGATATCATATTCTTTACCGGCGACCTGGTAAACTATAAGACGGACGAGGTCCAACCCTATAAAGAAATTTTCGCGCAACTGTCGGCACCGCTGGGTGTGTATTCTACATTGGGTAACCACGACTATGGTGATTACAGCCAATGGCCGAGCAAAGAAGCTAAAAAAGAAAACCTGGATTGGCTGAAACAAACCCATGCAGATATGGGCTGGAGGCTGATGATGAACGAGCATGTGGTGTTGGAGCGTGGCGAAGATAAGATAGCAGTAGTGGGTATTGAGAACTGGGGTGCTAAAGCCGGCTTCCCTAAATACGGGGATATGCATCAGGCATACGAGGGGTTGAAGGAGAAAAACGTGCCCTTTAAAATGTTGCTCTCGCACGACCCATCGCATTGGGACAACCAGGTAGTAAAAGATTTCCGTGATATAGACCTCACCTTTAGTGGCCATACACATGGTATGCAGTTTGGTATAGAAATACCTGGCTTCAAATGGAGCCCCGTGAAGTATGTGTACAAAAACTGGGCTGGGCTCTATCAAAAAGACGAGCAATACCTCTATGTCAACCGTGGGTTCGGATTTCTTGGCTACCCCGGCAGGCTGGGCATATTGCCCGAAATTACCGTCATTGAATTAGTTTAATGCTCTTTTGAGCAATTGCTCTATCGCTTCGGGACGGGGAGAAAGGATTTCTTTCTCATCGTTGCATAGAACATACTTCAATTCGCTGACCAACCCCTGTAAACTATCCGGCTGCATATCTATCGGCTCAGAGGGCTCTGATTGTAACGGGTGAATAACTGTAAAATGATTAAGTAAAGTTTTGTGCATAGACTAAAGATGGTTTTTGTATATTTCAAGAACGTCTGCAAACCTTCTTTATTGTATCAATGTTTGCAAATATTACTGTGAAAACTATCGGAAGTATTATTTGCATGTCGGTTTTAATTTATTTTTAATTTTGCCTATCTTACGACAGGTAAGCGGGTAGCGAAGCAATGAAAGTAGTAGGCATAACAGGGGGCACAGGTCTGGTAGGGAGGCATCTTGCCAATCTGCTGGCCGAAGATGGTTATGAGATTATCATCTTTACCCGCAAGCCTGACAAAAACCGTAAATACATAAAGAACACCACTTATGCCCTTTTCGACCCCATCAGGAAAAAGATAGACACGGAACAACTCGCCAGGGTGGAAGCTATGGTAAACCTGGCAGGTGAAGGTATAGCTGACAAGCGCTGGACAGAGCAGCGCAAGACAGATATATTAGAAAGCAGGACTTTCAGCACCTCATTTATAGCAGAACAACTGAAACAGCACAACCCCGGCTGCAAAGTATTTGTCAACGCCTCTGCCACAGGGTATTACGGACCTGATAATGGCCAACAACCTTTTACTGAAGACGCACCCCCAGCCAATGACTTTTTGGGGCGTACCTGTCTGAAATGGGAACAGGCATCTGAAGCGGCGGAAGCGTTTACCCGCAGGGTGGTGTTGCGGTTTGGCATAGCGCTCGCAAGAGATGGCGGCTACTTCCGTGAGTTTTGCAAAAAAATGAAAATGGGTGTAGCGCCCATATTAGGCAATGGCGAACAAGTGGTGAGTTGGATACATATAGATGATCTGGTGCGGATGATACGTTTTGCCATAGAACGGGTGGAAATGAGCGGAGTGTATAATGCCGTAGCTCCGTTGCCGGTAAGCCACTCTATATTGATACATACCATGGCACGTGCTAAAGGCGGGCTGAGAGTGCCCATTCCCGTACCTGCATTTGCCATCAAACTACTGCTGGGCGAAATGAGCATGGAAGTGCTGAAGAGCTGCACGGTGAGTTCAGAAAAAATAACAGAAGAAGGTTTCAGGTTCGGCTACCGTGATATAGAAAGCGCTATAAAAAATCTGTGTACCAAAAAGAAAAAGTAAACGCTATTGATAAGCGTAGTCTGCCAGGTATTCAAACTCCTGTGTAAGTCTCCCGTTTTCGCATATAGTTGCACGGCGAATAATATCGCTCTCTCCTTCCAGCAATTCCTTCAAAACATACTTTTCAAAATGCGCCCCGAAATAATGTGATGCGTCCTTGGGTAGCTCATTGGGCAGGTTGTCTACCGCCATTACATCTATGGTGTCCATTGTGTTTTGATAAGGCGGAGCTTTTTCAAAATTACTACGGCGGATACCATAAACAGGTTCGGCTATGGTGCTGGCACCCAGGTTGATGGGCACCGAGCCATCCACATCGCAAGTGATGTCGGCTATCACACTGATGCGCCAATCCTTGCGCTGAATGTCTTTTTTCTCAAACAGGCGGGCGATATGTTCATCCCAGTAGATACCGTTCATCAGTATATCCGTTTGGGAAATGTAATTTGTAAACAGGCATTTGTACATCTGCGGGTTGGCGTGAAAGTCGTCGCGGAAAAACAGGTTATTGTCTTTTCGCGCATAGAGCTTACTGCCCTTCAGGTGGGTGTACACAGGATAGTCGTACTGGTGGGTCAGGTAGTCTTCAGGTTCAACCGATTCTATATCAAGGTGGGTCATTACCTCAACAATTCCTGCCGCTACGCGTCCTGATCCTGTGATGGCAATCTTTAAAGCAGGCAGGCGGTTTTTGCGGTATGTGTTGATGAGTGCGGGGAAATCATCTACCGTATGCGCGGGAGGTAAAGTATAAGCGCCGAATTTTTTACCGTAGGTGAGCAACCCATTGTGCGCACCTACTATGCCGGCAAACAGGCCAAAACCCAGAATGCGCTGCTCGTCTTTAAACGTGAGGCACTCGTAGTCTATCATGCGTATGCGTTTTTCTATCAGTGCATGCATCAGGTGTTGGTTGTGCGGTTGCTTCTTTTTAGTATGCGAAAAGAAGAAGTAAGTTTTGCCCGGCAGCAGGTTTTCGACAGGTACTTCTTTTACTCCCAGCAGTATATCGCAGTCGCTTAAATCAGCAGACAGGGGAATACCCTCTGCAATATATTCGTCATCTTTATAACACCTGGTGGCAGACGGTTCGGCTACAATCTGTACCCCGGGATACTTTGTCATGATGTGTTTACATTGCAAGGGTGTGAGTGTTACACGATTGTCAGCCGGTGTCTTCCTTTCACGTATCAAACCTATTTTAGCCATTGCTCCGCTATTTTGATAGTAAAGATAACATGCAGAACTTTGCCTGATGGTTAACTATTTTGAATTGTACGAAATACCCCAGTGTTTTACCCCCGACGGGGCAGTTGTAAAAAGCAAGTATTACGAACTGAGCAGGAAGTATCACCCTGACCGTTTTACGATGGCTGATGCTGAGGAACAGGCACTGGCCCTGCAACTATCGTCGGCCAATAACCAGGCATGGAAAACGTTGGGCAATGCCGATGCCACTATGGCATATGTGCTGAAGCAGGAGGGTGTGCTGGAAGATGAAGAGAAGTACAACCTGCCGCCCGACTTCCTGATGGAGATGATGGAGCTGAACGAGACGCTGAGTGAATATGAAATGGATGAGGGTAGTGGGGAGACATTGACTAATGCCGAGATGATGCTGAATAACCTGCTGCAGGACTGGGAAAATGATACCCGCCCGTTGACTGAAAAATATGATGCAGGCGACCACAGCAAGCTTTTGCTGGGCAGGATAAAAGAGCAATATTTCAGGAAAAAATATCTGTTGCGCATTCAGGAAAGAATGAATAGCTTTGCAGCCCGCTGAAACCAGTCAATACTTTGTAATTGACCGATTTTAGTGTCTACCCTGCCCAGATGGCGGAATTGGTNNGTGCAGGTTCGATTCCTGTTCTGGGCACAATTAAAAAGTGAAAAGCCTTGATAGTGTTGACTTTCAAGGCTTTTTTATTTGCGCAGGGGACGGTATGGGGGACGGTTTGTGAGAAATGAAAATATAGTAATCACTTCAGGATTTTATATTTTGGTATGAAACACCAGCCATGTCTGTTATTTATTTTATCCTAATTGCTGCATTCTCTCTATACACAGGATTAATTACTGGGATATATCCAGAAAGCCTTAAAAAGGTTAATAAAAAGGGCAAGACTGTACTTAGTAATTGGGGGTTATCTGTTGTCTTGTCAGGAGTGTTTGCTGCGATAATTAGTCTTAGTGCATACCTGAGTGATAAGGTGGCAGATGATAAAAAGGAAATGGAATTTATGGCTTTTAAAGTCAATATGGAGGAGAATTTGAACTTATTGAATAAGCAGATAAAAGACTGTGATACAGCTAAACAAGCAGCTAAAAAATTTGGGATAGAGTGGAATGACTTTAGTAATAAATGGGAGCAACGGAAAGAAAGTAGTTTGACAATTGTAAATAACAACTATGCTAGAGGTGCGATTATTTGCCCTGTGGAAGCAGTAATAACGGCACAGCCTAATAATCAACAACAGACATTATGCAATGAAGACAAAATTCCCCTTCAATATCTTCTGCCCAAAGAAAAAACAATAATTACCATACCCTATATGAAAGGCAAAGATTTTGCAGGAAATTTTTTACTGAATAATTACCCTATATCTAATGTTGGTTTCGATAAAACAACAGGAACATTTGATTTAGCGACATCAGGAATGACAAGATACTTTTATGATAATGACCATATATCATTTAGCGCAAATGTTCCAGCAAAATAATAGAGGAAAATGGAATGTATTACTGGCACATCACGATAGACCTTCAAAAAATCCTATTTTTGAAGCTTCGAGGGGCTAGCTGCCTGTCGAGCCAGAAAGAGCGAAGCAAGTTAAGCAGCTTCGCTCTTTTGCTTTTTAGTCCGTTTCAGCTAGTTTGGCTATCACAATAAAGGAATATTTTATATTTTAGGCGTTCACAAAACTCAACTAATACAACCCATGCCCCTTAGCCTCAACGAGATTAAGAAACGTGCAGTTGCTTTCAGTAAAGAATGGGAAAGTGAAAGCAGCGAAGATGCAGAAGCGAAAAGTTTCTGGGACGGCTTCTTTAATATCTTTGGCATACCTCGCAGGCGTGTAGCCACATTTGAACAGCAGGTAAAAAAACAAGACCAAAGGCAAGGTTATATAGACCTGCTATGGAAAGGTAAATTGCTGATAGAGCATAAAAGCAGGGGCAAAGATTTAGAACGAGCTTATAAGCAGGCAAAAGATTATTTCCCCGGCCTGAAAGACGAAGAATTACCCCGTTACATATTGGTTTGCGATTTTCAGAATTTCAGGTTGTACGACCTTGACGAAAACAAAGACTACAGTTTTACGCTTGCGAAGCTGGTGGACAATGTTCGCTTGTTCGATTTTATTAGTGGGCATATACACCACCGAATACGGGAGCAAGACCCAGTAAATATTGAAGCTGCCGAGATGATGGGCAAGCTACACGATAAACTAAAAGAAGCGGGATATTCAGGACATCAATTAGAATTATATCTGGTAAGGCTGGTATTCTGTCTGTTTGCCGATGATACCAATATATTTGAGCAGNNCAACTAAGGAAGACGGCAGCGACCTTGCAGGATGGCTTGCGGTACTATTTGATACATTAAATAAGCCACAGAAAGCGAGGCTTAAAACACTTGATGAAGCCTTATTAGCATTTCCCTATGTAAATGGCAAGTTGTTTGAAGAAAGGCTTGAAACGGCATCTTTTGACAGCGAAATGAGGGCAATGCTGATAAAAAGCTGTGCCTTGGATTGGAGTGCGATTAGCCCCGCTATATTTGGCTCGTTGTTTCAGAGTGTGATGGACGAGAAAGCGAGGCGTAACCTGGGGGCACACTATACTAGTGAGGAAAATATACTGAAGCTGATAAAACCCCTCTTTCTTGACGAGCTATACGAGGAATTTAACAAGGTAAAAAGCAACAACGCACAACTTGACCGCTTTCACGCAAAACTAGCAGAATTACGATTTCTTGACCCTGCTTGTGGGTGTGGTAATTTCNNCCCTTACAGAGAATTGCGTTTGCTTGAAATTGAATTACTCAAGGCAAAATTTAAAAACCAGATAGCCACCAATATAGAGCTATATGTCTTATTAAATGTTGACCAGTTTTACGGAATTGAGTATGAAGAATTTCCCGCACAAATAGCACAGGTAGCCATGTGGCTGATAGACCACCAAATGAACCAACTTGTTAGTGCTGCATTCGGAGAGTATTTTGTTAGACTTCCACTACTTAAGAGTGCTACAATTAAAAATGAAAATGCACTGCGGATTAGTTGGCAAGATTTATTGCCGATAGGAAAAACATACAATTACATATTTGGTAACCCGCCCTTTATTGGTCACCAATGGCGAAACGAAGAGCAGGCAAAGGATATGGACATTGTGTTTGGTGCTGCAAAACGTGCTGGAAGATTGGATTATGTTGCCGCATGGTATTTGCTATCATCAAAATATATGCAAACACACAATAGCAATGGTGTAAGAGTGACAACAGTATTCGTATCTACCAATTCAATTTCGCAAGGTGAGCAGGCAGGCATTTTATGGAGTGAGTTACAAAATAAATACCATGTCAAAATACATTTTGCACACCGAACATTTAAATGGAAAAATGAGGCGAAAGGTAATGCAGGTGTGCATGTTGTAATTGTAGGGTTTTCCAATTTAGATACCGCCAAAAAACGTCTGTTTGAGTATGAAAGCATTAGTAAAAAACCCATTGAAAGACTCGTCAATAATATTAACGCATATCTGGTCGAGGGTAAAGATGTTTTTATAGAAACAAGAGGCGAACCTTTACATCAATACCCATCAATGTACAAGGGAAGCCAACCTACTGATGGGGGTAATCTTATTATCGATTCAATTGAAGATAAAATTTGGAATGATGAGTTGGCAGTTAAGTATATACGACCTTTCATGGGCGCAAGTGATTTTATAAATAATACTAAACGTTGGTGCTTATGGTTAAAGGACGCAAAGCCTGAAGAAATCGCAAAGATGCCAGTAGTAAAAATGAGATTGGAATTAGTAAGAAAAATGAGGCTTAATAGCCCTACGCCGTCAGTAAAGCAATACGCTGATATCCCATTTCTATTTACGCAGGATAGGCAACCAAGTTCGGAATATTTAGTTGTTCCAGAGGTTTCATCTGAAAACAGGCGGTATATTCCAATTGGATTTATATCCCGAGAAGTTATTTGCGCTAATACAGTGCAGATAATTCCAAATGCAAATACTTACTTGTTTGGTGTGTTACAATCGACAATGCATATGCAATGGGTAAAATTGACTGCTGGGAAACTAGAAAGCCGCATTAGGTATACCCCATCGGTATACAACAATTACCCATTCCCTGAAAATCCAACAGAGAAACAAAAAATAGCAGTTGAAGAGGCAGCACAAGGCGTGTTAGATGCAAGGGCACAATTTCCAGATGCAAGCTTGGCTGATTTGTACGACCCTAACACAATGCCACCCGCACTAGTAAAGGCGCATCAAAAATTAGATAAAGCTGTTGACCTGTGTTACCGCCCGCAGCCATTTCCAGACGAAACAAGGCGCATTGAATTCCTGTTTGAGTTGTACGATAAGTACACCACAGGGTTATTTAAAGAAGAAAAGAAAAAAGGTAAAAAGAAATAGAGTAATTAGTTACTGCATATATGTTCAAACTAAACAACCATTATTTTATGAATAAGTCAATGAATAGAAATACGCTATTAATTGTTTTGTTTGCCATTTCGTCGCTATTAAATGCTTGCAATCAGAGCGAAAGCAACGAGAATAACATGAGCGATAGTCACACAACACACAAAGCCTTGTTAGAAGATAGTGAGAGAGCTTTGTTTATTGGTACATGGCGGCAAGATGTAAATAAAGACTATCAATACCAAAGTGACGGGAATGCTATTATAGTGCTAAATGAGGATGGTACAGTTTCATATGAATGTGATTACACAAAATTATACGGTAAATGGCAGTTGACTACATTAGATTCAATGAAGGTTATATTGCTAACTGATACTGTTGAGAATAATTATGACAACGAGAAAAGCATGGGAAAATATAGCAGAGGTATTGGGGATTACTATTATAAAAGAATGATACTACATGTAGTCGAGTTGAGTGACAGAGGTCTCTATTTTAAATATATAGGTCAAAGTGGCTATTATGAAAATTTCCTAGTACACTATTTTAGAAAGATAAACATTCAATAATATTGAGTAGAACATTCATTAAACTTATTCACTTTAACTACTATTAAAAATGAAATACAAAGGAAATATCAACACAGCAGAGGGTATATCCGTAAAATTCGAGTGTGTAGAATTTACATTGGATGATAAGAAGAGTGTAAGTTCAGTTATTAATATTGGAGGTTACAGTTTTAAAATCACTTACTCTGTAGAAAGTGGTGATGTCAGGTTAGAAACTGATTTAAATGAGCTAACAGTATTGAATTGCGAAATTGTCCCATGTCAATAAATGAATGATGGCTATTGAGGCAACGCACATCGGTTTTCTTTTATATCCTGATGTAGCTGATATTAAAGATTACGACAGAGAGTATATCCAAACGAACTATACTGAAAGAATTGTGATTTCAGCTAAAATATTCAAGGTTGAGTCTTCTCCTTATTCCCGTTTGATTTGTGACTTGCAAAATACAGATGATGATTGGGGCGGTGTCTTTAAGTGCTGGCTCTATGATGACGGGAAAATTCTAGGGACATTTGACTATTTAAAAGAAGCGAATCTGCCATCCGAAAAAATTGATGGAATTTATAAATTAGACAACAAACTATTCTGGTCAATAGGATTGCTTTACGAGGGTGGAGAGCCATTTTCGGGTTTCTACATTGACTTGATGAAAATATAATTACTAAAAGTGATAACTAAAATATTTCAGTATGAAAACTATAATCTGCATTTGGGGCGCATCAAATCAAGGGAAATCAGAAACAATAAAAGGGCTTGTGCCTATTATTTTAAATAATTACCCAAATGCTACAACTGACCCAGTTACAATCTCATATCATGCAGACATAAAAGCTATTATCGACATTGGGCTTTTGAAGATAGGTATACACAGTCAGGGTGATGTAGCTCATTGGGTTAGAATTGGGTTAGATGACTTGGCGGCAAATGCTTGTGATATTATTATTTGTGCATGTAGGAGCAGAGGTCTTACATTGCACGAAGTAGGTAACATGCATAATAAGTATGGTTATAGAATTATCTGGTTTGCTAACTATACCTCATATCAGGTTAATCATTCCGTATTAAATGCACATTCTTCTAATCAGCTATTTGAAACATTACAGGAAGTAATAAGTGGAAGAATTTAATAGAGCAATACCGTAAATAGACAATTATGTACCAAATCGATAAAGCAAATAACCGTATTATTTCATTAGAGCAGAAAACCTTTGCAGAACTCCAGTTTAAGGAACGTGAACACCTACAAGAATGGATCGCAAATAATCCATCATCATTAGGTGAAGATTTACTAATAATTCAAAAGGAGTTTAGTGGGTTTGATGACACTTATGAAAGGTTAGACCTACTAGCTATTGATAAAGATGGAAAGCTTGTAGTGATTGAAAACAAATTGGATGATAGCGGGAGAGATGTTACATGGCAAGCCCTTAAATATGCTTCGTACTGTTCTACGTTAACTCAAAGAAATATCATAGACATTTTTCAGAAGTATTTAGGAAGCCAACACAATGCAGAAAAGATTTTAACTGACTTCTTAGGCGGTGAATTGGATATTCTGAATAAGACTGCTAAGCCAAGAATAATACTAGTTGCAGCCAAGTTTAAAAAGGAAGTTACCTCAACCGTTTTATGGCTGCTTGGCTATGATTTAGATATAATCTGCTTCAAGGCTACGCCATTTCAGTTAGACGATAAACTTTTTATAAACTTTGAGCAAATTATTCCAACCAAGGACGTTGAAGAATTTATGATAAAGATGGCTGATAAAACCCGAGAAAACATCAATATCAATGAAAGTGAGTTGCAGAACAGACACCATATCAGATTGGAATTTTGGAGGACATTATTACCTAGGCTCAAGGGTATTGCAAATATTTTTCAATCAAATAACCCAACCAAAGATAACACGCTCTATGCCGGTGGGACTGATATTACCTTTGGCTCATACATACTGATTATTACCTATAATTACTGTTTGGTCGGTTTGAAGTTTTACAGGCCTGTTACAGAGGAGAATAAATTCCTATTTGATAAGCTGGTTAAATATAAAGATGAAATTGAGCGTGATTTTAGCATTCCCTTGGAATGGGATAGGGGTGACGATAAAAAACAAAGTTCCATTTCAATCAGGAAAGACGGAGTTGATATTTTCAACAAAGATGATTGGGAGGAAATAATCACATTCTTTCTAGAAACAATTCCCGCATTTGAAAGAGCTTTTAAAAAGTATCTGCCTGAGGTCAAGAGGGAACTTGTAGCCAATTTCAAGGAATAGGTGGAAGGATTACTACTGTAACAAGCAACTAAGGCTAGGACATATACGTCTACTTGAATATGTGTCGATGGCGTAGATTGGCTGAAATGCTTTGCAGGCTTATGATACAGGCTGTTTTTCAGCGATTAAAGTTTTGTAGCGGAATGCAACGGCGAGAACTGTGTTACTATAGGTTCTCGCTAATGAATTTTGAGGCTCAATTTTTGAATTGAAAATGCGTGTCTGATGGTAATTGCCTATTTGCACTATATGGGCTTTTAGAGCTGCATTAGCAGTAAAAATAGCCTGACAGCTATGCGGACTATTCCAGAGGTTGCAATCGGGCTTTAAATGGCTTGTATTGGCGTTATTTGAAATCATTGTTAAGTTAGCTTATAAAGACGGGAGCGTTTTCGATGATAGGGAAGATATTATAGGTATTAAGAGCCTCGTTTAAATTTGTAGGTTGCCAGGTTTACAAGGGCTGTTTCAATTTCGTCCTGTTTATATAGTACCCTATTCCCAATTTTGTATGATTGTAACCGACCTATTTTTGTCCAGTCGTTTAAGGTGGGTAGTGAGATTTTCAATAAACTACAAACCTCGTTTCTGCTTAGATAGTTCCCAGATTTTGGCATTTCTGGTTTATTGCCCTTTATTTTATCTTCAACGATAGAGGCTATTTTTTCAAGTAATTCATTCAGGTCTATGCCAGTTAATAATATTTGTGTCATATGCCAGTCTATTTATTCTTATTATTTAGCCAATAATTATGTGCTTTCTCAAATGCTTCCATAAGGTGAATAGCAATCATAACAGGTGCGGTGTTCAAAATATTGAAATGGATATTTCCATCGGAACTATTAAATTTCCAGTAATCGGCAATATCAAATTTCCGCTTGTTAGTTTCTCTTTTGTGGTTTTGTTCAATTACATATGTCAAGTCACCAACCTTATTATAGATGAAAAGTAAATCGTCTTGGTTTGTCACGTTGGGTACTGTATAGGTTTTAGATACCTTTATTTTCTGCTTTTTTTTCATTGTTTTTCCTGTAGTTAATCCTACTATATCTTACTGCATTAAAAAAAGCAATATCCAGATAGTAATAAAACTCCTTTGGACATCTTTTCGATGCGTCAAGCGTTAAATAACCGTTGCAATAATACATTTGCCACGATGAAGCTTGACAAAAGGCTTTGCCATCTTCAGGTTTATAATACTTTGCAAATTTCTCAATTTCGTATTCTAGCTGTTTAATAACGATTGCCAAGAGGTCAGCATTAAACTTATATCGTATTTTCTTTTTTACGGGGGAGGCCATCTGTTTTAACATGGTTTAACGTCATTTAATTCAGTACAAAAGTAGAGAGCCTTTACATTGGTTGATTACTGATTATAAAGATTTGTGCTTAAAGTTAAATTACACCTGGTAATAATGTGTATCTAAGAATACAGGCTGGTAGCACAATACATTGAATATTTAGCTATGAAAATTTGTATTTTTATAACAATTGTTAATGTCGATAACTATACCTGATAATTTGTTTATTGAAACCATGCCAGTTTTTAGGATTAATATCTTATACGCTAATAAGAAACGATTTATTGAACATCACCTCATTGATGGAGTAGAATTAGATACTTATTACAGACACGTATTTAGAGTGGCTCAAAAGGCACAGGTTCAAATTGTTTCATTTGATGTTGTGCAAATTTCAGAGTTGTCACGTGAAGCAAGGTTTATGCGAGAAAACAAGCTTACAAGAATGTCACCCCACGTGCCTACCCCACAGCCGAGGCGAACCACATACGTTAGGCGCAGGAGACCACTTTAGTTAAAGAAAGGATGATTAAGCAATTTATTGGCGTTATCCTCTTGACTTATTTTTATGTATTTCAGGAATGCCTTTTCTGTTCTATGGCCTGTTATTTTCATGATTGATATAGTGGGTATGTCATTTAGATATGCGTTGGTAGCAAAAGAGCGGCGGGCGGTGTGTACTGTTATCAGGTTGTATTTATTAGTTGTTTCAGATGTACGTTTGCCACCCTTTGTGTAGTGTATGATAACCTTGTCGTCAATTTTGGCCAATACCCCTAACTCTTTAAGGTACTGGTTCATTTTTTGATTACTGATAACTCTTGGCATCCCCCCGTTATATCGGGACATTATTTCCCGTATGTATTTATGTAACGGTATTATTACAATGTCACCTGTCTTTTCGGTTTGTATCTTTAGCTTAGTTCCATTGTCAATTATGTGGTTGTCGGTAAGTCTTGATAGGTCTGAAAATCTAAGACCAGTATAACAGCCTATAACAAACAAATCCCTGACATTTTCTAAACGATTATTATCGGATAATTGCAGCTGATATAGTCTGTCTATTTCATTTGTGGTTAGATATATGCTTTCTGTTTCCTCGTCCAGAGTTTTAAATTTCCTGTGTTTATGGTTCAGGTTGGTAGATATACCCCTTTCTAAGGCTTCATTCATGAATACTTTTAGGTTTTTAACAAACCCGCCAATGGAATTAATAAGATAGCCCCGTTGAGTGAGATACTTTGTAAATCCAGCATAGAAGTCTAAATCAATAGTATCAAAAGTTATTTGGACTTTTGAAAAGGCCTGATATTCCCGTAATACCCTAAGACATTGTTTATACTGTTTAATGGTATATAGCTTTCNNTAGCTATAAAGTTTTCAATAAATGGAAAGAAGTCTGTGTGTGTTGGGGCGTATTTGTCTGCTTTAAACTGCTTATCCAGATTGTCTTTTATTTTTGCAATCGTAGGCGTACCACCGTCATTTATAATTTTTCGGTAGATATTCATGGCGGCATTTTCATAGTTAGCCATTAGAGTATTGAACTCTGGATAAATAGGAAACTGCCTTTGCTCTTTAGCACGTTGTTTTGTGTTATTCCAGTATTTCGGGTTTATTTTCTGTCCTGTTGAATACTTAAGCCTTGAATTACCAAGGCGAACAATCAAATAAACAAGAGTGTCATCATTAGAATTAGGCTCTTTTAAGACAAGGGTAGCAGTTGCCATTTTTTGACATTTGCCACAATGTTAAGCAATTATTTCAATTATCAGGGGACGGTATAGGGGACGGTTTATCTTAATTTGGCTTTACTTAGTTTAATTCCTTAATGTTTGTAAATGCAATACAGTAAAGGATTACGGCGCATTTTGTCGTAAAATTAGATTAAGGTAAAAAAGGCTTTTAGTGCTCCTGTTCTGGGCACAATGTAAAAAGCAGCTACAATATGTAGCTGCTTTTTACGTTACTTCATATAGTTGCCTGGCAGGTATTAATGTCTTGGTTTTAAGAAATTGTATACCCATTCACGCTTATCACTTGCCTTAGTAAGCCCTGTTTTATATCCTGCCGTTCTTAATTTCGTCTACAACTCCCGGATCCAGCAGGGTGCTGGTATCACCCAGGTTTTCTGTTTCACCCTCAGCTATTTTTCTGAGTATGCGGCGCATTATCT
>DINJ01000011.1:3677-5387 GCA_002423665.1 Bacteroidetes bacterium UBA5543 | reverse complement strand
CGGAGGGCTGCAGTCGCTGGGCGTACGCAACGATGTCCTTGACGCTGAACAGCAGGAGAAGATAGCCATAGTGTCGCCTAACAGGCCGGAGTGGCTGATGACCGATATGGGTGTGCAGATGAGTGGTGCCGTGCTGACGCCTTTATATCCCACCATCAGCACGGGCGAGATGGAGTACATACTGAAAGAAGCTGAGGTGCATATTTTATTTGTGGCCAGCGAAGAATTATACAAACGCTTCAAGCCGGCATTTGACAACGTACCCTCACTCAAGCATNNTTGACAAAATACCCGGTGTAAAAAACTGGATGGAACTGGTGGATAAGAGATTGTCGCCCGACCAGGCTGTGATAGATAAAATAACAGAAGATACCCTGGCAACTATCATATATACATCAGGCACTACGGGCAATCCAAAGGGGGTGATGCTGAGCCATAAGAACATTGTGAGCAATGTGTACGATTCCATGCCGGCGTTTTCTTTTGCCGAGCGTGGTGCAAAGACGCTCAGCTTCCTGCCGCTGAACCACATCTTTGAGCGGACGGTGAGTTATATATATATAGATGCCGGCCTGAGTATCTACTATGCTGAGAGTATGGAAACCATAGGCGACAACCTGCGCGAGGTAAAACCACTCGTATTTACTACTGTACCCCGCCTGCTGGAGAAAGTGTATGAAAAAATACTGGCCAAAGGGCAGGATCTTACCGGCATTAAAAAAGCACTGTTCTTCTGGGCGCTGAAGCTGGGCTTTGAATTCGACAATGTAAACAAGGGCAGCCTTTGGTATAGAATACAACTTGCCATCGCCAATGCGCTGATATTTAAAAAATGGAGAGAGGCGCTGGGCGGCAATGTGAAAGCCATAGTAACAGGCAGCGCACCTTGTCAGCCCAGGTTGATACGTGTGTTCACGGCGGCTAAGATCATCATTATGGAAGGTTACGGGTTGACAGAGACATCACCCGTTGTGTCGGTGAACAGGTTTGAAAGTGACGGCAGGCGCATCGGTTCCATAGGCACACTTATAGATAATGTGGAAGTAAAAGTGGCCGAAGACGGGGAGATTTGGTGCCGGGGTAATAACATCATGATGGGATACTATAAACACCCCGACCTGACTGCAGAGGTATTAACCGCAGATGGATGGCTGAAGACAGGTGACATTGGCGAATGGTTGGAGGGCCGTTTCCTGAAAATAACCGACAGGAAGAAAGAGATATTCAAAACATCGGGCGGTAAATATGTAGCACCGCAGGTTATAGAAAACAAACTGAAAGAAAGCCCCTATATAGAACAACTGATAGTAATGGGTGCGGGGCAGAAGTTTGTAAGCGCGCTGNNGCGGCTATATGAACCTGCGCAACTGGCTGAAGAATACCGGGCTGTCGGCGCCGGAGAGTAATGAAGAACTGATAGCTATGCCTGAGGTGATAGACAAAGTGCAGAAGGTATTAGACAAATACAATCCCCTGTTCAGCCATACGGAGCAGATAAAACGCTTTGTGCTGCTACCCAACGAGTGGACGATAGACACCGGCGAGTTGACACCATCGCTGAAAATAAAACGCAAAGTAATAGAGCGTAAGTACGAAGAACAGGTAAGGATGATATACGGCAGCAGCGGTTATTAAAAGCTGACGTTAATATTGTTTTTAAATATCTTGATAGCTATCGCAAGCAGTATCACGCCAAAGAATTTACGTACC
>DINJ01000011.1:3304-3671 GCA_002423665.1 Bacteroidetes bacterium UBA5543 | reverse complement strand
CCCGCCGGGCCTAAGGCCCTTTCTATCAGTTTCAACGAACGCAGGATAATGAATATTACCACCAGGTTGATAATAATAGATATAAGAATATTGTAAGCGTGGTAGGTGGCTTTCAGCGACATAATGGTGGTAAGCGTACCTGAGCCCGCTATGAGCGGAAATGCCACCGGAACGATATTGCCTGATTTCTCCCCGCTTTCGGTTTTGAAGAAGTCTACCCCGAGTATCATTTCCAGTCCCAGTATAAATATGACTATACTACCGGCAATGGCGAAGGAACTGATGTCCAGCCCCATCAGGTTGAGCAAGGGCTCACCCACAAAGAAGAACGCCAGCATAAGGATACCCGATACAAGGGTAGCCTGTA
>DINJ01000011.1:267-3299 GCA_002423665.1 Bacteroidetes bacterium UBA5543 | reverse complement strand
CCGAGTTAATATCGCCCATCTTCTTCTTCAGCGACAGCAGTACCGGCACGGACCCCAGCATATCTATCACCGCAAACAGCGTGAGCGATACAGTTATTATTTCAGAAATCAATATGTTTTCTATGCCATCCATCAGCGCTGCAAAACTACAATTGTTTTGCATGGTTTTCTTATGGCCGTCAGAATGCCTATTTTTACGCCCTCAAATAGCACAAAAGGATAAATTATGGGTTTAGACAATTATCGGCATACAGCGGCAGAAAGGTTCATGCGCTATGTACAGGTANNATGGGTATAGCTGATGCGGAACTGGACGAACATGGTTATGTATATGCTACCATTCCCGCCACAACTGATAAACAAGTACCGGTAATATGTTACTGCGCGCATGTGGACACAGCACCCGATTGCAGCGGTACAGGTGTAAAGCCCATACTGCACAAAGCATGGGATGGCAGCGATATCGTCCTGCCCGACGATAAATCGATAGTGGTCAGCACCAAAGACCACCCCTACCTGCAGCAGAGAATAGGTGATGACATCATTACCGCATCGGGTACAACACTGCTGGGTGCCGATGACAAAGCCGGCGTAGCCATAATTATGGACTTGGCGAAGTACATGGTAGAACATACTGAAATAAAGCATGGTAAAATCCGCATACTCTTTACACCTGACGAAGAGATAGGCCGCGGCGTGAACAAGGTGGACATGAACAAACTCGGTGCTCAATTTGGCTATACGCTGGATGGGGGAGAGCGCGGCCACCTGGAGGGCGAATCTTTTTCGGCGGATGGCGCTACTATCGAGTTTCATGGCGTGAGTGCGCACCCCGGTTATGCCAAAGGCAAAATGGTGAGTGCTATTAAAGTAGCAGCAGCCTTTGTAGATAAGCTGCCTAAAAATGAATGGTGCCCCGAAACAACCGAGGGTATGCAGGGCTTTGTACACCCCGTGAGCATAGAGGGGCAGATTGAAAAAGCGACGGTCCATTTCATCGTTCGCGACTTTGTGACGGCAAAACTGGCGGAGCATGAAGAAAAACTGAAACAGATAGCACTGGAAACGGTTCAGGAGTTCCCCGGCGCGGCTATGAACTTTATAGTAAAAGAGCAGTACCGCAACATGAAAGAAATGCTGGATAAATACCCCTTTGTGATGAGCAATGCCGAGGAGGCTTACAAACGTAGCGGGCTGACAGCAGAGATGCTGAGCATACGCGGTGGTACCGATGGTTCACGGCTGTCATTCATGGGTATGCCTTGCCCCAATATCTTTACCGGCGAAATGGCCATACACAGCAAGCAGGAATATGTGAGCGTGCAGGATATGGAAAAGGCGGTAGAAGTACTGGTGAACCTGGCACAGGTTTGGGAACAGAATAGTTAATTAAATTGCACCCGTTACAAACATAAATAACAGTAAAAATGAATCCACAATTTAAAACAATATTGCTGACGGTACTTACCCTGTCAGTTTTTACGTTGGCATTGGTAGAACTGAGCGGCGTAAGCAGCGAGGCTTTGTTTAATAAATATGGTATTGGCGATGGCGGCAGCCATGTGCATGAAGACCCCGCGTTGATAGACAAGCGCAAAGAAGAGGCGAGTGCCATGCCCAAGACACAGATGACATTTGACGATACCAAGCACGACTTTGGTACCATCACAGAGGGTGAAGTAGTAAAACACGCCTACCATTTCAAAAATACAGGCACTAATCCCTTGCTGATTTCTAATGCGGTAGCTTCATGCGGCTGCACAGTGCCTTCTTATCCTAAGGAGCCCATACCACCGGGTGGAGAGGGTGAAATAGTGGTAGAGTTCAACAGTGCTAACCGAGCAGGTGTACAAAATAAAAATGTGCTGGTGTACAGCAATGCCCAGGAAGAAGCTATATCTATTGGCTTCACAGTGGAGGTGACGAAAAAATGAATACAGCTGATATTACAATGATGCAGCGTATCAAAGATTACCTGTCGCTGATAAAGTTCAGCCATACGGTATTTGCCCTGCCTTTTGCACTTATCGGTTTTTCACTGGCCGTTATTTACGAGCAGCACAGCTTCGAGTGGCACCTGCTGGTCAAAATGCTGCTGTGCATGGTCTTCGCCCGTACGGCGGCCATGGCCTTCAACCGCTACCTCGACAGACATATAGACGCCCGTAACCCCCGCACGGCAAAACGTGAAATACCGGCAGGAGTTATCAATGCACAAAGCGCACTCTGGTTTGTAATAGCCAACTGTGTGCTGTTTGTTATTACCTGCTACTTCATAAATATGCTGGTGTTTTACCTGTCCTTTGTAGCGCTGTTTGTGATACTCTTTTACAGTTATACCAAAAGGTTTACAGCGCTCTGTCACCTGGTATTGGGGCTGGGGCTTTCGTTGGCGCCTATTGGTGCATACCTTGTTGTTACGGGCTATTTCAACTGGCTGCCGCTGATGTTTTCGGGCATTGTGATTACATGGGTATCCGGCTTCGATATTATCTATGCCTTGCAGNNCTTGCAGGACGAAAGTTTCGACCGCAGTAACAAACTGCATTCCATACCCGCATTGCTGGGTGTAAAAAATGCATTGGGTGTGTCTACATTGCTGCATATTATCTCAGCTGGATTAGTGATAGCAGCCGGCTTTATGGCATCGTTCAACTGGATATACTGGACGGGCGCGGCTATCTTTACAGGGTTGCTGATATACCAGCATACTTTGGTAAAGCCCCACGACCTGAGCAAAGTGAACATCGCATTTATGACTACCAACGGCATAGGCAGTATTGTCTTCGCCATATTTACCATACTTTCTTTAATATTCTGATTTATATGAACATCGCACTGATAGGATACGGCAAAATGGGTAAGACTATTGAACAGATAGCAACCGAAAGGGGGCATAATATCGTACTGAAAATCAGCTCAGCCAATCTTGCCGACCTGACAGCCGACAACCTGAAGAAAGCAGATGCGGTGATAGAAATGACACAACCCGAAGCCGCCAAAGACAATGTGCTGATGTGCCTGCAGGCGGG
>DINJ01000011.1:0-250 GCA_002423665.1 Bacteroidetes bacterium UBA5543 | reverse complement strand
GAGCGAAGAAGAGCAGGGGGAAGATATACTCCACATCACCGCACTGCGCGAAGAGGGTGTACCCGGTACACATACCGTTACCTACACTTCGGCTATTGATGATATAGAAATCACCCACACCGCCCACAATCGCAACGGCTTCGCGCTCGGCGCAGTACTGGCAGCAGAGTTTATAGCCGGCAAGCAAGGAGTGTTCAGCATGAAAGATGTGCTTGGGATATAAAGTCCCAACCGCCGCTGTTGTGTCGCC
>DINJ01000082.1:5930-10568 GCA_002423665.1 Bacteroidetes bacterium UBA5543 | reverse complement strand
TTTTATGTTTTTAAAGTGGTTTTTCATGGTTTTGTTTTTTTGTACGCTAGCCGCTACCGGCCAGGTGCAGGTTTATATAATGGTCAGGCGGCAGCCACCTGCTGCTCTGAGCCTTTTACCGATGCCAAAAGTAACAGTAAATAAGTAAAGGCCGCATTGATAATGAGTAATTCCACCCCTATCTGGTAGCCGTGAAAAAGGTTGCCGGATAGCTGCCCCAGTGAGCTGGCTATTGCCTCAGAAAAGCCTAGCTTGGTTGTGTACCAGCCGGGATTATTAATGAGGTCTGTAAGGAAGGTGAATACCAGCGCCACTACGCACAGCAGGCCCGCCATACCCTTGCGCACTTGCCGTTTTGTAAATATGCCAAAGGCAAACAGTCCCAGCAGCGGGCCATAGGTAAAGCCTGCCATCTTCAGCAGTATGGCAATAAGCGAACCATTGTCTATAGCCCTAAAGAAGAAGATACAACCCAGAAACACTATGGCCATACAGTTGTGTACCGTTAGCCGTATTGTCTTTCTGCGTTCTTCGGTCAGTGAGGTATTACGGCGAATGCCCAGTATGTCTATGCAGAAAGACGAAGTGAGGGCCGTAAGCGCCCCATCGGCACTGGGGAACACCGCCGATATAAGCCCTATCATAAAGCATAGAGTAATGAAGCCCGGCATGGCGTTGCTGATAGCTATAGACGGAAACAGGTCATCGCCAGACGTGGGCATACCATTTGCTCCGGCATAAAGAGAGAGCAACCCGCCCAGCAGCAGNNATGTTCTTCTGCGAGTCTTTCAGTGTACTTACAGATATGTTCTTCTGCATCATTTCCTGGTCCAGCCCGGTCATAGCTATGGTAATGAAAGCACCCCCCGCTATCTGTTTCAGAAAGTGGTGAGGGCTGTTGATGTCTGTCTGCATCATACGGGTATAGCCCTTCTCGCTCATGGCTGCCCAGGTGCTGCTCAGGTCCAGTTGCAGGTGGTTCATGATCCATATTACACAGATCACCAGCGACAGCAGCATAAAGGTAGTTTGCAGTGTATCGGTCCAGACAATCGTCTTTACGCCTCCCCTATAGGTGTAGAGCAGTATAAGTGCCAGTATGATGATGGAGGAGGCTTCGAAGGAGATGCCCATTTTTTCCAGCACAAATTTTTCCAGCACCTTTATCACCAGGTATAGCCGCAGCGTTGCTCCCAGTGTGCGCGATAGTATGAAGAAGAGCGCCCGGGTCTTATAGGCATTCGTACCTAGTCGCTGCTCCAGGTAGCTATAGATAGAGGTAAGTTGTAGCTTGTAGTACAGCGGCAACAATATATAGGCCACCGCAAAGTAGCCAAGCCAGTAGCCTATCACCACCTGGAAATAGTCGAACCCATTGCGGCCCACAGTACCGGGCACAGAGATAAAGGTCATGCCGGATAGGCTGGTGCCTATCATGCCAAATGCTACCAGCCACCACTTGCTGTTGCGGTTGCCAATGAAAAAAGACTCATTATCAGACCCACGCGAAGTGTAGAACGCTATGCCCAACAGGGTGGCGAAGTACAAACCAATAACAATAAGGAGTAATGCCGGATTCATGCCGAAACTTACAGCTTTGGTGCCAAAGCTGCATAATGAAGATAGACTTTAATTGCTAAAAGCCCGCGGCAATGCTCAGGCGTATGCGGGGAGGCCCGCCATAAGGGCTGTACTGTCCCTGCATCACATCGTAGAAAAGCTCCATGCTCATACCCAGCCTGCCTACAATGGGTTGGTATACACCAGCACCCAGCAACAGGCATTGGTTGTTTACATTAGAGGTGCGCTCTGCAATAACGCCGTAATTGTCGTATCCCGGTTGTTTCAGCCTTATGAAGTCGTATTCGTAGTTGGCGTTGAGAAAGATGTTTTTGCACACGAAGTAGCGTGCCCACAAATTGGGGTAGTATATATTCATGTACCTGTTCAGTGTACCGGTATTGGTATTATTGGGTATGTCGGTAGGCTCTTTATAGTACTGGTATCCCATGCCTATGCCCACCGAAAACTGTCGCGATATACGATAGCCGACAATCGGAGAAGCGCCCACATTCACATAGCCACCACCAAAGCCCAGGTTCATACCGCCACCCAGTATCAGGCGGTCGGGGTCGAAACCGGTTTGCTTTTTATGTTTATAGTTGGTTTTGCCGGAGCTATTGTAGACTTTTTCCTTAGTGTTCTGGGCATACGAGGCCGATACCACACCGAAGCACAATGCCAATACGATAAGCTGTTTCATATTGAGAAGTTTGCTGGCCGCGAACAAATAACCTGGCAGAGACTCACTATCTCGCGGCCAGGGGGATAGGAGGGGGCCACCATAGAGCAGGAGGCAAAAAAGCACAGGTTACGAAGTTACAGATTTTTTATATGCAAGCCGGAGGCTACGGTGAATTAACGAAGTTTTGACATGAGGAGGTTTGCTGGCCTCTGACCCGAGGTGCTATCAGGTGGTGGTTGGGCTTTTCAGTTGCCGGATACCATGCGGCGTCAAAACACGGGAAAAGTGCGTCCCTTTACCACCCCCAGGCAAATCGTCCATCCATTCACGACAATCGTCCATTTTATGAGGCTGGCATACATACCACCTTTGCATTGTCAATATTGACGAACAAATTTCTAAATCAGAATGAAATGGACAGTTTAGTGAAAACGGAATTTAATGTTCCCACAAGAAGTGAAGTATCTCCCGTAAACCAGGAGATTTTTGACAATCTGAACAAAGCGCTGGGCNNCCTGGATTACCAGAATGCCAAAACATCGCTATCCAACAGGGAAAAGGAAGCAGTAAACCTTGTTGTGAGCCAGGTAAACGGTTGCATTTACTGCCAGAGCGCGCACACGGTACTGGGCAAAATGAATGGGTTTGACGATAACCAGCTACTAAGCATACGCAATGGCCAGAGTGAGCAACCAAAGCTGAACGCCCTGGTGAAGCTGGCGGCAGACATTACCCGGAACAGGGGCAATGTTACTGATAAAAATGTAGCGGACTTTTTTGAGCAAGGGTATACCAAAGAAAACCTGGTGGATCTGATCCTTCAGGTCAGCGATAAGACTGCCATGAACTATTTGCACAACCTCACAAAAGTGCCGGTCGATTTTCCACTGGCAGAAAGCCTGTAAATCCGGTAGCTCAGCGTGAGCATTGTGTACGCCACGTGCTCACTCTGAGCAACTAAAAATCCACTTACGATGAACCAGGTAGAAAAGAGATATCCACTGCCTCCCTTTACATTGGAGACCGCACTGGAAAAAGTGCAAAAAGCAGAAGACGCATGGAATAGCAAAGACCCTGAGTCCGTAGCCAAAGCCTATACCATAGATTCTGAATGGAGAAACCGCACTCAGTTCATCAACGGACGACAGGAGATTGTGCGGTTTCTTACCGGGAAATGGGAAAAAGAAAGAAACTACCGGCTAAAAAAAGAACTTTGGGGTTTCAGGGAAAACAGGATCGCNNATGAGTACCAGGATGAACACAATCAATGGTACCGGGCCTACGGAAACGAGCTTTGGGAGTTTGACGAAAACGGGCTGATGCGGAAGCGTTTTGCCAGTATCAACGACCTGGAGATTGACAATAGCGAAAGAAAGTTCACCTGATAATATCAACTATGCTGCAAAACAACCACTTCACCTTCATCAACCCCCAAACGGGTCACCTGGCGTTTAAGCTCTACCACTTCGACAAAGAGAATCCTTTTGAGCAGGTACAGCGATTGAACTATTACTCGCTGATATGGGTGAAGAGCGGTGCCGGAAGCGTAACAGCCGACTTCTACGACTACGACTTTCGTGAGCATACTATGTTTGCCTTTTCGCCCTACCAGCCATTTGTGTTCCATACAGAGAGCGAAATAAGCGGCTCTGTAATCCATTTTCACCCAGACTTCTTTTGCATTCACAAGCACCACAAAGAAGTGGCCTGCAATGGTGTCTTGTTCAACAATATTTACGACCCGCCTTTTGTTCACGTTTACGAGCATGCAAGGGCAAACTTTGAAATGCTGCTTGGCCAGATAGCGACCGAAATGCAGGAGTCTGGGTTGGCGCAATATGAACTACTTATATCTTATCTGAAGATATTTCTGATCTCGGCTTCGCGACTCAAGACAGAGCAGCAGACAGCAGTACGCAAGGCGACCGAAGACAATGACGAGCCATTTGTATTGCAAAACCTGAAGAACTACATAGAGGCCCACTACAGAACCAAACATGCAGCCAGCGACTATGCCGAGATGCTTTCCATAACGCCCAAAGCGCTATCCAAACTCACCAAGGCACATTTCAATAAGACCCTGACGGATATGATAGCAGAGCGCATCATAATAGAGGCCAAAAGAGAACTGTACCTGACCAACAAGACCGTAAAAGAAATAGCCTACGAGCTGGGCTATGACGATGAATACTATTTCAGCAGGTTCTTTAAAAAGAATGCTGAGGTATCACCCCAACTCTATAGGAAAACAGTGGGCTCAGACAGGGCCTCAACGGCAATGTAGTGGCCGCAAATTTCTGGTTGTTGTGCCGCTGTATTGTGCGCACCTGAATCCCCATATTTATCGGGAGGGGAGTTTGCGCATGTGTTGTAATTCCCCATTTTTTCTGTTT
>DINJ01000082.1:307-5891 GCA_002423665.1 Bacteroidetes bacterium UBA5543 | reverse complement strand
TTTGTGCCGTAGATTCCTCAAATTCGCCCCATTGCTTTTGGTTAAAAATGGGTGGGAAATCCTGCAATAAGAGCTCTTTTCATTGCTTGTTTGGTACCGGATATTTTCCGGTCAGCTTCCGGTTTGTTGCTGGTTTTTAGGTGGATTTTCCGGAAATGCCGACCCTCGGGCCTACGGCTTTTCAACTTTCCCGACCACTNNCCCGCCGTAGGAACATCCTAGGCCGAACTGGAGCCACAGAGTGCTTGTCTATGATTTGAGTATGTACCAGGCACCTTTTGTCGCACCTTGTTTTTGTATCTGGTTGGCCTCCACAAGTGCTTCCAGGTGTTTTTTGATAGTATTCCGATTAGCACCTGTAATCGTAACTGCTTCGCCGATTGTCAGTCTTCCCCTGGTTTTAACCAGCTCCAGAATATGAATGGACAATTCGGGCATCTGAGCCAACAGCATCTGTTCTCTTTCAATTTTGGTTTCAAGCCGCTTCTTATGTTGTTTCAATGATCTCAAAAAGAAAACAACCCAAGGCTGCCAGTCAGGCTTTTCGGAGTTTAGCGTTCCTTGTGTTTGTCTTAGTGCCAGGTAGTAATTTTCTTTGCTCTGCTCAATTACGGCTTCAAGCGAACTGTAAGGCACATACGAATAGCCCTGCTTTAATAGTAGGTAGGTTGTCAGCACTCTTGATAGTCTCCCGTTGCCATCCTGAAACGGATGTATGGCCAGGAATTCCACGATGAAGATCGCTGTTATTAATATNNCAATTTACCAGGTCGGCCATTCTTATTGGAGTTTCAAAGGGACTTGCAGTTTCAAACACTATTCCCATGCTTTTTCCATCGGGGGCAAATGCCTCAACATGATTTGGTGATTTTTTGTAGTTACCCCTGTGCCAATAGTCTTTTTCGCTGTATTGCAAGAGCTCGCTATGCAGCTGCTGAATATAATTTTCTGTAAGAGGAATATGCTCATAATTCTGAAAAATGAGGTTCATCACCGCGGCATACCCGGCAACCTCCTGTTCGTCCCTTGTTGAGAATTTTTCAACTTGCAGGTTTGCGAGCAGGTTTTCAACTTGTTGGTCGGTTAATTTGCTTCCCTCAATGCGGGTGGAGGACCCGACGCTTTCAATGGTTGCCACTCGTTTGAGGGAGATTAATTGCTCCGGAGCAATTTTTCCTAAAGCCCGCCACGCTCCTTTAAACTCATCGATTTCAGAAACCAATGAGAGGATTTCTGCAGTAATATGTAGCGTTTGAATGTTTATCATATACCCAATTAATTACCCAATAATACCTAATTAAGGAACAAACGTAAGGAAATACCCAAATAATTACCCAATAATACCCAAATAATTACAAGTTCCGTCAGCGGTGAGTGACTATTATGGTTCCTGGCGAAGTGCAGACGTTACAGACGCGAAGCAGAGGGGGCTCGTTGCAAACGAGGGCCAGAAAGGATTTACTCGCCGGTCGGAAACCGGCTACCGGGCCCGCCGTAGGAACATCCTACGCCGAACTGGCCAGATGGGAATGTCTGCGGTATTCTCACATTTCAGAGCAGATAGGTCTGTTATCTTGACGAGCTTTTTTATATTTGACTGCTGTAATTTTGTAAACATTTTTACAATAAAATGTTATTCAAATAAAACTTTATTTTGTTTAATAATGTTTACATTATTACTTTTGTCTATCGTACAAAATGGCAAAACAGCGCATAAATGCTGGTACAACTGTAGATGTTCCTTCAACCAAGCGAGGGCTGAAGGAGGGATATGACCGTGTAACCTTTATTGTAAAAGAAGAAACGATTTACAAGCTTGGCATTATTGCAAAAATTGATGAGGTCTTTCTAAAAGAAGTTGTAAATGATGCGTTGGAAGCCTACGTGTCTGGCTGGGAAAAAAAGTATCCCAATAAGAAAATACCCAAACGAGATAAGAAATAGCTTATGAAAATGGTTATGCAAAATCAACTTGACCTTTTTGAAGATCAGAGCCTGGTTACGGCAAACAATGTTCATTACATAGATGAAACCACAACTTGGCAGGCACTAAAACCGTTTGTTGCACATTTTCCCGATGAAGGCGATGAGTTATTACCAGGCCTAAAGTGGGGGAGTTACGCCCAATTATATACCCCGGCATTCTGGAAACTTCAATATTTGTTATCTGATTATTCAAATGAAGTAACGGNNATATTAGGGGGTTATGGTATACCCTCAGAAATAGGTGTAATAGCATTTAATCGGCTTAAAGATCAACAGATTATTTGTCATAATATAGGATTTGATAAAATTTACCAAGCACTTGTGAGTCCGTTTCAATTGCCCAATGGAAAACAAGTACACTACAGGTTTTACAATCAGAAGAGTAAGTACATCCATAAATTTCTAAACAGAAACGACCTTGATGAAATTCCACAACATGACGATTTGCCATTAAGGAATTGGCTGCTGTCTATTGATGGTATTGGTTTGAAAACTGCATCTTGGATCACCAGAAACTGGCTGAAAAGTGACAATGTCGCGATACTGGATATTCATGTGCTAAGAGCAGGGAAATTGGCGGGTTTCTTTGAGGATGATGAGCTTTCCGATTATTTACAGCAGGAAAAGAGATATTTAGAATTTTGTGCTGCCTTGCAAGTCCAGGCATCAAATATGGATGCGATAATTTGGAGATTTATGAAAAAAAATACTAAATTAGCAGTTAAGACATTACATTCTTAACTGTTAATTTTCTTTTATGTCAGGTTCAGGCGGAGGTGGTGGTAGTGATTTTGGTGGCGGCGGCGGCGGTTTGCCAGCTTTTGATTGTGGCAGGGGTTTTNNGTAGGAGATGTATTGCAAATAAGTCTACATACAGCAACAGGGCCATTAATAGCCACTACACCAGGTGGAGGTGTTTTAGGAGCAGTTTTCACAAAAGACCCTACCGCTTTGATTACTTGTATTAATAACGGGTATACTTACAAGGCCAAGATTCTGAAGATAGCGGGAGGAGATGTTCAAATATTAATTTCTAACAGATGATTGTAGTAGGNNTGAGATGGGAAGAGAAATTCGGCTCAGGTTTAAGGGGATGCAGAGTAATCAACAGTATTGATTCAGATACTGCGATAGAGTTTCACACTTTCGGGGATAATAATACCAAACTATATTTAGATCAGGTTACATCTATATTCCCAAGCATCAAAAGCACAGTTACAACGGTTGATCGTCCAATTTCTTTTTATTATGATCACCCACTAATTACCCCAAGAATATTTCCCAGACTGGATACTGTGAATAAAAGTGACAATATCATTAAGATAGCCACAGGCGATAATATTTTGTATTATGGATTAATAGAAGGAACTGCAGTGGTTGAAGGGAAAAGAGTGGTATATGACCCACAATCACCTTCTAATCCTGTGCCATTTTCACAAACTCGTTCGAAAGCTNNGTGCAGAAATTACAATCCCTGTATATAAAACGCCTCACGTCTGGCCTATTGGGTCTGGCGATGTCTTTGCATCTTCATTTGCTTATTACTGGTTTTCTGGTCATACACCAAAAGAAGCAGCAGAAAAGGCATCATTTTTGACGGCTATTTATTGTTCCTCCAGAAATTTTAATTTTAAACAGGAGATAGAATCAATTCAACAGTTCCTAATCAAGGATTTTCCTACCGGTAAAATATATTTGGCAGGCCCATTTTTTACTTACGCTGAACGATGGCTTATAGACCAAATAAGAAGTTGTTTAAAGGGCGTTGGTATATCAGTGTTTTCGCCTTGGCATGACATTGGACATGGTATTGCTTCCGAAGTAGTATCAAAGGACTTGGAAGGTTTGGAGGAATCAAAGCTGGTATTCGCTGTGCTGGATGGTCTTGATTCAGGAACCTTGTTTGAGGTAGGCTATGCTGTGAAGAAAAATATTCCTGTTATTGCGTATGTGCAGAATGAGAGTGAGGAATCTGTAAAAATGTTGGAGGGCACCGGCTGTATCCTCGAAAAAGATTTGGCTACTGCAGTATACAAAGCTTATTGGTTATTAGCAGAGCATGAATAAAGCAATTCTTCTTTCCGGTGGAATGGATTCGATTTCACTTGCATATTGGAAGAGGCCCTCAATTGCAATTACAGTTGATTACGGTCAACTCCCAGCACAAACGGAAATTCGAATAAGCAAAATTATTGCCGATGCTTTAAATATGGAGCATCAAGTCATTAAGATTGATTGTAGCAACTTGGGTAGCGGAGATCTCTTAAATCAACAGTCTCTCGATATTTCTCCATCTCCTGAATGGTGGCCATACAGAAACCAGCTGCTTATTACGTTTGCATTAATGAAGGGGATAAAGCTGGGTGTCGAGGAAATAATGGTTGCTTCAGTTAAGTCAGATGGATTTCACAAAGATGGGACTTCCCAATTCTATGAACTAATAAACAATCTTTCAGCATATCAGGAGGGGCATATATCTATTACAGCCCCTTGTATCGATTTGACTACAGCAGAGTTGATTTCCCGTTCCGGAGTTCCGGAGGATTTACTTTTTTGGGCACATTCATGTCATAAATCAAACATAGCCTGTGGTGATTGCAGAGGGTGTAACAAGTATGCGCAAGTAATTAAGGAGCTTTCTTATGTTGAATAATCCTGAACCAAAAAAAAGTGAAGATGCGCCATTGATCTTTAATTACCCAATAGACGATTCTATAAGGCTTATGAAGCCTAATCTTATTGAACCAATTGGTTTTTGGGATATTATCAGCCAAAGGAAAAGCAGACGCAGTTTTCGTCAGCTATCGTTAAATGAAATCAGTACGGTACTATGGCTGTCTGCAAAAGTCCAAGAAATTTCACTGCAGAGTAACGGCTATATTCTGACTCATAGGCCAAGTGCATCTGCGGGTGCTCGACATCCAATAGATA
Source organism: Bacteroidetes bacterium UBA5543 (assembly GCA_002423665.1). Taxonomy (GTDB): domain Bacteria; phylum Bacteroidota; class Bacteroidia; order Chitinophagales; family Chitinophagaceae; genus UBA5543. Next base: position 974 of record DINJ01000082.1, on the reverse strand, counting down.
TTCTAATACTGTCTCCAACCTTCGAGGGCTCCAAATCCTTTTATTACTATAATCCTTTTGAGCACAGTTTAAATAGGCTAATCCTCAATGACATTCTTGTTGAGGAATTTAAAAATCATGTTGGTTTGATATTGGATGTAACTGATGCAACTATATTCTGGTTTATCGCCCATCCTAATCGAACTGAGGCTAAATACAACAACGCTCTATCATTAATCTGGAGAGATGCGGGCGCATTAATCCATAGTGTTCAACTAGCCTGTACCGGATGCAACGTCAATAGTTGTCCTGTTGGGAGTCTTGGCGAACCCTTTATTTCACAAATGTTCTTAGAATATGGCAATATTTTTAGCGCTGGGGGGATTGTANNTAACCATCTTTTTCCTGTTGGATGCCCCTGAAAGCTTCCCCAAAAACTGAAGCATATAAAAATATGAAAATGTGCTAGGTTAGTGAAGTGAGATCAAACTCCGTTCTTGCCGGGTCTTCCCGCTTGTCCGGCGGGAGATCAGCCGGCATCAGGGTTCAAAAGCTGACATTTATTCCAAAGTTGGTTGTTCCTTCCAGTTTTCATATATCCAGTCATTTGTGTGCATAACTGTATATCGTCCCTGTAATTCGGTTGCATAATATTTTGCAGAGCTATGCTCATATTGCGTCGGGTCTT
>DINJ01000082.1:0-298 GCA_002423665.1 Bacteroidetes bacterium UBA5543 | reverse complement strand
TGCGAGGCCGGAAGGGCCAGCGAGACGCTGGCATGAGTGATGGACGAAGTGAGACACTTCGACCAGTAAATCTAACGAATTACCCAATTAACAAATTGCCCGATTAACCAATTCCCGCCCCACCCAACAAAACCTTACTTTTGAACTCCCGCAGATAAAACATACGATATTATGTCACTGACCAAACTGGCCAACTATGCCGAGGGCAACTGGGTTGCCGCTACCGAAGGAGAAGGATTGTATAATGCCGTGACCGGCGATGCCCTGTATGAGGCAGGCAGCAAGGGCCTGGACTTTG
>DINJ01000172.1:6597-6823 GCA_002423665.1 Bacteroidetes bacterium UBA5543 | reverse complement strand
CGCGGGTCGTCCCGATACCTATCCGGGCTAAGAGCTTCCACAGAATAAAAGCCCCACAATTGTGAGGCTTTGTTATTTATGTTTCACTGTAAAAAGCTTAGGACTATCCCGCTTTCTTCACCAGGTGTTCTTCTATCACTTGTTTCAGCACGTGCTTAGGCAGGGCTCCTTTCTGCATCATTGGCTGCTGATCTACCGGTATAAACAAAATGCTGGGAATACTTTG
>DINJ01000172.1:0-6486 GCA_002423665.1 Bacteroidetes bacterium UBA5543 | reverse complement strand
ATCCTCTAAAATAACATCAAGAAAAAACTTTACTCGAAAACAAAAATTGTATGAAAAGGTTCATGATTGCGGCAACCATAGTTGCTACTTTATTTACAACAGGCACCCTGCACGCCCAGATGCCATATACCTTCGGGGTATCAACTGCAGCCTATCAGCCCCTTACAGGCGGTACGTCATTAAATGACACAACGGTATGGGACGATGAAATGTACAAAGTGGATATCCCTTTTGCATTCAGGCTGAACAACAAAACTATTAACAAACTGTTCCTGGAGTCCATGGAAATAGCGATGCCTGATACTGCCGGCAATATGGATGGGTTGCCCCTGATGAGCACCGACCTGGTAGACCGCGGCATAGCAGATTCATTGCAGGTATCACTTTCTCCCATTCGTTATAAAACTGATGGCACCACAGGAAACAGGATATTGAAGATTGAGATTGCCAATGCAGGTTTTGCCGACGAATTTTATACTGACACCACTGTAGACGACTATTTCAATATGCAGATATGGCTGTACGAGAATGGCAATATCATTGAATACAGGTATGGCAGTTCTTCCGTTGTGGGTTTTGCAGACTACTTCCCATTGGGTATGCTCACAGGTTTTGTAAAGAATATTAACTTCTCCAGCGCCTCCTTCGTTATGATGTATATACTGAGTGGCGACCCCTCAGCTCCAATCATAGACAGCCTGACACAAACTGTAATCAACACAGGCCTTACGTCATTTCCTGATTCAGGCACGGTTTACCGCTTTACACCTAAACCAACAGGTATAGCCGGCAACCACCGTATGCTGGAGATGAACCTTTATCCCACACGCACTACCGGGCAGTTGTATATAGACAATCCAAATAAGACAGAGTCTACGTACAAAGTACTGTCATTATCCGGCCAGGTACTGAAGTATGGTAGCATCAAACAGGGTAGGAACACCATTGAAGTAAACGATGTTCCTGCCGGTCAATACCTTGTCAGGTTCGACTACGATGCCGGTTTTGAAACACAGCGCTTTATAAAACTATAACATGGGGCAAATAAACAGGGTTGGCGCTACGGCGCCTCCCTGTTACCATTATTAAATGAATGAAAATATATCGTTCTTTGTATCTGTTTTTTAATTAAGTATGGCACAGGAGCAAATTGCAGAAGCAGCCTTTAAGTCTTTGTTTGACAGGGAGTATCAAAACCTGTGCAGGTATGCGTACAGCTACCTGAAAGATGAACACCTGGCTGAGGATGTGGTGCAAAATACCTTTATAAAGATATGGGAGCAGAAAAAAGACCTGCTGCCGACGGACAACGCCCGCTATTACATGGTTACTTCGGTGCGCAACAACTGTATATCCGAGCTTCGTAAGGCTCAAAAACTTACTTATCCTGAAAATAACCCCGGCTCCGATGCCGAACCCTTCTTTTCTCATGTGTTGCAAAAAGAGGAATATAATGAACAGCAGCGGCGTATAGCGGCCGCGCTGGATGAATTGCCCCCAANNCAAAGAAATATTCCTGATGATAAAACTGCATGGATTGAGCTACAGGCAAGTGGCTGATACATTGGAACTTTCAATAAAAACAGTAGAAAACCAGATGGGTAAGGCCATAAAGACCTTTCGTAACCTATGCCTGCCGGTTTTATTGTCCCTGTGCAACCTGTTCACTGTCAAAAATTTCATGTTGCCATAGGGGTAACCGGTTAAAATATCGTTTTATAATATTAACAAATGAGTAAATGGAAGAGCGGATCCACATATTGATAGCCAAGAAGCTGACAGGTGAAGCGAGTGCGGAAGAATTGCGGGAACTGGATGCATATGCGGCTGAAAGCAGCGAACAGCGCTCAGAGGTAGCTGATATGGAAGCACTTTGGCGTGAAAGTGATAGGCTGCTGGCAGGCCCGAAATTTGATAAAGACGCTGCCTGGGCAAAAATAAATACAGTTATAAGCGATACTGCCTCAACCCCGGCAAAGGGCAGAACCATCTCCTTTCCTGCATGGACAAGGACTGCAATGGCAGCTGCGGCGGTACTGGTTATCGGGTTGTTTGTGATAATAGGAGTAAATAACACAGGGCATATAACAGTAGTGGCCGATGCAGGCGATAAACAGGTGACGCTGCCCGACAATTCAGTAGTGACACTAAAGCAAGGAGCGATACTTGCTTATCATAAGTCCTTTGATAAAAAAGACCGTAACATAACCTTGCAGGGCGAGGCGTTTTTTGAAGTGGCACGTAATGAACAAATGCCGTTCATTATCGATGCAGAGGATGTATCTGTACAGGTATTGGGGACTTCATTTTATGTAAAAAGTGGCAATAAAGCCTATGTAGCCGTAGTAACAGGTAAAGTACAAGTTGCGCTCAACAAAAATACAGCCGATAAACTGGTATTAACTCCCGGCGAAACAGGGCAATTGACGGACGGAAAATTAGTGGAAGATGCCACAGATATATATGACCTGATGTATTGGAAGACGGGAAATATTCNNCATAATGCCCGCAGATGCCCGTAACCAGGTAGTGAGTATAACGTTTAATCAACAATCATTAAAAGAAATGCTGCAGGAGCTTTGCCTCGTAACACAATGCCATTTGCAGCAGGAGAACAATAACTATATTATAGCGCCCCTGCAGTGATAAAGTATATACTTTGCTGTACATTCTTATTGATTTGTTTTTTTGAGCCGGGACGTTGCCCGGCTCAGGTGCGTGGTTGGTTGTCACAGCCGCATCAGCCTGCCGGCAAGTCAGGAACAGTCAAGGATTTTCTTACAGAAATGAAGGAGAAAGGTATACCCCTTTCATATAGCGAAGCCTATGTACAGCCGGAGAAACAAGTGATGATGCGTGGTTCGGAACAAACTGTACAGGATGTTTTGAACACCCTTTTCGCCGGGCAATACCTGGTCTTCATAGAAAAAGACGACAAAATACTCATTGCACCCAAAGAACAACAGGGTGCTACNNAGTGCTGGTGTCAGCAAGTGTGTACGCACCGGGTACGCCTTATGGCACTGTAACCAATAGTTATGGCTATTACAGCCTTGTTCTGCCTTCCAACATACGTACGCTGGTGTACTCGTATATCGGGTACAGAACTGATACAATCGATTTGCTGGCTGCAGACCGTAAAGACGTAACCCTGAAGCGTGATGACGTGCTGGACGAAGTGCTGATAGCTACGGATAAGGAAAGCAGTCCTGAGCACCTGCACATGACTGCAGCCGATATACATGCACGCCCTGTGGTGCTGGGCGAAAATGATGTAATGCGTGCCTTGCAATACCAGGCAGGTGTGCAGGCCGGCATCGACGGGTCGAGCCAGGTGCTGGTGCGTGGTGGCGCCCCGGGACAGAACCTGAACCTGCTGGACGGTGTGCCGCTATATTATGTTGATCATTTTTTTGGGTTGACGTCGGTGTACAATTCCGATGCGGTGAAGTCGGTGGATTTTCATAAAGGTGCATTCCCGGCACGTTATGGTGGCAGGTTGTCTTCTGNNCTGGAAACCGTTCACAAAAGACCCCAGCTTCAATTTTTACGATGTCAACGGCAAGGCCAATTATATACTCAATGAAAACAACAGGCTGTACGTTAGTTTTTATAAAGGCAGGGATAAAATCAAATCGAAAGTAGATGACGGCTCTATCAGTACACAATGGGGCAATACTATCGGCTCTGTAAAATGGAATTCGATAGTAAACCCGAAGCTGTTCGTCAACAATATTTTCACTNNATATGGCACTATCTCCAACAGTAGTGATTATACAGGCACATCGACCATCGACGAATTTACCCAGAAGGTACAAGCTAACTGGAATATGAATGCTACACACCAGGTGGAGTTTGGCGAAAAATATTCTTATTCCGTCTTCATACCCGTATCTCTTGAGTCGCAATCGCTTTACACACAAGCGGGATTACCTGCGCCTATCTCTACTCAATTTGCAACGCATGAAGTGACTCTATTTGCTGAAGATAATATTACACTGACTGACAAATGGCTGATACGCCCCGGTATACATTGGGCTACCTGGTTCAATAAAGATTTCAGTTACTCCGCCCTGCAGCCAAGGTTTTACGCCGCATTTAGCATCAGCCCCCGCCATGTACTGCATGGCTCTTTCACACAAATGACCCAGTACCTGCACCTGGTGAATAACAACTCCTACGGGTTGCCTACCGATTTCTGGATACCCAGTACCAGTATTATAGAACCGGAGGAATCGTTGATGGGCACTTTGGGCTATAAAGGCACACCAGGTAAAAACTTTGAGTACAATATAGATGTATACTACAAAGACATAACAGGTGTAACCATGTACAACCTGGGTAAAGACCTGTTCGACAACACCATTCAGTGGGAGGATAAGATAATACAAGGCAGGGGTTGGAGTTATGGCGCGGAAGTTTCTTCGGAAAAGAAGATGGGTTCATTTACAGCCGCTTTTGCCTACACTCTTTCGTGGACATGGCGCAAATTCGCACAACTGAACGGTGGCGCGGCATTTCCTTACCGCTACGACAGGAGGCATAACTTCAAAGCATCGCTGGTGTACCAGCGCAAGAAATTTGAGGGTGCCGCCAGTTGGACCTATATGAGTGGAGAAGCGATTACCTTGCCCGACCAGGTTTACCCTGACTTTGACCGTAACCTGATGATAGACCCGGGTACATCTTATTACAGCAGCAACTATACTTACAACTACACCGGCTGGAATAATTACCGCCTTCCACCAATTCACCGGCTGGATGTCGGGTTCAAATTCAAAAAGCAAAAACGCAGGTCGCAACGCGAATGGGGTATCGGTGTGTATAATGCCTACGCCAATAAAAATGTTATGCTGGTTCAGTTAGAGCAAGACCCCGATACGCAGCAGTTCAACCTGCAGGCCTTCAGTTTTTTGCAGTTTATTCCTTACCTCACCTACAAAATTATTTTCTGACATGATGAGGCGTATTCAATATCTGGTATCAGGAGTATTAGTAATGACGGCATTAGCCGCCTGTACCAAAAAATTGGAACTACCCGATATATCGTACGAAAAGAAAATAACGATGATGGCGGAGTTGATAGCTAACGACAGCTTTTACATCAGGGCGGGACAAAGCGTGCCTCTTACTAAAAATTCCTCGTTGTATTTTGACCTCTTACAAAATATGAAGCTGAGTGTAACACCTGAGGGTGTTTCTGCTTTTCCGCTCACTGAATACCAGGAAGAAGTAACGGGGCAAACATATACTTTGCCTTTCGCCTCAAACCGGAAAATAAGCCCCGGGGTTACGTATACTTTTACTGCTACTCACCCTGAGACAGGCATTGCTACAGCGCAAATAAGAATACCAGACCCATTCACGGCATCAGTAAAAGACACTGCACATATTCAATATTCATCGGCAGCAGCTATACAGGCCGACATTACCATCAACGACGATGCAACTGTGGAGCATTATTATGTAATAGAGGNNAACAACCAATGGCTGGATGTGAGCCTGTATACCTATAAGCTCACATATGACAGCCTGGTAGCAGCGGGCGTGCAAGTGCAGAAGCAGTCTGACACTACATTTCACAGAGCGTATACCCGACAGGGCGTTTACTCCAACGATGCCAATACTGAAAATGTAAAGGACGGCGACATTTTCGCAATGAACAAACGCATCTTGCTCAAGGATAATTACTTCAATGGACAGAACTATACCACCCGTGTGATTATACGTAATACCATTAATGAATTTGAAGAAGAAGCCCGCAAAGGCGTAGTACATATAATGGTAAAGTCTGTGCCAAAGGAATATTTTGAATTTCTGAAAGCCTATGAGCAATACGACCCGTCTACAGGGTTTAATTCGCTGGCGCCACCTGTTAAATTAACAGGCAATGTACAGAACGGGCTGGGTATGGTGGGCGCTGCTTACGAACAGCGTTTCAGCTATTGGTTCGATACCTGGGGCTTTTAATTATTTTCACAAGTAATGCATAGGGGTATGCCTGTTTTTCTGCGTTTTGATATTGTTATTAAACACAGAAAGCATGACAAAAATAAAATTAATACTATTACTGTTAGCCATTGTTGCATCGTATATAACACAGGCACAGCACATAACAGTAAGCGGGTATATTTCTGAAGCAGGTAGTGGTGAACGACTGATAGGGGCTACGGTATTTGTGCCCGGCAAAAATATCGGGACCACTACTAATGCCTATGGATTCTATTCCATAACACTTCCTGCCGACTCTTTTACCCTGCGTTATTCCTATATCGGCTATCAGCCTGAAGTAAAGCACATTACAGGCAGTAATAATCAGCAGGTGAATATGGAACTGAAGCAGGACAAAGGACTGGATGAAGTAGTTATCACTTCGCAGAAAGACGCCATACAGTCGCGCACGCAAATGAGCAGTATAGACCTGCCCATACAAACTATTAAATCCCTGCCTGCCTTTCTGGGCGAGGTGGATGTAATGCGCGCCAT
>DINJ01000127.1:412-6917 GCA_002423665.1 Bacteroidetes bacterium UBA5543 | reverse complement strand
TCTTTCATCTTCGCCTTTTTCGTTGCCATAATAGTGTTCGCAAATTTAAGGTATTTAAGAGCTCTCCCCGTCACCACGAGGCACGAAGCGGTCTCGCGGAATAAGGGTTTCCTCCTGCAGTTGAAATTATGATTGAATAGATACAAAATGAGGAGTTTACAGGTGAATTTTGATAACTCTGCCGCTTTTAGCTGTAATTGCAGGTTACAATCTGCATATCGCAACTTGTTGATAATCTGTGCAATGCAGCCTGATTTGTTAACTTTTGTTAACCAAAATGTGTTTTGCTGTGGAGTTAACAAATAAAACAAACGCCCCGTGTATAACGGGGCGTTTAGTTGTAATTTTTTTGTGTTGTATAATGGCAGAGTGCTGCGTACTATGCGTGATGGTGGGTGCATGGGTGGTATGTTTTATTACTGTCNNGCATTTATTACAACAAAAATACGATTAATTGATGGTATGTCAAAGTTTATTTTGTGTAATATTGTTGGTTGGCACAAGAACGCACCCCACATTGCTGTGCTGCATTCTTGCGCCAACAAGGGGTTGAATTTACTAAGAAATGGCTTAAGTGGGGAATACTAGCGCAAGTTTAGAACTACTTACCTAAGTAAAATAGGGTGTTTTTCCCGTTTGTATATATTATTATTTACTGTTATTATTGAGGACAACTTGGAAGTATGTTTGACTTTTTTACAGATGGAAAATTTGATTTCAAGACAGCCGTTATCACTTTGGTATTGACATTTGTACTCATACCGATAATTGTTGTTGTTAGAAAGGTTATTAGAAATCATATAAAGGAGTGGGTTTCTTATTTATTTGAGGGTTTAATGTATCGAATAAGCAAATATGTCAAACAGTCAATGGCTGCATCTTTAAGTATGAAACGTTATTGCAAGTTGCAATTGGAAAATGAAAGATTAAAGAAACTTTATATCCCATCAAGAGATAACAAAAGTATTGATATCGATACAATATTTGTCAAGGTCTCTATTGAGAGTCTAAATGAAAAGGATATAAGCTATTCCCAGGATAATCTACTCGCGATGGGGAATAGGATTTTGGTTATGGGAGACCCAGGCTCTGGTAAATCTTCATTAATAAAGAGGATGTTAAGAGATATATGCTTAACGGGTAGGACAAAGCCAAGAGCTGCTCGACTACCTATTCTAATTGAACTAAAAAATATTGACACTTCTATAATCTCTGACAAAGCCAATGAGCGAACTGCTGGAAATGTTGAATTAGGTGAGTTGTTTTATAGTTACATAAAGTCGGAAGTTGAAAGATATGATGTCTTTAAAATGGATGAATGTCTTGACAATTATTCATCTGCTAAAGGTGTTGTAATTATGCTAGATGGATTGGATGAAGTATCTTCTAGCCATTATGTTGATATCTCGAAATACATTAACGGACTAAGTGAATTCCTTAACATCCGTGGAGATAATAATATCATCATCTTGACAATGCGTACCCAATACTACCAACAGATTAAGGATGATTTCATGGCTAATTTTCCAAATTCTGCTTTTTTGAAACCATTTACCCCTTCTGATATTTATGAATTTCTGACGAAATGGAATTTTAAAAAAGTTGAATCAGGTAATATATCAAGAATCTATAATGACTTGACCGACAGACCTACCCTTAGGGAAATGTGTAGTAACCCACTTGTATTATCTATGTATGTAGCAGAAGATGAGAATTCGGGAGGTAGTATTTCTCCAGAGTCTCGTACACAGTTTTATAAGCAGGTAACAGAAGAGCTAATAATAAGGAGACGGTCCAAACAAAAAACGTCGCTACCGTCGTCCTATTCTTCTTTGAAAGAGCAACGAGAGAGGATACTTGGCCGGATTGCATATGACCATTTAACCACAATAGACGAACCTAGAAATACTTTGAAATGGTCGAAGGCTATGTCCATAATTCAATCTGAAATAAACTGTAAGGAGGAGGATGCAGAGGTGATATTTAACGAAATCGCAAAGGAGACTGGACTTATTTCCGAAGAGAGATACAGAGAAAGTTTCAGATTTATTCATTTGACATTCTGTGAATTTTTAGCTGCATTCGAAGCTGTAGAAGGTGTTGAAAAGGGATGGGAGCAGTTGATGATGTTTCACCGACAATTCAACGAAAGAAATACTGATGCGCAAACTAGATTGGTTGATGTAATTCCGTTTTCAGCAGGTTTATTGCCTAGGATTAACAAAAAACAGGCACTATCTGACATTGTAGAACTGGATGAAACGATATTAACAGCTAGATGTTTTCTAGAAACAAAATACTATGAACATGATACGTGGAGTACATTTATTGAAAAATATAGAGATAATCTGATTGTAAGGGCGGAAGTTGAACTTGATGAGAAATGGTTACGTGATTTGCATTTTTTTAACGTTGTAGTGAGAGATGCAAGCCTAATGGCAAAAACACTTAATGTTAGAAGTATAAACTTGTCTGAGTTTTATAAAAATCTAATTGATAAATCAAAAGTTGAATTAGGCAGGATCNNGTCAGCATATGCTGATCAAGATGCAGCTGCGGTATTTAGGATTTGTGAGATTTGTGATATTAATATTATACATGATTATCCCGAATTGGTAATTAAGCATTGTGACCAGATTCCATTTTTGGGCTTGGTAAAGGAACGAATATTGCAAAGAGATAATGAATGTGGATGGGCAGCTTTGTTGGTTGAGTCTGCTATGCAAAATGGGGCGATTAATGTCATATTGGGAAATATGGCACCAGAACAAAAGCTAAGAGACCTAATAAATAATAGCAAGACTAATAAATTGTGGTACTACCGAGCTTATGTCAAAGAAACATTTCTTACTCAATGTATGACCCTGATTTTTCTAGAGTCATGTGGAACGCAGAACATAGATAATATGCCGCATATCCAGATGCTCAATAAAATAACACCACCTAGTCAAAATAAATACTATTTGATGTTTGGTATATATAGCGAGGCTTTTGTGCCGATGTTATTGGGGATGTTGATTGGTTTTTGGGTTAAGTACTATGAAATTAGCATTGGGCGAATCCCATTTTTAACAACTAGTATGTACGCTGAAGTTAGTCCATTGAAATCGGCTCTTATATGGGGATTGTTTTTTGCATATCTGTCTTTTGTTAGTGTGATTTTCAGAAGACTATTCAATAGGAGAATGAATCGCAAGTATATCATAGGTAGACATTTAAGTTTATATGCGATTATTGTCGGGTATCACAAGCAAATATATATTGGTTTAACTACTGAACTTGATCGTAGTAAAACCACATATAACCTATATGGTCGTATCTACTATTTTATGATTTCGTTATTTAGAATATTGAGAGGACAGGTTATTGCTAGTAAGGCAATGAAAAGAAATGTTGCGCATATGGTTGAAAACAAGTACAGATAGTCTCTGCTATCATCAATCAAGTGTAGTATCAAATCCTATGTTAGATTACTAGGTTATTAAACCTGTTTAACAGTGAATATTTGACACAACAGCTTGTTGTAATTCTTTGAACCTTATTTAATCCCCTGTGGATTATCGGGATTAGTATCGGGATGATATTGTTTGGCTAATTTTCTATATGCCTTTTGAATGCCTTTATCAGTCGCCGTTACATGAACACCGAGGATTTGATAATATGTCATAAAATAGATAGTTAGTATATTGTGTGAATTGCTGCTTCATAGACATTATAAAACGATATGTATGCCAAATAAAATTCATGACATATTGTCCTAATCCGCGCCAGTGGCGCGGATTTTCCGTAGGGTATCCGTGCCTAACTAAGTCACCCGGTTTCTGACCGGTATTTGAAAGACTGAAGTACATCCATTGTGCTGCCCACATAGCATTGAGCTTTTCGCCTTGAGTGCCGGTTGCAAACCGGATGTACTAACAGACACAGAAGCCTTTCAGAACTTCTGCGCCAGTGAGGTATCTGAAAGTTATCTCACGGAAATCCGTACTTTCACCCTCCACGAAAGACACCGCAACAATGGAACTACAAGGCTACCATAAGACATACACGGTAAAGGACGAGCATATAGACGTGCAGGATATTATGGACGGGTTGTACTACCCGTTTTATATGGAGGACTGCAGGCATGCTTTTATTAAAGACACACTGGGCTTCGACCTGGAAGAGCAGGCAAAGCAGGGCGTGAATATGGTACTGTCTAAATACACCATCAGTTTTTTCCGCTCCTTAAGGCGCGGCGATGAGTTTGTGGTGACCTGTGAATTGTATAAAGACCCAAGCGACCAGCCCAAGCTGCATATGGTGCAGAATATACTGAAGAACGGGAAGAAATATACTACAGGTGTGTTTACGGGCACATGTGTTAAGTCAACAGGTGGCAGGCCCTTCTTACCCGATGGGCTGAACGAACTGCTGAAAGATGCTCCGGTGCTGGAGGGAGAGTGAGTGGGTACATGGTGCCTGTTAGTGCGTAATTGCCCATATTAAATGGTTGTATTAATATTGCACAACTTGTAAATGTTACCTGCTATGCGCTTCCATACCTGTTTTATTCTTGCCATGGTGCCTATATGTGTTTCCGCACAGAATTATTTTGACCTTTATTTGGGTGCAGGCTTAACCTCGGCCTATGCCGGCGGGCCACAGGTGCGTACTACGATAGCCGCTATTGGTGTTAACGCGTCAGTAAAGGCGATGCTGGACACACGCAAATGGCAGTTGGGCGCAGGTGCGGATATAGGGGCGATGACCCCGGGGCGTATAGAGCGAGACCTGACTATAGTGACAGTGCACAATGATGTGGAAACTAGGCAGACGGAAACCAGGGAGGAGGATGCCCAGTTTGCCGCGCCGTACTACTCGCCTTATGCACTCGTCAATTATAAACTGAACGTTACGGACAGGTTCTTTTTTTATGGTGGTGGTGTGTTGGGATATACATTTACCCGCCAGGGATTTGACATGAAACCGGACGGGGCTAATACCTACTTCAGAAATGTGCATGGAGTGATGACGGGGGCAAATCTGGGACTGTCTATCAACTTTGGCGGCAGGGCCAGTCTTGATTTATCTGAAAACTGGAGGATGTCTTTTCTTTATGAACCAAGCCCCGGTGGTTACCGGGCGCTGGAGCAGTCTAAAAGGACAGGAGCCGCTAATTATGTTCAATACTTCGATCCCGCCAACCTGGTGACTGAATACAAACTGCATACATTTCACACAAGCATAGCGGTGCGGATTAGCTTATAGTATAGCACAAGTATGTTACATTCTTGCGCCAACGATGCTACACTCAACGTATAAATTATCCTATTTTTATAGTTCTGCAAATAACAGCTTATGAAAACAACACCTGAACATGATGCACGCATAGCCAAAATGATATTCGCCTCGGTATATCCGCACTATGTAACCAAAGTGGAAAGGAAAGGCAGGACGAAGGAAGAACTGCACCAGGTAATAAAATGGCTGACGGGGTTTGACGATAAAAAGCTCCAACAGCTTATTGACGATAAGGTAACCTTTGAAACATTTTTCAAAAAGGCGAAGCTGAACCCTAACGCCCACCTGATTACAGGCCTCATCTGCGGATATCGGGTGGAGGAAATAGAAAACCCATTGACACAACAGGCCCGCTACCTGGATAAGCTGATAGATGAACTTGCGAAAGGGAAGGCAATGGAGAAGATACTGAGGAAGTGAGACGGGTTGAGGTGCCGATAGCTATTGGGAGTGACAGGTGACTGCGAATCAGGTGAGAGGTAGTACTAAAATAATCAGATAAATGGAGTTTAGTCCGGAAAACCCAATAGTAAAGCGCTGTATGCAGGGTATGGCTCTTGATGAGCAGGGAAAAAAGGAAGATGCTGCACGGGTGTTTTTGCAGGCATGGCAGGAGGCACGCGATGATTTGGAGCGGTTTCTTGCCGCTCATTATGTGGCACAGCACCAGGAAAGTGTGCAAAACAAGCTGACATGGCTGGAGACCAAACTGACCTATGCTAAGAAGGTGGATGGCAGTACAGTGGGAAGTGCACTGCCGAAGCTATACCGGGATATAGCGATGTGCTATGAACAAATGAATGTACCGGAGCGGGCACGGCAGAACTATGAGCTAGCTGAAGCGACCAATGGTAATCCGGAGGACAAGGGGCCGTTTTACCATGGCACAAGGGCAGACTTGCGGCCGGGAGACTTGTNNCCGGTCTGAGGCACCGCTGAAGATAGTGGGAGCGCTGGATGATTGGAAGCGCCAAACGCCCGAGAACATAGCGCGCTGGAGGGAAAGGCTGGCCGCCAACAAGGGCGAAATCATTAATTAAGGAAAAGTATACGGACGCGGCACTCGCTAGCAATTATGAATTAGTATAAAAGCTAGAAACTATGTGGAAGATAACCCGTTGTATACACCGGTTGTTGGATTGCAGCGAAATGCTGCAGGGATTGGTGGGACTGAGGGAGACACATAGACTAGTTGGTAATTATAAAAACTGAGATTGTATTT
>DINJ01000127.1:0-303 GCA_002423665.1 Bacteroidetes bacterium UBA5543 | reverse complement strand
GCATATTCTGGTTCGTCAAGCTTTTATGAGTTAATGAATTTAACGCTCATTCAAAAAAATGATACGGTAAAAATAGATTATGAAGTTTTGCGCTATAACCATGGCACAACACAGAAAATCATTGGCAACGATATAGCAGTAATAAAAAACGGGTGTGTATACTATCTTATGCAAAAGGAGAGTAAAAAGTGATTATTTGCTCTTGTTACTCTCTTGTTTTTATTCCACACGAATAAGCAAAATGAGGGCAAGTCGTATATTCGTATAATGACATTCGTGACACCTATTTACTTTTGACCGTCG
>DINJ01000076.1:3837-8036 GCA_002423665.1 Bacteroidetes bacterium UBA5543 | reverse complement strand
AGCTTCGTGCGCTACTATTACACCTTTGCCCGGCAGTTTGTCGTAGCGAATAAAACGGAATATGCCTAACCTGTGCAACAGGCTATGAAGCCCCAGCATGGCCACAGTGCCGATAAAGGCGGAGAAAATGATAATTGCTCTTGAATACCTGAGCTCAGGAGGTAGCAAACCATAGTATGCCAATATCACAACCGAACCTATGGCCATACCGCGTACAACACGCGTAGCCTTGTAAGCCTGGTCGTACACGCCATTGAAAAACAGGCTGACAATCCATATACCTATGTAAACAGGAAAAGTCTTTAATATCGAATCAAGCGGTATAGGTAAAATGTTTTTTACTTCCTCTACCCAAAAGGTGGTCATAATAGCCAATGTGCCCAGCAGGATAGCGGCATCGAAAATAGGTAGGCGCAATACTTTCAGCAGTTGCTTAACAACGCTTAGCACAGCGCGTAGTACAATGCCCACGTTGATGAGCATTATGAACAGCCGTGCGTTGGTTTTTGAGTAATGCTTCCGCACAAATACTGACAGTGCATCATTGAATATCCGTACATGGGATATAGTTGCCTTGCGTGTACTTTCGCCCTTGTAGTGTATCAGCGTTACTTCGGGATAATAGATGTTTTTATACCCTGCCTTTTGTATGCGGTAACAAAGGTCGAAGTCCTCGCAGTACATAAAGTAGGCTTCGTCAAAAGCACCACCCACGGTTTTTATCAGCCCATGCCTTACCATCATGCAGCAGCCGGAGAGTATGTCCACTTCCGCAGTTTCTGTTTCTTTTACGTGTACTGCGTAATATTTATTGAAGTAGGTTGAATTCTTGAATATTTTATTGATGCCTGTAGTTTTGAATATAGCTACCGACAGACTGGGGAAAGATTTTTTGCCATCAGGTGCATACTTTCCACGTCCGTCTATCAACCTGGGGCCAATGCTGCCCGCCTCCGGATGGGCGTCCATATAGGCTATCATTTTCCGCAGAAAATCTTCGGGCATAACCGTATCCGGGTTCAGGAATAAGATATATTCACCGGTTGCAATCCCTACCCCCTGGTTGTTAGCGCGTGAGAAGCCCAGGTTATCTTTGTNNCTTTGTTTTCTATCAGCTTCACCTGCGGGTACTTTGCCCTTATCATAGCACAGCTATCGTCTTTTGAGTTATTGTCTACTACAATCACTTCGGCTTCAATACCCTCAGCGGCACGAAATACCGAATGCAGGCATACTTCTATGAAGTACTTCACATTGTAGTTGACTATTATTACCGATAGCTTCATTAACTATAAAAACGCTGCGTTGGAATTGCGAATATACTTGCAGCTACTGTAAATAACGAAAAAGCAGCCTCGCAATTGTGCAGGGCTGCTTTTATGATGTAACTGTGAAATATTATTTGTGCAGGTAATAAATATTGGTTACCCATTTATTGCTGTCCGCTTCCTGCTCCGGGGTAACAATATATTCTTCAATAGCCAGCGGTTCTGTTAGGCCGTTTTCGGCGGCATGCTTGCTTATTGCCATATGAGCGTTCATGAAGTTATCCATAGAATAAGCACCTGTCATTACCAGCTTATAGCCTTTGCTTTCGGGTATGCTTACCATAGTCATGCCATTTACAGGGCCTGATACAGGAAACGCGGCTGCCACATCTGCCTCGCCATTGGCGTTATCCCATTTGTATGTAATAGTATGAGAGTTGCCCCTNNTAACTTTACCGTTTTGCGGATAGTGGCAAATGTTGTCGCGGGGAAAGTATAATCCTCGATAACATAGGCAGGCGCAGGCACTTCAGCCTTGCCGCTTTCTACATACTCCTTCAGCAGTTCCAGGCCGCGGTCCAGCATTTTTTCCATCATTCTTTTGCCAAACAAAGCACTCATACCGCGCATCCAGAATGAAGATTCGCCTGAATATCCGTTAGTGGCCACTACTGCACCATCATTTCCTGATACAGTTACCCAACCTACTGCCTTACCTTCAAATGGTTTTACAAAATGCAGGTCGTAGCGCATGCTATCTCCCTCTACGGTGCTGATAGTCATGTCTCCTACATTGCCCTCGCTGGTCCATTCCGACTTTTGGCCCATCTGGCCTGCAGGGCCTGTGATAGTTGTTTTAATGCTGGGGTCCATCTCTTTCCATGGGCTCCAGTTCTGTTGGTTTTCCAGGTCTACCATCTGGTTCCACACCACATTTTTGGGCGCGTTGATGGTTGTACTTCTTACAATGGTCATTTCAGCCGGTGTGGCGATACACAATACCACGTATCCTACAAACAGGATGACGATAAGTATCAGTAAAAAACGTAAGACTTTTTTCATATAGCGATGATTTGCCGCCTAAATTATAAAAAACCACATAAGACCTATACAATTCATTCATTTTTAACCAACGTTAATATTTATAACATTTCCAATGGTATATAAAGAAAATTGATAACTATTAGCATCGTACCTTTGCAGCATGANNGAAATAGAAGCGCTCCTGCAGCAATGGGGAGAGCCGAAATTTCGTGCCAAACAGGTGTACGAGTGGTTGTGGAAGAAATTTGCCGGGAGTATAGATGATATGACCAACTTACCCAAGCAGTTGCGGGAAAAGCTGTCGGCGGAGTATTATATACCCAAGGTTAAAATCCACCATAGCCAGTTCAGTAGCGATGGTACTATCAAAAACCGCCTGCAACTGCACGATGGCTATTTTATAGAAAGCGTGCTGATACCTACAGATAAGCGTATGACTGTTTGCGTTTCCTCGCAGGTGGGCTGCTCCCTGTCCTGCAAATTCTGTGCTACAGGTTTTCTGCCCCGCAAACGCAACGTAGACTATGATGAGATAGTGGATGAAGTGGTACTGGCACACGAACAGGCCATGAAGCATTATAACCGTCCGCTCACTAATATCGTATTCATGGGTATGGGCGAGCCGCTGCTGAANNAATATTGTGTTCATGGGAATGGGAGAACCGCTTATGAACTATAACAACGTTCTCAAGGCCATCGACAAAATAACTTCTCCAGAAGGTCTTGGAATGTCCCCAAAACGGATTACAGTGTCAACTTCAGGCGTTCCAAAAATGATCAAAAAAATGGCAGATGATGCGGTCAAATTCAATCTGGCAGTTTCCTTACATTCGGCCATTGATGAAGTGCGCTCCAAAATGATGCCTATCAATGAAAAAAGCAACCTGGAAGATCTGCTGGAGGCTTTGCAATACTGGTATAAAAAAACCGGCAGTAAAGTGACCTTTGAGTATGTGGTGTGGAAAGGGATCAATGACACTCAAAAAGATGCTGATGCATTAGTTGCCTATTGTAAACAAATACCGTCAAAAGTCAACCTGATCGAATACAACCCTATTGATGATGGGGCCTATCAGCAGGCATCAGAACAAGCCATTCAGCTGTATGTCAGGGCACTGGAAGCCGGCAATATTGTAGTGAACATACGCAGGAGCAGGGGTAAGGATATCGATGCTGCCTGCGGCCAATTGGCCAATGTAGACCATGCTGAAAGTAAGGGTGCTTAAAAAAAACAAGATGTGGAATAAATTGCCCCGGCTTTTAAGTCGGGGTTTTTAATAATTTATTCTATGGCTTTAGCCAAATCAGTAGTTTTTTTTTGGCTAAAGCCGCCTTCCGTTTATACCTAATCCACGGCCTAAAGGACGTAGCTATTGACACATCCCAGTACCTTAAATTGTTTATTAATTATATTTACTTATGGTCACCACAAAAACAGCAAGGCAAATGGCTATGTCATTCGACGAAGTGACGGAAGAGGCGCATTTCGAAAAGACTTCTTTCAGAGTTGGTAAAAAGATATACGCCACTATGAATGAGCCTGAAAAGCGGATGACCCTCAAGCTTTCTCCTTTCGACCAGGATGTCTTCTGCACCTTTGATAAAAACGTGGTGTATGCTGTGCCCAATGCCTGGGGCAAACAGGGATGGACGCATGTCAACCTGGGGACTGTCCGCAAAGAAATGCTGAAAGATATACTGACCGTTGCCTACTGCACAGTAGCACCCAAAAAGCTGGCGGAGAAATACAAAATAGACGAAGATATATAAGTAAGAAGGCGCCTTACGGGGCGCCTTCTTAATATTACAACGAGACCCGCCCGACTGAACGTCGTTCGGGCGGGGAGACTACGATTATTCTTGTGTAGCAGTGTACACTACATCTAC
>DINJ01000076.1:3573-3722 GCA_002423665.1 Bacteroidetes bacterium UBA5543 | reverse complement strand
TACTCGCTGAAAGAACCTGCGATGTTACCACCTGTACCGTTAGCTGTTACTTTCACAGCCAGTACACCTTCTACGGGCATTTCTGGTGCAGGGGTAGTATTACCTGTATAAGAGAACTCACCTGCATTAGCTTTAACAGCTACAGAGAA
>DINJ01000076.1:0-3560 GCA_002423665.1 Bacteroidetes bacterium UBA5543 | reverse complement strand
TTTTAGTTTGGTTGATTTGTTTGTGTTTGTTTGCTATTGTGATACAAAGATGGGGTTACGGAGCCCCGATAGAGAAATTTTTGCCACTTGTTAACGCCCGGTTTGCAAGCGGTTAACAGGCGATTAACAAGTAAAATAGTGGTAAGTCACTTTAAATCAATTGATTATAAAGAAAACAGCCGCAGCCCCTGAAAAAAGGCTACGGCTTTTTAGCATGAAAAATGCTTGCTATTTGGCTTCCGCGAATTCGGGGATTGATACGGGAAAATTGTTCAGTTCCTGTTGTTTATCCTTTGGTAGTGCAGTAACTTTTACCACCTCCGAATAAGATATAGCGCCATTCATATTGAGTTGGCCTACGCGGTAATAGGTATAGTCGTGGCCCGATAGGTCATATTCATGCTGTACAGGTTGCATAGAGTTGGTGGTGGCGGGCAGGCGGCCTATTATATTGAACTCTTTATTATCATTGCTGGCCTCTATACTATAGTACCGCACATTTACCTCGTTGCGGGTCGCAAAGCTTATATATGTCCTTTTCTGCTGGCCCTGCAGGCATATGTTATTGAATGCCGTGGGCTGTGCGTTTAATACTACTGTGTTGCAGATGGCTAAGATGAAAATGATTAAACGTGTCATAATTGTATTTTTTAAGATGGTTAATGTTCGTTGTTTGACAATACAAAGGTGCGGCGGCCACCGACGCTTTTTATTAGTAGAATGGCCTGATGGGGACAGTATTAGCACGCTGCCGGGTACCGTGAAAACACGGTATTGAGTGGAATTTGATATTTCAACCGTGAAAACACTGTATCGGGATAGTATTATCACCTTATAATTATCGGTAATATATTACTACCTTGAGGGCTCACACAAAACATATACTATTATGAAACAAACAATTATTGCACTGCTGGCCATTGTACTATTGGCCGCCTGCCGGCAAAATGCTGAAGAAGCAAAAACAGCAACTGATGTAATGATGACGGAAACAGTTGAAGGGCCATCCTACGAACATCTGTATATATCAGAAGGCGCAGGCGATACTTTGATACAGAACTACCATAAGTACCTGAGGGAGTCGCTGGGTATTGATACCAATCAATTACTGACACAACATCTGTCATTTATGATAGATGCCCAAAAACTAAGGAACTATCTTGATGCTCATCATGACATAAAAATGCTGGATATATACCTGGCCAGGACAACGCCTGATGCTACCGGATCAATGACATTGGTATATGTAGGCGCCAAAGACAGCATTGTTGACCAGGGCGATGGTGAAATAGATACTTTTTATGTAGAGCAGGTACACTATAACGCCTCCGACCCCGAGCATAATAATCCGAAAGTGATGGACCATGTGTTCCCGTGTCCGACATGTGATAATAGAATACATGCTCTTGGAGGGTCTCCAGTTGAATAAAAGGAAGTAACACTAAATGCAAACAATAATATTCAGTGTGTATTATGCCATCCTGCTACTGGCTACTATTATCGGTATTACCCGCAACAGGCGCCTGGACACTGCCTTGCGATTTATTGTGATATTGCTGATACTCACTGTTATATCAGAATCAGCTTCCTATATTTTGGTTGAGTTCAAAGAATATGGTATCAGGTATGGAGTGTTCCATATTTATAGCGTACTTCAATTAATATTAGTAAGTCTGTATTTCATTTATGCTATTAAACCCTATCACTATCGAAAGCTGGTATTAGTAGCATGTATCCTATGTCCGCTTATTGGAATACTGAACATTATCTATCTACAGCCAATTGATAAGTTGAACAACTATATGCTTATGGTGGAAAGTTTGGCGATAAACACTATGTCATTATATTATGTTTATTGGTTAATAAAACGACATATTACACAGAACTTATTCAAACTATCCCACTTTCAAATAACATTATCATTATTGACACTGTGGAGTAGTACATTCTTTTTTTGGGCACTTGTTCCGGTATTAGATGACAGTAATTGGGAGTATCTTAAGTTGGCTACATATATACATGCTATCATAAACATATTGGTTTATAGTGGCATTGCCTTAGTCCTTTACACACAAAACAAAATCTCCACGGCACATGGATACAACTAGAATCGTGATTATATTGATACTAGGATCGTTAATGCTATTAGTATTCGTGCTGTTCATAGTACTGATACTGTTTGAATACCGCAAGCGGCAGGTAAGGCATATCACCGAGAAAATGGAGCTGCGCCAGCGCTACAACGATGAGGTGCTGAAAACACAAATAGAGGTACAAGAGCAGACTTTTAAATACATAGCGGAAGAACTGCACGATAATATAGCACAGATGCTGAGCCTGGTAAAAATAAAACTATACAAGGCGAGAGGTAAGACCACCGATGAACAGGTAATAGCGGGGTTAGATACCGGTACTGAACTGCTCAGCAAAACCATGGACGATCTGCGCACCCTCAGCCATACCCTCAGTGGTGGGTTGATAACACGCATCCCTTTTGAAAAGAGCCTGGAGAATGAACTGAACTACATTCGCGATGAGGAAACGCAGGCTACGCTGACTGTAAGTGGGGAGACACGCGAGATAGCGCCGGATAAAAAGCTGATGGCATTCCGCATATTGCAGGAATCCATAAATAACGCCATAAAACATGGTAAAGCACGCAACATATTAGTTAGCTTAGTGTACAAAACTGACGTTGTCACCCTGGTGATAGAGGATGATGGTACCGGCTTTGACACAGAGCTGATGAACGCTAGCAACGGCCTGGGCTTACAGAATATGCGGCTGAGGGCGAATATGCTGGGCAGGTTCAGTATTGTTTCAGGCAAGCAGAGGGGTACTACATTACGTTAAATATCAATACCGATGAGTGAGCAAATAAAAATAGCGCTGGCCGACGACCACAACCTTTTTCGCAAAGGGATGGAGGAGCTGATAGAAGACTTCGACAATATGGAAGTGCTGTATAGTGTGCCCAACGGGCAGGAGCTCATCAACAAACTATCGTCGGGCAAGCTGCCCGATGTATGCCTGCTGGATATCAATATGCCGGAAATGAACGGTTTTGAAACAGCCAGGAAGATAAAAGAGCAATGGCCGGATGTAAAAATACTGGCGGTGTCGGTATACGATTCTGAGTTCAATATCATCGGNNCGGTATGTTGCGCGCGGGTGCAGGCGGTTATATCCTGAAAGACGCCCAGCCCGATGTGTTGAGAAAAGCCATAGAGGGTATATATGAAAACGGCTTTTATCATTCCGAACTGGTGACGGGCAAGATACTGCACCGCATGATATCGCAACCGCAGGAAGTAACCACCACCCAACTGAACGAAAAACAGGTACAGTTCCTGAAACTCTGCTGCAGCGAAATGACCTACCGCGAGATAGCTGATAGCATGGGCATCAGCCACCGTACCATCGATGGTTTCCGCGACCAACTGTTTGAGAAACTCAATATCAAATCGAGGACCGGCCTGGTGATGTACGCACTAAAAACAGGTATTGCTACGCTGGATGCATAGCTGAATATAAAGTAAAAAAGCGGCCTTACGGGGCCG
>DINJ01000118.1 GCA_002423665.1 Bacteroidetes bacterium UBA5543 | reverse complement strand
TAGCAGGTGCCGCTTTTTTAGCAACTGCTTTTTTCGCAGGTTCCGCTGTTTTAGCTGTAGTTTTTTTAGCGGGCGCTGCTGCTGCTTTCGCAGTACTCTTCTTCGTCTCTTTTTTCACGTTTGTTGCCTTAGTTTTAGTTGTGACCGATTTTTTATTCGGCGCAACCTTCTTTACAGCTACTTTTTTAGCAGGTGCCGCTTTTNNTTGACAATTTTTTTTGCCGGTGCGGCCTTTTTAGCCGGCCCTTTTGATGCAGTTTTCTTTTTTGTGGCCATAATTTTCTAATTTTTAGAAATTAACACTTTAAGAGTTATATCATTGACCTCTATTTCAGTCCGGGACTGCATTTGAGGAACGATTTCGATATTATCTGCCAAAATTTCCGTGCAAATATAGTCACTGAAATTTATGATGGCTGATTTTAATGTTTCATACTCTTCAATCTGTACCGCTATCCTGTCTGTCAGCTCCAGCCCCGTTTCTTTGCGTATTTTCTGAATCCTGTTCACTATTTCGCGGGCATTGCCTTCATCTTGTAAGCCTGGTGTAACAGTGATGTCCAATGCTACGGTCAGGTTGTCTTTGTTGGCTACCGACCATCCCGGTATGTCTTCTGCTATTATTTCTACGTCTGCTATTCCTATTGCTACCTGTTCNNCCCATCTGCGCAATAGCCGCTGCTACGGCTTTCATTTTAGCGCCCATGCGTGCACCCAGGGTTTTAAAGTTGGCTTTTACCTTCTTTTTTATAAAGCCCTCGGTGTCGACAAGGTATTGAACTTCTTTAACATTCATCTCATTTTTTACCAAATCTTCCACTGCCTGCAATTGCAGCTGCATATGCTTGTCCAGCACGGGTATCAGCACTTTTTGCAGTGGTTGGCGCACTTTTATATTTTCTTTTTTGCGCAGGCTCAGCACCAGCGATGATACATCCTGTGCCAGTTGCATACGCTCTTCCAGCTCCTTGTCTATCACGCTGTCGTCTATCTGAGGGAACTCCGCCAGGTGTACCGAAGCAGCTTCATAGCGTTTGGTAACACTGTTCAGGTTCTGGTACAACCAGTCGGCAAAGAAGGGGGATATGGGTGCTATGAGGAAGCTGATAGTCTCCAGGCATTCATATAATGTCTGGTAGGCCGATATTTTGTCTTCATTGTATTCACCTTTCCAGAATCGGCGGCGGCAAAGGCGTACGTACCAGTTGCTCAGTTGCTCATCCAGGAAGTATTCTATAGCCCTGCCTGCCTGCGTAGGCTCGTACTCGTCCATGTAGTTGGTCACATTATGAACGAGCGAGTGCAGTTCAGATAATATCCAGGGGTCTATCTCAGGACGTTGGTGTACGGGTATATAGCGTTCTTTGAATGTAAAGCCATCTACATTGGCATACAGTGCAAAGAACTGGTAGGTATTGTATAATGTGCCGAAGAACTTGCGCTGTACTTCTTTAATACCGGCAAGGTCAAACTTCATGCTGTCCCATGGGCTGGCATTGGTGATGAGGTACCAACGCGTANNGGTCTACAACGTTGCCGAGGCGCTTACTCATCTTGTTGCCGTTCTTATCCAGCACCAGTCCGTTGCTCACTACGGTTTTGTAAGCCACATTGTCAAACAGCATCACACCCAATACATGCAGGGTATAAAACCATCCGCGCGTCTGGTCAACACCTTCGGCTATAAAGTCGGCAGGGAAATTATGCTTATGTTCCTTCTTATTCTCAAAAGGGTAGTGCCATTGTGCATAAGGCATAGCGCCACTGTCAAACCATACGTCTATCAGGTCTGGTTCGCGGTGCATGGGCTTACCATCTTTGGTCGCCAATACCAGGTGATCAACCACGGGCTTGTGCAGGTCCAGTTTTTCTATATCCCTGTCGTACACTTCAGCCTGGTTCAGGTTCAGGGCCTTATCTGCATGGCGCAGTTCGTCCATCAGTTCTTCTATGCTGCCTATGCACTTTGTTTCTGTGCCATCTTCACTTATCCATATAGGCAATGGTGTACCCCAGAAACGGCTGCGGCTCAGGTTCCAGTCCACCATGTTCTCCAGCCAGTTGCCAAAGCGGCCTGTGCCGGTAGCTGCAGGTTTCCAGTTGATAGTCTTGTTCAGTTCTATCATCCTGTCTTTTACAGCGGTGGTTTTAATGAACCATGCNNGGCTTGCCAACTTTAAAGTCATCGGCACCAAAGGCTGGGGCGGTATGTACGATACCTGTACCGTCTTCCGTTGTCACGAAATCGCCCGTTACAACTCTCCATGGGTCGCCGCCGGCTACTTCAGCAGTGTTGCCTTCGTATGGCAGCAACTGGTCGTAGCGGCAGCCCGTTATGGCTTCGCCTTTGAATTCATTAATGATACTCCAGGGCAATATTTTTGATTCGGCAGAATAGGCGGTAAAATCACCGTCTTTGCCTTCTTCTTTGAAGTATTTGCCCAGCAATGGTTTAGCCAGTATAACGTGTACGGGCTCGTGGGTATACGGATTGAATGTTTTTACCAGTACATAATCAATGTTTGGCCCAACCGTCAACCCGCAGTTGGAAGGTAATGTCCATGGGGTAGTCGTCCACGCCATGAAGTACACGTTACCGCCATCTTTCATCACCGCATCAAACAGGTGATGATAATGAGCCTTGAACATAGCCACTACCGTGGTGTCCTTAACATCTTTGTAAGTACCGGGTTGGTTCAGTTCGTGAGAACTTAATCCTGTACCCGCTGCGGGACTATACGGCTNNATATAGTTGTTGTCAAATGTGATATAGGGATCGTTCATGTCTACCCAATATCCCATCTTCTCGGTAATACTTTCCCACTCGCCTTTGTAGCGCATTACCGCCTCGCGGCACTTTCTGTTATATTCCTCTACCGTTATTTTGGTGCCTATATCTTCTTTGGTAATGCCCAGTTCTTTTTCTACACCCAGCTCTACGGGCAGGCCATGGGTATCCCATCCTGCTTTACGCTTTACCTGGTAGCCCTGCATGGTTTTGTAGCGGCAAACCAGGTCTTTGAGGGTGCGTGAAATAACGTGGTGAATGCCCGGCATACCGTTGGCGCTGGGCGGGCCTTCGTAAAATACGAATGGCTCGTTGCCATCCCGGTTATTGACACTTTTCTTAAATGTATCGTTCTCCTTCCACCTTTGCAGTATCTGCTGCTCGATGTCCGGCATGTTTAAGCCTTTATATTCTGCGTACCGTCCTTTGGTCATATCTGTTGGCGCCCGGCTATAAGTGTTTAGTTATTAGTGGATTGTACTATATAACAATGTACACGTAGCCATAATCTACAAAAAAATAAGGCGCAAAGTTAGGGTAAAAATGTGGAATTACGAAAAAGGGGTATGTGACGGGGGATTTGACAATCATCCCCAAACTTGTGGATGTATATTACAGTCTATACAGCCGATTAATAAAAAGCATCAAAGTGCGTACATATATATTGGTTCTTTTTGTGCTGTTTGGCACAACACAGTCGTTTGCAGGAAAAAAGGTAAGGGTGCTCTTCCTGGGTAATAGTTATACTTATTACAACAATATGCCCAAGCTGGTAGCAGATATGGCTGCCTCAACGGGTGATACCCTGGTTTGGGAAATGGAAGCCCCGGGTGGATATACATTAAGCGGACACTATCCCAGTGTGACATCCAAAAACAAAATAAAGCAGGGTAACTGGGATTACGTGGTATTGCAGGAGCAGAGCCAGCACCCTGCGCTACCTCTTCAACAGGTGAATAATACTACATTCGTTTACGCACATGTATTGGACACCATGATTAACTACTACAATCCATGTGGTGAAACAATAATGTATATGACATGGGGACGAAAGAATGGAGATGCAGCTAATTGCGCGACCTTTACGTCCCAGGGATGGCCGCATTTCTGCACATATACCAGTATGGATAGTGTCATCAGGGCCAGGTATGAAACAATAGCCAATGCTGAAAACGCGATTGTTTCTCCGGTAGGTGCGGTGTGGCGTGTCATCAGGTTGCAACATGCTAATATCAATTTGTATGATGCGGATGAAAGCCACCCCTCCATGGCGGGTAGTTATGCGGCAGCAGCGGCTTTTTATACAGCTATTTTNNCTCAACACTGCCTGCGACAATTGCTGCAGATATTAGGGCAGCTGCTAAAAAGGTGGTTTACGACAGCCTGTTGTACTGGTATATAGGGCAATACAGGACCGAGGCTGATTTTAGTTATATTATGGGTACAGGCAATACTGTAAACTTTACCAATAAGTCAGTAAACGGAACAGGGTATTCTTGGGACTTTGGTGACGGACAAACATCAACATCCGCTAACCCCACTAATACTTACAATGACAGCGGGACTTATACAGTACGACTTATTACTACAAAGGGAGGTTGTGCGGATACAGCATACTCGACAGTATATATAGGTACAGCAATAATGGGTGGTGCGATAGAAAATGATGGGATGCTTATATCGCCAAATCCGGTGAAGAACGAATTGCATATTTCGTCCCCTGTGTTCCGGTCAGGCAGTTACAGTATTGTAATCACCAATGTATATGGACAAGTAGTACAGAAATATAACTGTACAAAACAAGAGCAACAGTATATAAATGTTTCAGCACTTGTTAACGGATTATATTTTCTGCATGTAACAACAGAAAAAGGAACTGTATTTAGCGGCAGGGTTATAAAGCAGTAATTGCTTTAATTCACCAGCAGGATATTCACGCAACGCTGCAGGATGTTGAAGGCTATTTCGGCCATCAGATTTTCCTTGTCCAGCGCGGGGTTAACTTCCGTTACTTCGAAGCAGCAGATTTTATGGTTCTGCATGATGGTTGCCAAAAGGTCTTCTGCCTCACGTTCGCGCAGGCCATTGCTTACGGGTGTGCCCGTGCCGCGGGAAATTGAATTGTCTAATGAATCCACATCGAAGGAAACATAAATATCATCACAATTGCTGAGGTGCAGCAGGGCTGAACGCACTACACTTTCCACACCTTTCTTACGTACTTCCGATACCGGTATAACTTTTATGTTGTGCTTTTTCAGCAGGTACTCTTCTTCTTTTTCATAGTCGCGCAGGGCTATGAACACTATATCATCTGCGTCAATTTTGGGTTTTATGTTGCCAATGTTTTTCAGCTTGTTCCAAAGGTCGATGGTGGCCGGGTCTGGACTATGCACTTGGTTTTCCAGGTTGTCAACATTCAGTGCCGTTGCCAGTGGCATGCCGTGCATATTGCCCGATGGGGTAGTGTATGGTGTGTGCAGGTCTGCATGGGCATCTACCCATATCACGCCCAGCTTGTTTTTGGGCTTGGCCATTTTTATGCCCGCAATTGTTCCGCCCGCAGTACTGTGGTCGCCGGCGAGGACAAGCGGGAAGAGGCCTGATTTTAATGTTTTTTCCACAGCGCTTGCTACGCGCTCGTACATAGTATTGACTCCCTTTATCCTCTTGGCATATGGAGATGCTACAGGCTCGTACAGGAGGTGGTTTTCAGTCTCCAGGGTTTCAGTAGGAAAGTTGACAAAGAAACTGCTCATAAAGTCGAGGGCAGCCACCTTGATAGCGTCGACACCTAAGCTGGCACCACGTGTACCGGCACCTATTTCTGAGCGTACTTCAATGATTTTTATATTACGCATACGTTGCCAAAGATAATACTAAATGGGCAATGGGTTAGAAAGGATAACCAATGGCGATATTCAGTACAAAGTTTTTCTTGCGCCAATGCCCGTTGAGGGGTTCGAAGCCATTAGGGAGCCAACCTTGAGACAATATGCTGTCGTAATCAGGGTTTTCAGGTGTTTTCAGCGGCATAGCCAGGTCGGTACGAAAAACGAACAATCCGGCTATGTCTATACGTACACCCATGCCGCCGCTTACAGCCATGTCGTTATACAGCCTGTTGAATTGGAACTCTCCATATTTATAGCTGGAGGATTTACGTGCCAGCCAAATATTACCGGCGTCGCCAAACAGGGCGCCATTGAACAATAACATGCCGCCAAACAGTTTGAATATTTCAAAGCGGTATTCGGCATTCAGTTCTATTTTGATATCTCCAGTCAGGTCGATAAAGCTGTTGGTGTTACTTTCTCCCAGCTTAGATGTGTCTATAAAACTGCCTGGCCCCAGCGTGCGTATCCTCCATCCGCGCATACTGAATGGCCCGCCTACAAAATATTGTTTGAGGTAAGGCAAGGTGATGGAGTTTGGCCCATAGGGTATACCCACGCCTCCATACAAACGCAATGCTGTGGTAGAGTGCCTTTGTACGATAAAATGCCGCAGGTCATAATCCAACTTAATGTATTGGGAATAGTGCCCTACAATACCCGGCCTGAGGGCAACTATGCCACTCATCAATGCCCCGGCTTCCTCTACACCAAGTCTTACATAGCTATAGTCGTCGTACCATTTCGCCTTTTGTGCATTGCTGAAAGTCCAGGCAATATTTTCACCTTCGATAAACGTTTCGCGGTAGCTGTTTCTTAAAAAGTCATTTGTGTCCAGCCTTTTTTGAAAGTTGCTATCGATATATGCCTTTGGCAGAGAGATGTCGTTGAAAAATATGGGCGATACCTCCCATGACTTGGTACTGGTTTCGTTCCACTTGTAGGTAAAACGAGACGATACGTTGATAAGCCTGAAAAACTTAACCCTGTCCAGCATATTGGCACCCACTGCTATTTCGGTTCTGGGGCTGTTTCTGATACTATAGTTTTCCCTGCTTATCGGTAGCAGGAACTTAGGGAACTCAAGACTCGCGTTAACGCCAAAAGACCTGGTTAATATGAAAAACTTATCCTGTAAGGTGTCGAATTGATTTTCGATACTCCCACTTATAGAAGTAGAGAGCAGGTTTGCGCCTTTTGCAATGTTTTTATGTTGCAGGCCAATTGTTAAGCCGCTACCCAATGTGTAGGTAGTACCAGTGGATGCCTCCCAGTTTGTGTGAAAATTGTAATTGTCAGCCGGAGTCATAAGTATAGCTGTATTCAACCAACCATCGCCGTCTTTACGTNNCCCTTACTGATTCGAAAGTGCCCAAGCCATTCAGTTCTGTAAGCGTTTTGTCATAGTCACTTTGCGCGTAATAGGTGTTGGATTGTATAAAGGTGTGGTTGTGTATCACCTTATTCCTGATGTAGTATTTGTGGTAGCGAAAGGTAGTGTTATCAATTTTCTTTTGAATCATGCTGCTGTCACCGGCATCATTCCTGTCTTTGAAATCGGGATAAACGGAAATGCGGTTGATGCCATAACGTTTGAATGCTGTGCCTTCATCGTTATCGGTAATGTTGATATATATATCTAAAGTAGGCCGTGCTTGTTCTTTTTTCAGAGTTACAATTTCAGTAGCATTCTTCAGCANNAGCAGGCTCTCATCTTCTTTAATGTAGTCTTTATTTGAAGTGTCTAATACGAAACTGATATTGCTGTTAGAAAAGTAATAGTATCCCCTGTCTCTTAATTCTGATGTTAACCTGCTCCTCTCCTGTTCTACAAGATCGGCCGAGTATGCTTTCCCTGCCCTGAGAAATGTTGCAGGAAATACTTTGCGTACTGCATTGCGTACCAGGCTATCTTTAATTTCAGAAAAATAAACGCGTTTAATCAGGTAGTTAATTCCCGGGTCTACCTCGTACACTACAGTCGCTTTCTTTTTCTTTTCGTTGAATTTAGTAGTGTCTTCAATAGTGGCGTAGAAGTAACCTTGGTGAAAGAGGTAAGACTCCATGAATGTCTTGGATTGTTGGATAGTGGTGCTGTCGTACACGACAGGTGGTTCTACAGTCCGTGATTCCAGTTGGAAATTAGCCGAGTCGGACTGGTATTTATTATACCTCAGGTTATACATGAACAGCTTAAATTTCAGGCCGTCAATAATAAAAGAAGAGTTGGGTTTCTGTACAATGGCACCACTTAGCCGGTCTGTCAGTTCTCCCTTTTTTTCCAGGTATTTTTCGTCTTTGAATTGGATAGAGTTGTTTTTGAGCAGGTATTGTCCTTCGGGTAAGTGTCGGGCACTATTGCACGAGGCGGCAATTAATGCCATACTGAGTAGTGCTGTAAGTATATGTACACTTATTTTAATGCTCATGCCCCTTTGCCGTACAATTAATTTCTATTTTTGCTGCTATGCTCTCAAATGCGCAAAATAAGTACATTCGGTCGTTAAGTCAGCAAAAATACCGTAAACAATATACTGTATTTATCGCTGAAGGTGATAAGATAGCCTGCGAATGGCTGTCCTCTGATGCCGGAGTACAGATGATAGTGGCTACCCCTGCATGGTTAGAAAAGAATTATCAACTCATAGGCAGGCACCCGTCGGCCGAAGTGTGTAGCGTAACAGAGCAGGAACTGGAAAAAGTGAGTTCCTTGCATACTCCTAACCAGGTACTGCTGGTAGTGTCTATGCCGGATGCGCCTGAGCATCTGCCTGCAAGAGGATGGAGCATTGCTACACAGCAGGTACAGGACCCTGGCAATATGGGCACTATCATCCGCATTGCAGACTGGTTTGGCATAGAGCATGTAATAGCATCGCCCGATTCGGTAGATTTTTATAATCCCAAAGTAGTGCAGGCAGCTATGGGTGGGCACCTGAGGGTGCAATTGCATACCGCGGACTTGCAACAATATCTGTATTCAACAGAACTCCCCGTGCTCGCGGCCACCATTGATGGGGACAGTATTTATGCTATTGAAAACCCGGGAGAGGGTATCATTCTGATAGGTAACGAATCTAAAGGTTTGCCCGCGGAACTGCTGCAACACGCCACTCACCGCGTTACTATTCCGAAAAAGGGGGGGGCGGAATCGTTGAACGCTGCGGTGTCGGCCGGAATACTGGCTGCATTTTTCGCCGGGCGTTAAAGAAATGGTAAATAGCACCTCCTGTATTCGTTTGGCATAGGGATTGGACACTGTTTCTATATTTTTATACAATAAAACCATCCGTTATGAGCAGGATTGCCTATACATTGCTTTTCGTTATTACAACATGTATTCCCGCGATGGCGCAGTATAGCCAGCGCAGCGTACTCGAAGTTCGCATGAACGACCATGAACCAATAGTGGTANNGCAACCTGCCCAAAGGTTGGCACGACATGCGGGTGTATGAATACCTGGAATATAAAAAAGGCGGGGCAAGGGCCAAGCTACTGTACACAGGCCGAATCAGGATAGACGCAGGCACGGTAACCCATTGCGTGGTAGACAGGCAGACGGGAAGGATGCGTACCCGTACTATGGATATAGAAGACGCTTACCTGGATTATGACCAACCCGATAATAATGACAGGTATAATGATAACGACAGGCATGGGCGAAATAGTAATGTATTGAACAATGAAGATCTGAACGACCTGAAAAACCGTGCCGATGACAGGATAACAGATACTGAAAAACTGAAGCTGATGAAGTCAGTACTGGAACAAAGGGCATACTATTCGGTACAGGTGCGCACGATGATGGATTGGCTGGCATTTGAAAGCAGTAAGCTTGACTTCGCCAAATGGTCTTACGAGCGTGCGCTGGATAAACAGGACTACTGGAAGTTGGAAGACGTCTTTACGTTCAGTAGTTCAAAAGACGAGTTTAATCAATATATCAGTTCTCGCTAACGGATATTGTTGGCGGACGTTGGTATACACGGTTGTAGGCATAGCCTGTCAGCAATCCGGCTAAGCTGCCCAATGCACCTCCTGCCAATACATCACCCGGAAAGTGGACGCCCACATATATCTGTGCGTACGCTACTGAAAATGCCCACAGTAGCCCTGCAGGCCATATCCACTTGTATTGTTTGCCCATCGTTACTGCCGCAAATATGCCCAATGCAAAATGATTGGCAGAATGGCTGGATGGGAAGCTATACCCGCTGCCACAGGGCACCAGCAGGTGTACTATATCGTGGATATAAGGGTTGTTGCAAGGGCGTAGCCGCAGGTAATAGGGTTTGATAATGCTGGCGCTCATATAATCGCTGATGGCAAAGGTGAGCAGGAAGAATACACACCACATCCAGCCTTTACGTTTATAGTTGAGTGGCATAAATATGAGCAGGAAGAGGTAGAGCGGTGCCCATGTCCATTGGTTGCGCAGGAAGGGCATCAGCACGTCGAAAAAGCCGTTTACCCACTGGGTATTGAGGTAATACCATGCGGTGAAATCCCAGTAGATAAGCCAGTCATGCAGTTCCTTCAGCATACTATTTTTTAAACATCATAATCAATCTCGGCGATTCGGTAGGGTTGTAATTATTCAGTTGATAATCGCCATATGTGCCGGATAATGACAGACCTGCCTGTTTGAAAATATGTAGAAAATCAGAGAGCGTAAAAGCCGCAACGCGTTCTGCATAATGGACATCTTGTCCCTCCCTGTCTTTAAAACGTATATCCTTGATGATATGCTTTCCTTCCACTCTGCGTGTTATGTTAAACACTATTTCTTCACGTACTACGGTTTCCTGCAGCACCAGGTTGTCCAGCACATAGGGTGCGTTGAGGTAATCTATCACCAGCAGCCCGTTTTTTTTCAGGGCCGCGGCAAAAGATTTTGCCGCCATTATATGGTCGCGGTCGCTGCTGAAATAGCCGAAGCTGGTAAAGAAGTTGAAAGCATAATCGAAATAATTGATGTAAAATGGCAGGCGCATATCATGTACGTGAAAATGCAACCGCTCGTTTTCCTGCTTTTGCGCTTTCATTATTGCAGAGTAGGCTATGTCTATACCTGTTACATCAAACTCATGCGCCGCCAGTTGACGAGCGAAACGGCCTGAGCCACAGGCAATATCCAGCATGCGGCTGCCCGGCAAGGGTTGCAGATGCCCTACCAGTGTCTCTACAAATTCTTCCGCTTCCAGTTCATCCCTGTCACGGTACAGCATTTTGTACCAGGAAGAGCCGAACCAGTTTTCGTACCAATCTTTCTTTTTCATATAGCCGTTGCTGTATGTATTGAGGCATACTGCCGGTAAGGGCAAAAATAATCATGTATTGCACACCTCCCATACAAATGCGGTGGTAAATATACTACCGTATTCTAAGCCGATAAAATCATATGGCGGTAATGTCAGGATGTATATTCCTCTTTTTGAGTATAATATAGTATCCTGATGCAACGGCGGTAAGAAGAACTGAAAAAACTATCTTTGCAGCCAATTATATAAAAATGAAATTAGCATTAAGACGTTTTATTGTATTATACCGCCTTCCTTTAGCCATCTTGCTGATAGGCCTGGGCTTCTGGCTGGGCTTTGAAGTGACATGGTGGATTGCATGGCTGCCCTTCCTGGTGGCGATATTGATGGTGGTGGCACACTTCCTGGTGGGGCCTATGACGCTTATACAGAAATACATAGAAGAGGGCGATACAGATGGGGCGCAGAAACTGATGGACCGGGTGAAATATCCTAACCTGCTGTATAA
>DINJ01000158.1:420-5068 GCA_002423665.1 Bacteroidetes bacterium UBA5543 | reverse complement strand
ATGACGGGCCAGCCTGCAGGTGTATACTTTGTAGAGCTGAATGCGGATGGCGTTAAGCTGGTACGCAAGCTCGTGGTACAGTAATGCAAGAAAATAAATACCATAAACAAATAAGCCGCTCCCAGAAGAGCGGCTTATTTGTTTATTATCAGGTAGTAGTAGTTATTTTACAGGGTAAAGGCCCATTTCAGCGGCTTTGCTTAGTAAGAAAGCATAAGCTGCGTCTCTTGTATTGGGTATGATATTATCCAGAATGGCTTCACGTATCAGTGTTTTTAAAGTCCCAACTTCCCTGGAAGGCTGTAGGCCAAATAAATCCATAATTTCTGCGCCATCTATAGGAGGTTGCCAGTTTCTTATACGGTCTGCTTCTTCTACTTCTTTTAACCGTTGGCGTACTGCCTCAAAGTTTTCTAAGTAGCGCTTAACTTTTTGCTTATTCTTCGAGGTGATATCACTTTCACAAAGTATCATCAGGTCTTCAAGGTCTTCACCTGCGTCAAACAGTAACCTGCGCATGGCAGAGTCGGTAATATCTTCTTTAGTAAGGCTGATGGGGCGTAGGTGCAAGGCTACTAACTTACCCACATATTTCATTTTTTCATTTTGCGGTAATTTCAGCTGGCGGAATATTTTATAGGTCATCCGTTCACCTACTGCATCGTGGCCATGAAAGGTCCATCCATGTCCTTTTTCAAAGCGTTTGGTAGGAGGTTTGCCTATGTCGTGCAGCAATGCTGCCCAACGAAGCCATAGATTGTTGCTGCGTTGTGCAACATTATCCAATACTTGCAGTGTATGGTAAAAATTGTCTTTATGCCCCATGCCATCAATATATTCCGCACCGGCCAATGCTACCAGTTGCGGGAAAAACACATCTAACAAACCGCTGCGGTACAAAAGATCGAACCCAATAGACGGTTTTGGGGTGGCCATTATCTTATTCAACTCATCGCTTATTCGCTCATAAGAAATGATTTTAATGCGTTCTTTGTTGCGGGCGATGGCCTCAAATGAATCAGGGTGTATGGAAAAACTAAGTTGTGTAGCAAACCTGATGCAACGCATCATACGTAACGGGTCATCGCTGAACGTAATATCAGGATCTAATGGTGTACGAATGATTCTGTCATTCATATCCGCTATACCATTAAATGGGTCTATCAGCTGTCCAAAATCGTTATTATTTAAACTGATTGCGAGAGCATTAATGGTAAAATCACGACGTTTCTGGTCGTCATCCAGGCTGCCTTCTTCTACTATTGGTTTGCGTGAGTCGCGGTTATATGACTCTTTGCGGGCGCCTACAAATTCAATATCGAAATCGTTATGGCGAAACTGAGCGGTACCAAAATTTTTAAAAAAGTTCACTTTTATTTTGCCCGGCAAAGCACTTGCAACAGCATGGGCCATATCTATGCCGCTGCCCAAGCACACAAAGTCTATGTCTCTCGTAGGGCGTAGCAAAAGTTTGTCTCTTACAAACCCACCCACTATATAGCATGGGGTATGCCTTTCCTCCGCTACTTTGGCTATAACGTTAAATAATTGCAATTCATCGGCCGTACAGGCAATTTCCATGTTGCAAAGCTAATCCACTTTGCGAAAATCAGCCTCGTAATATATGCAGTCCACCATCATCAGCTATTCGTACAATACGGGAAGGCTGAGCCGGTGTATTATCATCTTGCCTGTACGTAACTACATAATCAACAGAATTTTTTATCTCATCGCTTACCTGCGAGAAAAAGGGAGCTGACGGAGCCCCGCTTAAATTGGCCGAAGTAGATACTATTGGTCTTCCCAATCGTTTTATCAGAGATTTACAGAAAGGATCTGTTGTTACCCTTATACCAATACTGCCATCCTCATGCACAACATTGTCAGGAAAGCCTAATGCCCCATCATAAATCACAGTAGTCGGTTGCATGAATGAATTTACTATATCTATAATATCCGGATGAGGCGAGGCGACATATTGCAAAATATCTTTTGCATCGGCAAGCAGAATTATGAGGCTTTTGTCTTTTGGCCGATGTTTTACCTCGAAAACCCTGTCAACCGCAACTTCGTTCATTGCATCGCAGCCTAAACCCCATATTGTATCTGTCGGATAGAGAATTATGCCGCCATTTTCAATAGTATATAAACACCGTTTGATATCATCTTCAAAAACAACCATATTTTAACTATAATTTCCTGTATTAATGGTAAATTGCGTATCCACGACAAAAATAGGATATCAATTCTAACAGTGGATTAACAAACTTATAAGGGTTTATTTGCTGTCTTAGGTATTATATTTGTAATCATTATCAATAAAAGCATACAAAAGATGAAAAAATTATTACTGTTACTGGGAGTTGTTGCAATGTCTGCAGGTTTTGCTAATGCTCAGGGTCATAGCAATCATGATGGCCATAATCATGGTACGCCTCCGCAAACAATAGCTGCGCCGGCATCTACAGCACAACCTACTAATTCAACCGAAAACAAAACACAAAGCACGTCGGTTACGGTAGATAACCTGGTTTTTGAAAATGAGGTTCATGACTTTGGAACATTACCGGAAGGTCCTAGCGCGGAGTATGAATTCACTTTCAAAAACACGGGCAAGGAACCTATTAATTTGCAAACAGTAAATGCTTCTTGTGGTTGCACTACGCCTTCATGGTCTAAGGAGCCTGTATTGCCGGGTAAAACAGGTAGTATCAAAGCCAGCTACGCTACCCAGGGACGTCCCGGTGGATTTACTAAGTCTATCACTGTTGTATCAAATGCAGGTACAAAAGTGTTGACTATCAAAGGAACAGTTGAGCCGGCTCCAAGCGGTTCGGCGCCTGCATCCAACAAATCAATGATTCAGAAATAAAGAAAAGAGAAACAGTAAACAGATATGAAACAATTATTCATTGCGTTATTCGTATTGGCGATAGGTGTGAACAGTGTGTATGCGCAAAACAAAAATGCACCTGCTTTCAAATTTGAAAAAGGTACTTTGCACGATTTCGGTACAATACCGGAAGGCCCTGAAGTAACACATTATTTTGATTTTGTAAATACGGGTAAAGAGCCCCTGATTATTCAGAATGTAAGTGCATCTTGCGGCTGTACCACTCCTGATTGGCCAAAACAGCCTATCCTGCCGGGCAAGAAGGGTCAGATTAAAGTGGTGTACTCTACTGAGCGTCGCGTAGGGCCTTTTACTAAAGATATCTACATCCAGTCCAACGCTGTAAACCCAGAGGGTAAGGAGCGTTTTGAGCTGCAGATAAAAGGTACTGTGAAAGAAAAAGACGCTGTAAAAAGCTAATTTGATATAATTATCAATATGAAAAACCCGGCTTTGCCGGGTTTTTTTATGTGTTTTCATAAATCTATCTCAGGTTTATATAATTTTGCGCCCATGCCGGTAATATCACATCGCGGTTCTTCAATGCCGCCATCGCCCATAAGGAAATTGGTACCTTATGCTGAAGCCGCCAAAAAGCGTGGCACGAAAGTATATCATCTCAATATCGGCCAGCCCGATATTGAAACGCCGCAGGAAATTCTTGATGCGGTGCGTCATACCGATATGAAAGTACTGGAGTATAGCCATAGTGCGGGTTTCGAAAGTTATAGGAAGAAACTGGTGGGCTACTATGCCGGGCATAATGTACATGTAAACCACAACCAGATAATTGTAACTACGGGTGGTTCTGAAGCCATCCTGTTCGCCATTATGAGTTGCCTGGACCCAGGTGATGAGATCATTATCCCGGAACCATTTTATGCCAACTACAATGGTTTTGCCACCAGCGCAGGTGTAAATATCATTCCCATTTCATCTACTATTGATGAAGATTTCGCACTACCACCCATTTCTGCCTTTGAGCATGCGGTAACTACGCGTACCAAGGCTATAATGATATGTAACCCCAACAACCCTACCGGGTACCTGTATAGCGAAGAAGAACTCAATATATTACGCGACATATGCCTGAAGCATAACCTGTTCTTGTTCAGTGATGAAGCATACAGGGAGTTTTGCTACGATGGTCGCATACATATTTCAGCACTTACGCTGGAGGGTATGGAAGAACATGCCATACTGCTGGATACTATCTCGAAACGATACAGTGCATGCGGGGGCCGTATAGGCGCGTTCGTTACCAAAAACCAGCAGGTGCTGGACGCCGCTATGAAGTTTGCCCAGGCAAGGTTGAGCCCGCCCTCATTCGCACAGATACTGGGCGAAGCGGCAATTGATTTACCCTCAGACTATTTTGACGCCGTGCATGCTGAATACAACGCCCGCCGCGATTTACTGGTGAGCAGGCTGAAAGCGANNGTTGCCTGTTGACGATAGTGAAAAATTCTGCCAGTGGTTGCTGGAAGATTTCTCTTACAACGGAGCTACACTGATGATGGCACCAGCCGCAGGTTTTTACTATACACTGGGGCAGGGAAACAGGGAAGTAAGGCTGGCTTATGTATTGAACAAGGATGACATCAACCAGGCTATGGACTGCCTGGAAGAAGCGCTGAAAGTGTACAATAAAAACTAAGCTATACCACTACCGAAGTAAATTCAAATTTAGCTCCGTTAAACAAGCCTTTGTCGCTGAGTTTGAGCGCTGGTATTACCAATAGCGCCATAAACGAC
>DINJ01000158.1:0-331 GCA_002423665.1 Bacteroidetes bacterium UBA5543 | reverse complement strand
CGTTTGCTGTATCGCTGACGATATAGCCATCCACCGTTTTACCTGTTGCTGTTATTTCATTAGTCACCAGTTGCCCGTCCAATGGTTCTATCACTCTTATCTCAGGGTTGTCTTTTGTAGCTTTTATTGCAAATTCATGCACCTGTTTGTGGCCAATGTTGAAGTTGTTGATGGGCACAATGTCCACGGCACCCAATAGTGATACTCCGTTTTCTGCTACTAATTCACCGTTTATATATGTTTTCAGGATATTGAATGATTCGACGCTATCTACTACAATGAAGTCTGCAGCATCACCTTTTTGTAACAGCCCCACGGGAATTTTGTAATG
>DINJ01000206.1:4668-5009 GCA_002423665.1 Bacteroidetes bacterium UBA5543 | reverse complement strand
AAATACCAGCCCTGTTGCTGATGGGCCTCAATGGTGCCAGCCCTTTCTTAACATTGATGCTGAACTGCACGAAGCCTTTGTTGAAATCAGGTGAATTTTTGTCTGGCAGGTGTATGTCTTTAAAGTCGAATCGTACTATTTTTTTTCCTCCGAGACCATCCTGTATTACATAAGATGGAACATGAGAACTGGCTAATAACTGTAGACTACCTGCATCTAATTTATCTGAGAGGGTGTCCATGATATAGATATTGAAAGCCGTGTCATTACCCAGGTTTTCAAAGTTGATAGTATAAGTGAGTTTGGTACCTGGTGCTATGTCACCGGCAGGGTACACGTGC
>DINJ01000206.1:0-4550 GCA_002423665.1 Bacteroidetes bacterium UBA5543 | reverse complement strand
CCCAGGTCGAATTGAGTTGTGGAACCGCATTGGAACCCGAAATGCACATTTGGAGATGCACCAGCGCCCGGACCTGTTACTGTTACAATTCCGTTTGATGGGCAAGTAGCTGACGTGCCAACAGGCGGATTCAGGATTTTGAATTTATAGACGGTACCTGGCTTCGCTTTGTACAGGCTGCTGCCAATAATGCTGATAGTGTCGATAATAATGCCGGCAGAATCAACTTCGAAATTAAGGCCGGTAGTAATAAGGGGTTCCCCGGTATTCATCACGCAGTTGTTGTTATTATCCAGGAAGGCTTTGATATTGATATGACTGCAATATATTGTGTAGCTCGTGGTGTGCGTATCAACAGCTATGCTGTTTTTATACAATACGGTCATAATCGTATAGGTGCCTGCGCTGTTGTAAATATGATTCAGAAATTGTGTGGTTTGCGTCGGACCTAAACTCGTATTAGAAGTGGTGCCGTCTCCCCAATTAATAAGTAAAGACTGGTTTGCACTTGCCGCCGATATGCTGGCAAAATACATGATGTTGTAGCTGCTGCTGTTNNATTGTTTGGGTTTTGCCGGTAGTACTTATCAGCAGGGCTGATAATAAGATCAATGTCCCGATGTAAATCTTTTTCATAACCTGATGGTTTTTTAGAATGAAGAAATGGTTTTGAGGTAATTACCATTAAGAGGACGCTCAGAGAGGGGAAAGTGTTAGGATAATATTTATTTAAAACAGAAATGCAAATAGCCGCATCGGGCGGCTATTTGCATTATTAACTATAGTATAAAACTATCTCTTTTCTATTTTTTGAGTGACAGTATTGTCCTTGCCGGTCAGTTGCAGATAATATATGCCTGCCGGCAGGTTAGCCATATTGATGGTGGCAATGTCTCCATTTATGCTTTTGTATGCTACTACCTGCCCCATGTTGTTCAGTAGTTTCAGTACATCATAATGGCCGCCATTCATTCCTACCGTGAGTATATCCGTTACAGGGTTGGGGTAAACTAAGAGCTCTGAAATAGTGTTTAGTTTTTCCACGCTCACAGGTGCAATACGGTTTTCAGCAAAGTTAGTAACAATTGGCGGGTTGATATCAAAGTAGATACTTGCCCTGTTTCTAATGATTGTAAGAGGTGTTAAACCTTTTCTTGCGTCAACAGAAAATTGTACAAAGCCTTTATTATACGTCGGGCTATTCTTGTCTGCAAGGTAGNNTAGATATCCTTAAAGTCGAAGCGAATTATTTGTTGGCCGGTCGGACCGTCAATAAATGCGTAAGATACATCGTGTGAGCTTGCTATAATACGGAAAGAGGACCTGTCTAAGGCAGCGGTTAGTGTGTCAAATATAGAAATGTTAAAAGCAGTATCGTTGCCCAGGTTCTCAAAGTTAATGGTATAGGTAAGTTTAGTGCCGGGCATAATATCCCCTGCAGGTAAAACTCTTTTGTCATTTGGATCCCATGATGCCCTTACCGGATCGCAAGGTGTTACTGTGTTATTGCTGGTGTTAACATCGCCGGTGATGGGTGTGATTATTACGGTGTTGCATACGGTGTCGTTCAGGCTAACAGTTGTAGCTGTATCTGCTATGAGCTGGATTGTATGACTGTTGCTGATATTTGAAAAATTGATGGTCCATGTTATCACCTGGCCACTGACACTGGTGGGTGACGGTGTTGCAGATTTATATNNGAGACCCACAGCCTTTAAATTGTGCATGAATAAAAAAGCGGGAATCATTTACAGGCCTGAACCTTGCATTCGTGATAACGCTTAAGTCGAATAATGAAGAATTGACACATTTATGCCCAAATTGCACAAACCCATTAAAGCCCGTGCCGGTTGGTGTAATCGTAATTATGCCGTTAGAAGGACAGGTAAGATTTGTTCCTAAGGGTACATTTAATTCCCTGAACTTATAGGTAGTGCCAATCGTAGTTTTATACTCCATGCTGCCCCAAAAATATACTGTATCAATAATACTACCCGCCGAATCAACCTCAACCGCTACTATCTCGGGAATATGTTTTTCATTAGTGTCTTTTGTGCAATTAGTATTACTATCGGCATATGTTTCCAGCACTACATAGTTGCAACTAACGGTATACAGTACGCTCTGGCTGTCTATAGGTACACCATTGTTCAACAGTATCAATCTTATGGGGTATGTACCCGGGGCGGCATATTTATACCATGACCAGGTAGTTGTTTGTTGTGGATGGAGATTGATAATAGTATCTTTTCCATCCCCCCAATAGGTTCGTGTAGATAGATTGCTTGCGGCACTACTGATTGTGATTTGAGTATTTGCAAACAGGCATCCTCCACTCTGCATACTGAAGGAGGTGATTGTCTGTGCCCTTACGGTCGAAAAAAAGGCAAGGAGAAATGTTAATAGTAAAACAGTTTTTTTCATAAGATATAGTTGAGTGATAAAAAGGCATTAACGTTCTGTAAACAATTAACGTGCCAAATGGGGAAAGAAGAAACAGCAGGTGAGAAAAGTATATAAAATAAGAAAGCCGGTAGACACCGGCTTCCATAATCTAGAATTGATTACCCATTACATACTTAAATTTTTTAGGTGAGANNGAGGTAGTAAATCGTATCGTTTCCCGGGCTATTCTTGCCCTGTTGCCTATTAAGACGGAGCAACCTTCAAAAAGGTTGGTACAAGAATGAACTTTTTTTTCGCCAGGTATATATGGGTATTTTCTTGCATTTGGTTTTGCCTGTATTTACCTTAAATTTGCACCCGTTCATTATTATATAATCAAAGATATTTCAAGCTCATGGCTGTATTGGTTAATAAAAATTCTAAAGTAATAGTACAGGGCTTCACTGGCAGCGAGGGGACTTTCCACGCGGGACAGATGATAGAGTACGGTACTAACGTGGTAGGTGGTGTAACACCCGCAAAAGGCGGTACACAGCACCTGGACAGGCCTGTATTCAACACCGTGCAGGATGCGGTAACGGCAACAGGTGCTGATGTTTCCATCATTTTCGTACCGCCGGCGTTTGCTGCAGATGCGATAATGGAAGCTGCAGATGCGGGTATTAAGGTGATTATCTGTATCACTGAGGGTATTCCCGTACAGGATATGGTAAAGGCCCGTGCTTACCTGAATGGTAAAGATTGCCGCCTGATAGGTCCCAACTGCCCCGGCGTTATCACTGCCGACGAGGCAAAAGTGGGTATCATGCCCGGTTTCGTATTCAAAAAAGGTACAATCGGTATCGTTTCCAAGTCGGGTACGCTGACGTATGAGGCTGCAGACCAGGTAGTTAAGGCTGGTTTGGGTATTACTACGGCTATCGGTATCGGTGGCGACCCCATCATTGGTACTACAACCAAAGAAGCGGTGGAAATGCTGATGAACGACCCCGAAACAGAGGGTATCATCATGATAGGTGAAATAGGCGGCGGAATGGAAGCTGAAGCTGCCCGCTGGCTGAAAGACAATATGCGCAAACCCGTGGTAGGCTTCATAGCAGGCCAGACAGCGCCTCCCGGCCGCCGTATGGGCCACGCAGGTGCCATAGTAGGTGGTGCTGATGATACTGCCGCTGCCAAGATGAAAATCATGCGCGAATGTGGTATCAATGTAGTGGATAGCCCTGCTGATATAGGCAAAACAATGGCTGAAGTGTTGCAAAAGCAACCCGCTTAATCATATTTAGTAAGCAATCGAAGAAAAGCTGTTCCCGTAGGGAGCAGCTTTTTCGTTTTTAAGAAAACAGGTGGGGGCGTAGTTTCATCATTTCTCCTGCTATGGTTATGCTGTTGAAATCTTCACTTGCCATTAGTTGCTCCACCACGTTGCGGAAGCTCTCATCGTCTTTGTTCTGATTCAGCTTAAAAGTAGCGTCCAGTTGAGAAACAGCTATTTCAAATCCGGCTACCACTGCCAGGTTAGCTTTTATATACTCATCGCT
The DNA here is from genome assembly GCA_002423665.1 of Bacteroidetes bacterium UBA5543. GTDB lineage: Bacteria > Bacteroidota > Bacteroidia > Chitinophagales > Chitinophagaceae > UBA5543. Next base: position 603 of record DINJ01000206.1, on the reverse strand, counting down.
CATCTGTTCCACCGTTTCAGGTAGCAATTGACTGTCTTCATATTGGTGGGTAAGGGCGATTATTAATGCCAGTGTTTCTTCACTCTCCATCATGCGTACTGATCCCCTTGCCTGCACGCTCATATAATTCCACGTAGATGCCTGCCCGCGGCGGCTGTACCAACTGGCGCTTACGTAGCAATGCGCTCCGGTGAAGAGTAGCAGAACTTCTGTACTGTTGGCAAGGGCAGGGTAGTGGTCTGCATGTTTGTACACATGACCGGTAATGTACAGCGCCTCGTCCTCTTCGCGCAGCATTACAGGTATTTGTGTCGCGTGGCATTTCCCTTCATGATTCAATATCAGTGTGGCAAAAGGGTATTCCTGCATAAAGGAGATAATTACGTCCCTGTCTTTTTCAGTAAAATGCGGTGGATGGTACATGAGGTAAAGTTAAATGATTCCCTCTATCGCAACACACATTCCGTCATTACGACAGAGTATTTGAGAATACAAATACGGCGGAAGTAATCTCACCATATCTTGGACAGGTAATACAATTCGTATATGTCATGTAAGAAGTTGTAATAGATAATTCGTCTCCCCTTTAGGGGGATAGGGGGA
>DINJ01000078.1:13792-14123 GCA_002423665.1 Bacteroidetes bacterium UBA5543 | reverse complement strand
ATACAACGCAAATACATAATTTATCGCTGGATGAAATTGTCATTTCAGCGAACAAGTTCAAAGAACGCAAGAAAAATATTGCACAAAAAATAGAGAGTATCTCTCAAAAAGAGATAGAATGGTCAATGCCGCAAACCTCGGCTGCAATGCTGGAACAGACAGGTAATGTCTTTATGCAGCGTAGCCAGGCCGGTGGTGGCAGCCCTGTTGTACGCGGCTTCGAAGCCAACAGGGTGTTGATGGTGGTAGACGGTGTACGCATGAACAATGCTGTATATCGTGGCGGGCATTTGCAGAATGTGATTACCATTGATAATAATATGCTGGACCG
>DINJ01000078.1:0-13744 GCA_002423665.1 Bacteroidetes bacterium UBA5543 | reverse complement strand
ACAGGGTGTTTTCTAACCCCGACCCCAATGTGCAGAAATACACCGGCTACAGCCAGGTAGACCTGATGCAGAAATTTTTGTATCAGCAAAGCGAAAAGGTATCACACCTGCTGAACCTGCAATATTCTACGAGTTCAGACATTCCCCGCTACGACAGGCTGACTGATTACCGCAACGGACAATTGCGTTTTGCCGAGTGGTACTATGGCCCGCAAGACCGTTTGATGGGCGCATACCAGTTTGAGGCTGTACAGTTGCCCGGCTTTATCGATGAGATAAAGGCTGGAGTCAATTACCAGAGTATAAAAGAAAGCCGTCATCAGAGAAACCTGTATAACGACGTAAGGCAAAACAGGTACGAACAGTTGGACATTATNNGCGTAAACTGATGAAACGACATGAGTTGACTATCGGCACAGATGGGCAGTACAACAAAGTACGCTCAACAGCACATGGCGAAAATATAGTTACAGGGGCCATGACGCCTTTGGATACACGCTATCCCGGCGGTGGCAGCAGCATGTATTACGGCGCTGTATATGCACAGCATTTGCTTAAGGTGATACCGGGCAAATTGATACTGAACGATGGCATCAGGTTGAATTATACCTCCCTGTCTGCCACCTTCAACGATACCGTTTTCTTCCCGTTTCCGTATCGCAACGCATCGCAACAGAATACTGCGGTGAGCGGCAATATCGGACTGGTTTACATGCCTGCTGACAGGTGGAGATTTACAGCCACAGGCGCCACAGGTTTCCGCTCGCCGAATATTGATGACCTGGGCAAGGTATTTGAGTCTGTTGGAGGAGAAATACTGGTGGTGCCCAATCCGGACCTGGGCCCTGAATATACCTACAATGCAGATTTAGGTGTCAGTTACACCGATGGGGAGCATATCAGGCTGGAGGCTAATGGTTTCTATACCTGGTTCCGCAATGCGATTGTTACATCAGCGTTTGCATTAAATGGCGAGGACAGTGTAATGTATGACGGTAAACTCACGCAGGTAGTAGCCAATCAAAACAAAGCGAAAGCATACCTGTATGGCCTAAATGCAGCCATTACCCTGAAATTGATGCCAAGGGTGACATTGTATAGTTCATTCAATTATACTTACGGCAGATACGTGCAGAATGGTGCGGAAGTACCACTTGACCATATACCGCCTGTTTTTGGCAAAACCAGCCTGATGTATAAACAGCAGCGTTTTGAAGGAGAAGTATACGCTATGTACAACGGCTGGAAAAGGCTGGAGGATTACAGCCCTTCAGGCGAAGACAACCTGAACTATGCAACCCCGCTGGGTATGCCGGCATGGTACACACTCAATTTTCGCACCGGCTATCGTTTCAACGATAACCTGGGNNCCCCGGGGCGCAACCTTGTCCTGACCCTCAGGGGGACATTCTGATATATTGTTTGGTTGTTATGTTTAGCGGGGGCAGTATCTGTCCCCGCTTTTTCACTATCCACTAACAGCATTTACGTACTATTAAACATCGCAGGCATTATCTTTGCCGCAGATACATCAGAAAATTCTATAGTGAGATACCGTCATGCCATATTAATAGTGCTGCTCGTCATCATAGCCGACCAGTTCAGTAAGTTTTATATCAAAACCAATTTCTATTACGGAGAGGAGATAAATGTGCTGGGCAGTTGGTTCAGGTTGCATTTCATTGAGAATGAGGGTATGGCCTTTGGTATGCGCCTCAGCGATGCAGCTACGGGCAAGCTGGTTCTTACGCTGTTCAGGTTGGTAGCCGTAGTATTTGGCTTCTTCCTGCTCAGAAAACTGGTCGACAAGAAGTATCATACAGGTTTGCTGATTTGCGGTTCTCTTATCCTTGCCGGTGCATTGGGCAATCTTATAGATAGTATATTCTATGGTATGATATTCACCGAAAGTAGTTTCCATATAGCAAAGCTGGTTCCGTTTGGAGAAGGTTATGGTAAGCTGTTTCACGGCAGGGTAGTAGATATGCTGTACTTCCCGCTGATAGATACCGTATTGCCCGATTGGGTGCCGTTTTGGGGCGGTAAGCAATTCTCTTTTTTTGAACCTGTATTCAATATTGCGGATGCCGCTATTTCATGTGGCGTAATAACGTTATTGTTATTCCAGAAAAGGTTTATGCAGAAACCGGAAGACGTAGATGGTAAAGCAGTCACAGCTGAATAAAAATATTCCTCTATGGCAGATGAAGAACTGATACCGATAAATGTATGGCTGGCAGGCCGCAGTTACCGCATACGCATTACTCCCGGCGAGGAAGAAGCAGTACGTAAAGCGGTGAAACAGGCTGACGCCAAGATAACAGAACTACGTACCCAGTATGCAGGTAAGGATGACCAGGACTTCGTAGCCATGTGTCTGCTCTCATACGCTGCGGACGGTGCTATATCTACCTTTGCTCACCCGCTGTTGCAGCAGGAACTTACAGAAATGGCGAAGAAGATTGATGAGGCGTTGAAGGACTGATATTTACCTTGCCATGTACATTTAAGCTTTATTAAGCCCCTATAAGCAAATACTTTTTTGTTGCTACATGAATGAAACCTATTTTTGTCCATATTCCATCTTAAAACTATTTGTTATGAAATACATTACACTTGCATTATTAATGATAACCAGCCTTTCGACGATGTCGTTTGCACAGGGCCTGAAATTACCATCACTCAGCCCGACGGCCAAGGTGTCTCAACAGTTTTCTGTTTCTGAAATAGAGATAGAATACAGCCGCCCTTCAGCACGTGGCCGTAAAGTATTTGGCGACCTGGTGCCTTATGGCGAAGTATGGCGTACAGGAGCTAATGAAGCNNGCGTACAGGTGCTAACGCATCTACCAAGCTCACAGTGGGCGAAGATTTCAATATCGGTGGCGTAGATGTAAAAGCCGGCAAATATTCCTTTTATACTATCCCCGGTGCTGCTGAGTGGACAATAATACTGAACTCTGACCTGGGCAACTGGGGCGCTATGGGCTACAGCACAGATAAAGATGTAGCGCGTTTCAAAGTAAAGCCTTCAGTTATTAATAACAAGACTGAAACATTTACTATTGAAGTAGGTGATATTACATTCAATACCTGCAACATCGTAATGAAATGGGAAAACNNTGTAAAAGTTAATAATGCGGACCGTATTGCTAAAGACATCGTAAAGAATGTAGAAACTCCGAGCATTCCTTACTACCAGGCGGCATCATATTATTATGAAACAAACCAGAACCTGGACAAAGCTTTTGAGTATGTAAGCAAAGCACTCGAAAGCCGTACAGATGCATACTGGATGTGGCACCTGAAAGCAAAGATAGCTGCGAAACTGGGTAAGAAAGACGATGCTATCGCTGCCGCAAACAAAGCGATGGAAGTGTCGAAAGGTGGCCCAAGCGAAGGAGAGCAAAAGCGCGCTAACGAAGCGATTATCAAAAAGATGTCTGCTAAAAAATAGTTGATTATTATAGTAAATTATTGCACCCACAGCCGATAAAACTGTGGGTGTTGTATTTTTATAGCTTATGAAGAAGATATTAGTCATCACCCTTTTGTTTTGTTTTCCTTTGTTCTCGATCGCCCAGCAGGTTCGCCCTGCCTCATCGGTGCAGATATATCACGAGTTGAAGCAGTTGAATAACCTGGCCAGCGTTTTGTACCTGGCAGCACACCCCGACGATGAAAATACGCGTATGCTGGGTTGGCTCGTAAATGAGAAGCACATTCCTACTGCTTATTTATCTATCACTCGTGGTGATGGTGGACAGAATATACTTGGGCCGCACCTGGGTCCGGCTTTAGGCCTTATCCGTACACACGAGTTGCTGGAGGCACGTAAACTGGATGGAGGCGCCGGGCAGTATTTTACCCGTGCAGTTGATTTCGGATTTTCTAAAACATCTAATGAGACATTTAAACATTGGGATGAAAAAACATTGACGGGTGATGTGGTATGGGTGATGAGACAGTTCCGTCCTGATGTAGTTATATGCCGTTTCCCGCCCAATGAACAGGCCGGGCATGGGCAACATGCTGCATCTGCAATACTTGGACACAAGGCATTTACAGTTGCAGGCAGTCGTGAGGCTTATAAGGAACATTTCAAATACCTGCAACCATGGCAACCTAAACGTATATTGTTCAACGCCTACCGATTTGGCGACCGTAATACCACCAGCGACAAACAATTCAAACTGGAAGTAGGGCAATACAACAGCCTGTTGGGCATGGGCTATGGTGAGTTGGCAGGTGTCAGCCGCAGCATACACCGCAGCCAGGGTGCGGGCACTCGCAGTATACCCGGTGTGCAGACAGAGTACCTGCAGTTAGTAGATGGCACTCCTTTCGATTCTTCTATTTTCGATGGTATAGACATTACCTGGGGCAGGGTGGGCAGAAAAGACATTGGTGAGAAAATTGATGAGATTATCAGTGCATATGACTTCACGCATCCGGAAAAAACATTGCCTGCATTGCTGTCTTTGTACAAAGACGTAAAGAACATGGGTGAGAACGAATGGAAAGTGCGTAAGCTTACCGAACTTAAAAACCTCATACTCCACACCTCCGGCTTTATGATGGAGATAGTAACAGATAAGCCTGAAGTGATAAGAGGTGAGAATGTTCCATTTACCATCAATGCGATAGCACGTAGCGGTAATGTTAAATTAAAACTACTGGACATAGAGTGCCTGGCCAGCGATACGGTATGTCATCTTTTTATGCCGGCCGATGAATTGATAACTATCAAACGAAGCATACGAATACCTGATAATACCCCATATACTGAGCCATATTGGCTGTCAGAACCACAGCCTGATGATGCACACTATGCAATACCACGACAGGATTTACTGGGATTGCCACTTACTCCTAACTCGTTAGTGGCAACCACACGTGTACAGGTAGACGATGAAACTTTTTTACTGGAAGTGCCGCTATCGTATAAAACACTTGATGCTACTCATGGCGATGTAGTAGAGCCATTGAGAGTTGCACCTGAGGTGACATTGGAAATGGCTGACGATATGATTACGTTGTTGGCCGACGGTAGCGCAATGGCTAATTTATACTTGCACTCCTCGAAAAGAATAGAGGTTGCTAAATTAGCTGTTATTACAAAGGGCTATGCTGATACTGTTCAAATAGTGGACCTATTGCCCGGTACTATGACTGTTCCTGTATTTGTTCCGGCAAGCAAATTGGATTTATCATCGGGCAGTGCAGAGATTCGCGTTACTCTTATTGCAGGAAAGGATGTTTATAAAAAACAAAAGCATATAATTAAGTATGAACATTTGCCAACATTATGCTATTTCACCGAGCCTGTGGTTAAAGTGATACCGCAAAACTGGCAATCGAAGCAGTTGAAGGTGGCCTATATTGAAGGCGCGGGCGATGATGTAGCAGAGGTATTACGTTTCACGGGTGTGCAGGTAGATGTGTTGAAAGATGCAGATATGAACCCCGGCAACCTGGCGAAATATGATGCTGTAGTAGTGGGTATACGTGCTGTTAATATAAATGACAAAGCAAAAGTATGGATGCCCGAGTTACTACGTTACGCAGAGGGGGGCGGTACATTAGTGATGCAATATCATACTAATCACAGGCTGGAAACAGAAGATATAGGCCCATACCCTATTAAGTTGGGGCGTGGTCGTGTAACCGAAGAAGACGCGAAAGTAGAAGTACTGGCTAAAGATCATCGCTTACTTAACTACCCCAATATCATAACGCAAGCCGATTTTAATGGCTGGGTACAGGAGCGGGGATTGTATTTTGCAGATACATGGGATGAACATTACACACCGTTGTTCAGCATGAACGATACCGGCGAACAACCATTGAAGGGCAGTACCCTGTATACACAATATGGCAAGGGGCATTATATATATACCTCTCTGTCATTTTTTCGTCAGTTACCCGCAGGCAATGTTGGCGCCACCAGGCTATTGCTTAATTTTATATCAGTTGGTAAATAACCTAAAACTGATCTTGTGAAAAACCTGTTTGTAATTTTAGCTGTGTTGCTACTATATTCTTGTAAGGAGAATCCAAATATTATCCCTCAAACTAACACGCCTGTTGTTACCACTCCTTTAGACTATGCAACTAAGTACACGCCCAATGTGTCAGGCATGAGAAAGTGGACGAGATCTTCCTATAATAGTTACCCGTCCGGTACACATGATACGGTAACACAAGGCCATTTGCTACAGGTATCTGTTATCAATGATACTACCATCAGTTTCCTGGGTGATACACTGGGGTTTGTGTCTGAAAGCATCACTCCTATGGGATATATTGTAGAAACGGATACCAGCTATGTACTTTCTTTTTGGGATAAAACTTATCAGCCATATCCCAGGGGTGTAAAAATGCTTTCGTATTATTATAGGGCAGATAGCATTGTGTACCTGCATCGATGGGATGCATTAGGTGGCTCAACATCTGATATGTATTATACAGAATAAGCAAAATAGAATAAACTATTCTGCAGATTTTTTCAAATCACAATGTATGACAAACAATAAACCTTTAGTTCAGCAGTGTATAAAACAGGGAAACTGTGAATTGAAGAACAGGCACAGTGTTGTTATGGTTTTATTGCTTGTGGCGTTAATGGGTTGTACAAGAGCAGGCGTTCAAAACCTGGTTGAAGAAATTGACGATCCTAACCCTTCACGGAAATATGCGGAAATGTACACTAAAAACCTCCATGGCGAATTTAAATGGAAAAGGTTTTCATATATTGGTCCGTTTAACTCTTTTGACACGACGTTTTATGACGATACTGTAGTTGCGATTCAGGTGATTAATGATACCGCTGTTAGTTTTATGGGTAAGACATTTGAGTATATTGATAGTTCCTATAAAACCCATGGCGTTTACATATATACTACAGACACGTCGAATGCATTGGTATATGCAAACAAGAGTGTACAAGGTATGCATGAAAGTGAATTCATAACTTATTATTACAGAAACAATACACTGTATTATGTCTATGGTGCCGGGGGCAGAGGGGGGAGTAGTGCATACGTATTATATACACCCTAATTGAATAACTGCATGCTTGTGCATAGTATAAGCCATATATAAGCGTAATGGATACAGAACCAACATACAAATGGAATAAATGGTACATAGCCGTGTTGGNNAAGAACCAATACAAAACTGGAGTAAATGGTATATCGTAGTAGTGGCAGCACTGCTATTGCAGATAGTTTTGTATTATTGGTTTACGCAACACTGGGCATGAGTAATATCGACTGGATAGTTTTACTGGCTACACTGGCGGGCATCATACTATATGGTGTCTTCAAGAGCCGCAACCTCCATGGTTCGGCATCTTACCTTATGGCCGATAAAAATATGCCCTGGTACATTGTATTGCTGGGCATTATGGCTACCCAGGCCAGTGCTATTACTTTCATATCAGCACCGGGCCAGGCCTATACCGATGGTATGCGTTTTGTGCAATACTACTTCGGCCTGCCTATAGCAATGATAGTCATCAGCATCAGTTTCATCCCCATCTTTCGAAAGCTGAATGTATATACTGCCTATCAATATCTCGAGTCCCGTTTCGATCGTAAAACACGGGTCCTGACATCTGTCTTGTTCCTGTTGTCACGTGGTTTGTCAACAGGTATCAGTATTTACGCACCGGCTATTATACTATCTTCTATCCTCGGCTGGAATATCTACCTGACCAATGTGATAATGGGCGGACTATTGCTGGTGTATACATACAGTGGTGGTGCAAAGGCGGTGGCGCATACACAAAAGNNAATATGAGTGATGCACTCTTTGTTGCAGGAAAGGCAGGGAAGTTAAATGTAATCACCACTGATTTCGACTGGAAAGACAAATACAATATCTGGAGCGGCATCATTGGCGGATTTTTTCTCGCCCTCTCTTACTTCGGTACCGACCAGAGCCAGGTAGGGCGGTATATATCCGGCAAAAATCTGCGCGAAAGCAGGATGGGGCTATTGATGAACGGCATGGTAAAAATACCCATGCAGTTTTCTATATTGCTGATAGGCGCATTGCTGTTTGCATTCTATAGCTTTCAGCCTTCGCCTGTTTATTTCAATCGCCAGGCATATAGCATATTGCAGCAGCAAGACTCTGCTACTGCGCAACGAATAGAAACTGAGTATAACAGCCTGCAAGTGCAATACGCAAAGCAAGCTGTAGCCATAGCCAACGACAGGGATAATGAATCCCTTGTAACCGATTTTAAGTCAACTCAACAGCAAATAAGCGCCCTGCGCGATACTGTCAGGCAGCATATTAATCGCGTTGCACCGACTTCTGACAATGGCGATACTAACTATATCTTCCTCTATTTTGTAAAGAACAACCTCCCCAAAGGATTAGTAGGATTGCTTTTTGCGATTATCTTTCTGGCATCCTGGGGGTCAATATCAGCCGCACTGAATTCCCTCGCGGCGTCTTCGATGATGGATATACAACTACTGAACAATAAAGAAGAACTGACGGAGGTACAACAATTAAGGTATGGCAGGCTTCATACATTGTTTTGGGGGGTGTTCAGTATTATTGTTGCCATGTTTGCCACGCAAATGGGTTCGCTTATTGAAGCTGTTAATGTGCTTGGCTCACTCTTTTACGGAACAATACTTGGTATCTTCCTTGTAGCCTTTTATATGAAGCGTATCAGCGGACATTCAGTATTCTACGCGGCATTGATTACAGAGGGGCTGGTGGTTGTCATTTATCTGCTGGACGTCATTTCTTTTCTCTGGCTGAATGTTATCGGTGCATTACTGGTAGTGGTTATCAGCCTACTCATTCCGCAACGCATTGGTAAAGAAGCAGATGCAAAATAATACCCGTTTTAGGGCATTGGGGTTATCAACAGGTAAATAACATATTGCGGTTCTTGTGTATAATCAATATTAAATTATCTGGAATTTTTTGTTATACTTGTATAAACACATAAGGGTAACAGACAAACAACATTACAACAAGATGCAAACAACTATTCACAAACCCGTTCAGAAGAAACAGCCTGTCAACAGGTTACTTTCTTTGTTTGCCAATCTCAATCCTTTCAGGACTGAGTTGGTAGAAGTGCAAGTAAAGCTGGTAGGTAAACGAGTAGTGTATACCTACACCAAAGTGAAGGACAGCTGAACGACTACCTGGGGTAGTATTCGCAATTCACTTGCGGGAATTCATAGCTATATTCACCCTCTTCGGGTATATACGCCTGTCCGTCTGCATTTACCGCGCTTGGCTTCTGAAACACAGCATTTTTAGTCATCTTAAACGCTACAGGAATCTTATAATAATTACTCTGCTTTACAAACGACCAATCTGCGGTGATGATACCATCTTTAATCGTGCCTTCAAGTCTGCCAGCTGCCGGAGGCTCATTACCGGTTATATATTTTAATTCACCCGACACCTTATTTCCTTTTATCACCAATTTTACCGCATTGATATTCTGGTTATNNCCTCAGGCAGAATTTCTTCTACATTGTTGTTATCAACAGTCTCTGCAGACAGAGTTGCATTAGTGCTTCCGTTGTTTTCTGTTGTGTCTGCGTTGCAGGCTATAAATGCAAAAAGTGCTGCAGTTACCAGGTATCGTTTCATAGTGCTAAAATAGGCAATAACAGGTATATAAAATGCCAAAGCATGAACATCAATCTTCAGTTAATAATTACAGTATCAAACCCGCTTTTTTGCTATCTTGAACTATAAGCATTCTTATGACGGGCATTATACTATTTCTCCTTTGTGTATCGGTAATACTGTATGCAGGCACACGCCTCTCATACTATGGCGACCTGCTGGCCGAAGTAATGGGTTGGGGCAAAATGTGGATGGGTATGATATTGATGGCGGCTGTTACATCATTGCCTGAGCTGGTAACGGGCATCAGCGCAATACAGATAGTGGACTCGCCAAATATGGCCGTAGGTAACGTAATTGGTAGCTGCGCTTTCAATATTCTGATACTCTCCATGATTGATGCAGCCTTTCCACGACGCCTGCCGGTGACGTACGAGGCGCAAACGGGGCATGTTATAGCCGCTGCATTCGGTATTGTGCTTTTATGTGTTGTTGTTTTTGCTATCATAGAGCCGGGTGTTTTGGGGCATACGGGTTGGGTAGGTAATTATAGTTTCATATTCATGCTGGTATATTTCTTTGCCATGCGTGCGGTATACAACTACGAGCAGCGCCCGGGTATGAAAAAAGAAGAAGTAAAGGAAGAAGAGTCGGGTATCAAATACACTAAGGGACAGGTATGGCTGAGGTATGTACTGTTTGCTNNTATGGAGAGGGTGTGGCTAAATTGATTGGCATAGGTGAGGGTTTCTTCGGTACAGTATTCCTTGCACTGTCCACGTCATTGCCGGAAATTGTAATCAGCTTTATGGCCATACGCCAGCGTGCGGTAGATATGGCTGTGGGGAATGTATTGGGCAGCAACGTGTTCAATATATTCATATTGGCTCTGTACGATATTGTATATACCAAGGGGCCTTTGCTGGAAAATATTACGCCCAAACTGATGGTGCCTGCCATAGGAACTATACTCATTACCACTATAGGTATAATAGGGCTGGTGTATAAAAGCAGGCTGAAATGGCTGATGGCCGTGGATTCTTTCCTGATATTGCTGGTGTACGTCTTTATGATGAAAGTCATGTTTTCTACGGGCTTAGGTCATTAATGAACAATATACGTGGGGCTATNNGCTAATTCGCGCGCGGGCTTGCGTTTTGCTATCAAGCTGGCCGCCCAGAAAAAGATGGAGCTGGTGTTTCTGTATGTACACCAGGTGTTGCGCGCTTCTACATGGAGCGACGCCAGGTACGAGTCTTTCGTAAACGAAGACAAAGAAAATATCATGAAAGAATTGACAGCTTTTGTGAGTGCTACGTACAAACAAATGAAAGTGACGCCGGGCAAATACAAGTGCGATGCGTACCATATGTTTGGCGTGGTGGATGGTGTTATTAAATATGCACAGGATAATAAATGCGATTATATATGTATTGCTACGCGCGGTGCAGGTACTGTCAAAAAATTGTTTGGCACTAATACGGCATCGCTGATAAAGAACTCGCCCATACCTGTGATATGCGTGCCTACGGCTTACAAAGCAAAGGCTGTGAGCAAACTGCTGTACGCATCGGACATGGCGGACTATGAAAAAGAAATACCACAGGTGCTGGCGTTCGCCAAACCGCTGAAGGCTAATGTAGAACTGCTGCACCTGTCTTTCCCTTACGAGATGGAGGCTGACAAACAAGTAGCCCAGAAAGACCTGAAAAAGAAATTCAAATACGATATTGGCATACACTACGAGGCCCGCGACCTGGATAACTCGCTGATGACCGACCTGGAGAGCGCAGTGAAAAAAGCCAAACCATCGCTGGTAGTTATGTTCACCAAGCAGGACCGTTCGCTCTTCGACAGGATATTCCTGGGTAGTGCAACGGCTCAATTCTCTTTCAGCAGCAATGTACCCCTGCTCGTATTCAGGAAAGGGTAGTCTAGATGGTGGATAGTGGTTCATGGAGGATATTTTTTGACTTTTGACTTTTCAAAGATATTGCCCTGTATAACTATCTTTTACTTCTTTCAAGCCTTTGGGTGGACCGGAGTATAAAACCTGTCCACCGCCGGTGCCACCCTCGGGGCCTATGTCTATAATATGGTCGGCGCTTTTGATGACATCCGTATTATGTTCTATTACGATGATACTGTGCCCCTGTTCTATCAATGCGTCGAATGAAGCCAGTAGCTTTTTGATGTCATGGAAGTGCAGGCCGGTGGTAGGTTCGTCGAAGATGAAGAGTATCTTATCCTTATTACTGCCTTTGCCTAAGAAGCTCGCCAGCTTCACCCTTTGCGCCTCACCACCACTTAATGTATTGCTGCTCTGTCCCAACTTTACATAACCCAACCCCACATCGCTGAGTGGCTGCAGGGCTTTTACAATTTTCTTTTCGTTAGCAAAGAACAGCAGTGCTTCATCCACACTCATCTCCAGTACATCGTGCACACTCTTTTCGCGGTAGGTTACTTCCAGCACTTCGTCTTTAAAGCGCTTGCCCTTGCAGCTTTCGCATACTAAGTGTACGTCCGCCAGGAACTGCATTTCTACTACTACTTCGCCATCGCCTTTGCAGGTATCGCAGCGGCCACCGTCAGTGTTGAACGAGAAATGTTTTTCTTTAAAGCCCCTCATCTTAGCCAATGGCTGCGATGTAAACAGCTTGCGCATTTCGTCCCAGGCCTTGATATATGTAACCGGGTTGCTGCGCGATGATTTGCCTATGGGGTTCTGGTCTACCATTTCCACATGGGTGATGTTGTCAATATCACCGCCCAGGTATTTGTGCAGGCCCGGCCTGTCCGTACCTTCGCCGAAGTGTTTCATCAGGGCGGGGTAGAGGGTTTGCTTTACTAATGTGGTTTTACCGCTGCCACTTACACCCGTCACCACGCAGAGTACATTCAAAGGAAAATCCACGTCAACATTTTTCAGGTTGTGCTGACGGCAACCCTCCAACCTGATGTGGCCTTTGGGCCTCCTTCTTATAGCGGGAGCGTCTATCTTCATTTGCCCGCTGAGGTATTTGCCTGTCAGGCTATGCTCGTTGGCTATTATCTCTTTGTACGGACCGGCTGCCACTACCTCACCACCCAAGTGACTGGCCAGCGGCCCCATGTCTATAATATAATCCGCCTCGCGCATCATCAGTTCGTCGTGCTCTACCACTACTACGGTATTGCCCAGGTCGCGCAGGTTCTTCAGCACCTTTATCAACCGTTCTGTATCCCGTGAGTGCAGGCCAATGCTCGGTTCGTCGAGTATATACAGCGAGTCTGTCAGGTTGCTGCCCAGGAATTTGGTGAGCTGTATGCGCTGACTTTCACCACCACTCAGGGGATTGGCCAGGCGGTTTAATGTCAGGTAGCCGAGGCCCACATCCAGCAGGGTGCGTAGCCTTTGGTTGATTTCTATTAATATCCTATGTGCTATTTTTTTGTCATGTTCATTCAGGTCCAGGTTCTGAAACCAATTGTTCAAATCGCTCGCCGGCAGGAACATCAGGTCCATAATGGTCGTGTTGGCGATCTTCACGTATTCAGCGTCCTTCCTTAGCCTGCTGCCTTTGCAGGTAGGGCAGGTAGTGCGGCCACGGTAACGTGCCTGCATCACACGGTATTGCACCTTGTACAGGTTCTGCTCCACCATTTTGAAGAAGTCGTTGATGCCGCTTACCTTCTCATTACCTTCCCACAGCAAGTCGTATTCTTTTTTATTCAACTCAGCCACAGCCTTGTGTATGGGGAAATCGTATTTGGCAGATGAACGCACAAAAGCGCTTTGCCATTCGCCCATCTTTTCGCCGCGCCAGCAGGCCACCGCACCCTCGTACACGCTTAGGCTTTTATCGGGTATCACCAGCNNAACGATACGGTCTATCAGCAGGTAGTTGTGCTGTGCGGGCAGTTGTACTTCGCCGCTTATTAAATCTTCTATACGCAGGGGTTTGCCGGTATCTTTAGCATATATACGGCTGAAGCCCTTCTGCATCAATATGTTCAGTTCTTCCTCTATACTACGGCCATAGTGTGTTTCCAGTGGAACGATGATTTGCACCTTTACTCCTTCTGCCAGTGTCTTGATATAATCCACCACATCCGTCACGGTGTCCTTTTTTACCTCCGCACCGCT
>DINJ01000107.1:366-5251 GCA_002423665.1 Bacteroidetes bacterium UBA5543 | reverse complement strand
AGGTACAATACCTATCACTGGAGTAACAGGAAACCCGACCTGGCATACTGGCAGCAGGACGTGATGTATACCATCGATGCACGTATTGACGAAGAAGAACATTCTATAACCGGTACGGAAACGCTGGAATACTACAACAACTCCCCGCACAACCTGGAATATGTGTATTTCCACCTGTGGCAGAACGCTTTTGTAAAAGGTTCGTACCTGCACAAACTGGAACTGGCCAACATGGTGAAACCCCGCATGGGTAAAAAAGAGGAACAAGGCCTGGGCTGCGTGATAGAAGATATAGAAGTGAACGGGAAAAGCGTTGAACTGGAGCTGGACAACACCATACTGAAAGTGCACCTGCCGGAAACACTTTACAAGTCTAAAAAAGTAACCTTCAAAATAAAGTTCAAAACCTACTGGGACAATGGCGCCACCCGCCGCCGTATGAAGATGTATGACGCGTGGGGGCAAATGCACTACAACGGCGTGCAGTGGTTCCCTAAAATATGCGTGTATGACCGCAAATTTGGCTGGGATACACATCAGCACCTCAACAAAGAATTTTACGCAGACTACGGCGCATACAAGGTTTCGCTGGACTTTCCGGCCAATTATATAGTGGAAGCAACCGGTATATTGCAGAACCGCGACGAGGTGCTGCCCAAAGACCTGCGGGAGAAGCTGGACATGAAAAACTTTAAGGACAAAAAATGGAATGAGCCGCCATCCATTATCATCCCCTACAAAAAAGGAGAACGGAAAGTATGGAAGTTCCTGGCTACGGACGTACACGACTTCGCCTTTACAGCAGACCCCAGCTACCGTATAGNNGGAACAATATTGAATGTGTGGGCCTGGCACAGGAGCCGCATGCAAGCGGGTGGCAAAATTCAGCACAGTATGTAAAGAAAATCATCAAACTATTCTCTGAAGATTTCGGTGATTACGCCTATCCTAAAATGGTAGCTGCCGATGCTGCTGATGGTATGGAATACCCGATGCTGACACTGGATGGCGGCAGCAACCCGGGCTACAAGGGGCTGCTGATACATGAAATAGGGCACAACTGGTTTTATGGTATGGTGGGCAATAACGAAACCTACCGCGCATCGCTGGACGAGGGCTTTACACAGTTCCTCACAGCATGGGGGCTGATAAAACTGGAGGGTGACACTATATCGCGCAGGCCCAAAAAACTGTTTGGCAAACTGGCGTACTACCCTACTACCTACCGCGACCTGCGTGTTTACAACCGATATATACACGATGCGCTCAATGGTGATGAAGTGCCGTTGAATACCCATTCCAATGACTTTGGCAATGCACTGCACCACGAAAATGGCTACGGCCTGGTATACTACAAAACAGCATCCATGCTCTACAACCTGCAATATGTGTTAGGCGATTCATTATTCTCCGATGCTATGAAACACTATTTTCATCAATGGCGTTTCGCACATCCATATTTCGAAGATTTTCGGACGTCTATTATTCAATACACAAAGGTCGACCTCAATTGGTTTTTTGACCAATGGCTGGAAACAACAAAGCGTTTGGACTATGGTGTAACGCATATCCGTAAAATCAAAGGCAACGACAGCTTCGCAGTGACTTTCATGCGCCATGGCGAAATGCAAATGCCGATAGATTTCACTATAACTGCACGCAATGGTGAAAAGCATAACTATCACATACCGAATACATGGTTTGAAAAAGATACGGATGCTAAAATATTGCCCAAATGGTATGGATGGGGAGGCCTTAACAAAACCTACGAAGCACATGTGCAGATACCTTCAGGCGTCAAACATGTAGAGATAGATACCACACATCGCCTGGCCGATATATATGCGATGGACAATTACAAAACCCGCAATATGCACCTGTCGCCCAAAGCAGTGGTGGTAAAACCTGACATGGGTGTCAACTACCCAACCGACCGCCATCACAACCAGGCGTTCATACGCCCCGACATGTGGTGGAATCCTGTTGACGGTGTGAAAGCAGGCATATACCTCAACCGCAACTATATGCAGACCATGCACAAAACGCACCTTACAGTTTGGTGGAATACACATATGGGCCAATACAACCAATACCAGAGCTTTGCCAACGAGGGTTGGTACGACAGATATGTAGCACTCAATTACAATTTCAATTACGAATCACCTGTAACACGTTTTACACCCAAGCTGCAATTGCAGGTCAGCAGCAGGTTGCTCGATGGTCTGTGGTATCACAAGGGCGGTGCCAACTGGGACGTAAACAAGAACAATGCAATTACATTTGACATACGCACCATGTGGAGGCAAGTAGCCCGCGACAGGGATTATCTGCTGTACAGCAACGAATGGAGCAGCGCGCGTACGCGCCCCAATTCTTCGCTGAACATTGCATGGCGGCATAAGATGAAATACTTCGGTGGCAGTGGTGATGTAGTGTTGACAACACGCGCTCCTTTCCTTACAGGCAACAGTACAAACGATTTCAACTATGGCTATGCGCAGTTGGAAATAAACAACCGCAGAAACATTCATAAGCTGGAGTTGCGCACACGACTGTTCGGCAGGTATGGTGTTGGCTCCGTTGTTCCTTACGAAAGCGCATTGTGGCTCTCCGGCGGCAATCCTGAGGATATGATGGAGAACAAATACACACGCACCATTGGTTTCGTGCCAGATGCATGGCGTGGCTTCTCTCAGAAGGAAACAAACCACTTCCAGGCAGGCGGCGNNCTACCTGATTGCGGAACAACGCAACGGCGAAATACTGATAGGCTATAAAGGACGTAGCGGAGTGGCTGCCAATGCCGAGCTGGATGTAGATAAATACATACCGCTGAAACCAAAATTCACACGCAACTGGCTGCATGTTGATCTGTATGCTTTTGCTGATGCCGGCATGATAGAGCTAAGCCGCACCACTAACCTCAACTCTTACTGGGATGCAACACCCACAACCATGTGGAGCGGCGTTCGTGTAGATGCGGGCCTGGGTGCCGCTTTTACTGTAAAAAAATGGTGGAAGTTCTCTAAAGCAAGGCCCCTCACACTTCGTGTAGATATACCCGCATTCCTCAACCGTCCACCCAATGCGAATCCTGATTACTTCGGGCTGCGTTATGTGGTTGGGGTCAACAGGGCTTTCTAATCAACTGCAATCTTTTCGCACACATCTGCCGCTAAATACATAGCGGCAGATTTTTTTTGCTCCCGCATCAATGCCTCCACTTCATTTCTATCGTTTACGGCAATTACCTGTAACCCGGAGCGCACATCGTAAGCTGGAAAAGTTTCCAGCACCCAATCGCCGGTCACCTCTGCATGTATATCGCTGGGGTATGCTATATTACGATGTACAAATATAGGCAGCCTCTGCTCCTGCGCGTCTTTAATACAAGCTGTCACATTATTATATATCGCCCTTTTTTTCTTCGTTTCATCGTTCGTCATTTTATCAATAACAGATGAAAATACATTCCCTGCTTGTGCCAGCAGTAGTATGGAAAGCAATACAGTAACCGCCGTTTTCATTTTGGCTTTTTCCTGCACCCAAAGCAAAAAGTTGATAGACAACAATGCCAGCATGGGCGTTGCAAATGCATTGAGCCTGTGCGCACCCAATGGCAATTTACCCGCTGCAAATAATACCATCATTGCCGCAACCACTACTGTTGAAAACGCGGCCGCCATCTCGCGCGGCTCTTTACTCTTTACATGATTTCTGAAATTGTACAAGCCCGATATCCAGCCGGCAATACCCAATATCCCGAATATGATTTCAAACAAAGCACCCGCCCCCAGGTGGGCAAACAGCTTGTATATATTTCCGAAAAACAACGTCACACTGAATCCGTCTTTCATGATATAATCTTTCCAGTAGTCCTGCATACCACTGTCATGCATTACATACATCACATCATATATGCAAAACAGTGCAACGCTTGCCACACTCAATATTATCAGCAAAGGAACATGAGGATTATACCTGTCCTGTACAGCATCTTCTTTCTTTATAACCCTTCTGATCACTATAACATACAGCATTGACGCTGCCAGTATGGGATAAGTATAACTGAAAAAGGTAATAACCGCCATACTGGTATACAGCAGTATCCAATGCAACATCGACAGTCGTTCCCTGCTCAGTATTTTTTGAATACTCATCATCTGCGACATGGCTACCAACCCAAGCAGCATTTCCATAGTGTACTGCTTCACCTGTACAAAGTAATCCAACGATGTCTTGAAGGAAATGTAAATGAGTATAAACGTAAATACCGCTGTTACCGATTCTTTAAACAACCTTTTGCCGAGGTATATGCATAACAGCACACCCGCAGCATGTACGGCAAAAGAAGGAAACCTTAAGGAACTGTAACTGTAATTAAACGTCTCGCTAATGATCTTCAGGGTTTGCAGGTATAGCCTGGGGAATTGCTGCATATACTCCAGTGGCCCCCACAGTGCCTCTGTCGTCCTGAATTTCAGGTTCTGGATAATGAACCACTCATCCAACCAGAAAGGCTGTATGGCAGCAATTGCGGCAGCCAGTCCTGCACATAAAAAGAAGGCTATGGTTACATAGNNTACGGGTGTTGTTAAGGCATATAAAGATACCTTACAAACCCGAATAGCGGTAAGAACTTCAGTATTTTACTATCTGCTGTACGTGGCTGGTTGTCGCCGTTTTAAAAACCAGGTTGTATATACCTGAAAACATTTCCTTGATGTCCAATGTAAGTTTGTCGTTGGGTTGCATATAGGTTTCAGCCCACACACGTCCGTTCATATCCACTACCAAAAGCAGGCACTCTTCCTGCTCCTTATTTTTGATGCTGATCATTTTACTTCTGTCAAATATATTTTGCGTTCAATAATAACAATATCAT
>DINJ01000107.1:0-183 GCA_002423665.1 Bacteroidetes bacterium UBA5543 | reverse complement strand
ATCCAGTGTACCGTCTTTATCCGCCTGTACACACTGTTCATATACTTCTGTCAGCAGGTTTTCCATCTTCCTGTCTTTCAGTAGTTCCACCGTTGCACGGAAGGCGATAAAATCACCCATCCTGCTCATATCTATACCATAACAATCAGGGTAGCGTATCTGCGGTGCCGATGAAACAATTAT
>DINJ01000203.1:717-9997 GCA_002423665.1 Bacteroidetes bacterium UBA5543 | reverse complement strand
CCTGACTGCCCATATATAGCAGCGGATATGACGGTCAGTAAAACAGCCGGTAGCCTGATGCGCTGAAACAGGGCGGTATGCAGGAGTAGTCTTTTCAAATGATACATGAGGTTTGTATCATTAAAAATAGTCATAGCCATTTGTGTAAATGCTATATGTAATGTTAAATATATCGGTCTTCTTCTGCAGCTTCATCAATACCTTTGCTCTATGAAGCGTAGTTTATTTGTCCTTTTGCTGGTGTTGGTATTTGCATCGTGCAGCGATGATGGCATAAGTACAGATGGGGCTGGCAATAAGGTATTCATTTACGAACCAACAGGCTGGCAGATGGTATTACCAGACGGATGGGAAATATTGAGCGAAGCAGACAGGGATAAACTGGCCTATAAGGCGGAGCATTATTACGAAGAGGATATGGCTGCGAATAAGCGGGGAGGAGAGAAGAAGATAATTCTTGGAGTGCGTAAAGGAGAAAAGGATATGAATGCCATCTACGCCTTTGTGCGCAGCTATGAACGGGATGAGGACTTTCCTGATTTAGCAGAGTTGCTAACCCAGCAATACCGCAGCTATGCCACGGGCGAGTACAGCGCTGAAAAATCACTGGAGCAGGAAACGCTAAGCGGCGTTGTATTTGACAAAGCTACGCTAAAGGTGAGCTATGCAGGCAAACCATACTTTACATATGTCACCTACAGCACCATGCTGGATACGCTGAACTTCGGCGTGAGCATAGTAACCAACAATGCCGTCGATGAGCAGATGCTGGTGGATAATTTCAGGAAGTCTGCAGCAAGCATAACCGTTGGCCGTTAAACCAGGAGCTATACTTTGTGTGCTTTCCACTTGCCCTTGCTGAAGAGCCAGAGTGTGAACAATCNNCACCCCAGAACACGCCACTATAGCCCCAATCGAGCGTGATGGCGAGGAAATAAGACAGTGGTATCTGTATCAGCCAGAAAAAAACGACGTTGATTTTGGTTGGAGTAGTAGTATCCCCTGCACCATTGAAAGCCTGCACGGCTACCATCCACCAACCATATACGAAGAAGGAGTAGGAGAGTATTCGCAGCCAGGTACCGCCTACGGCTACCACGGCTTCATCTTGGGTAAATATCCTCATCAGCGAATCGTTGAACAGGAAAAACATAACCGATACCAGCACCAGGAATATCATATTGTACACGCCTATCTTCCATACTGATGACTCCGCCCTGTCCGGCCGTTCTGCACCCAGGTTTTGCCCTACCAATGTAGCGGCCGCGTTAGATAAACCCCATGCAGGCATGATAGTGAACATCATAATACGGATAGCGATGGTGGCACCTGCTACGGCTTCGCTGCCTATGTCGGCCAGTATGCGCATCAGGAATATCCAGGATGTCATAGCGATAATCATTTGCCCAACACCACCCAGCGATGTCTTGATGATATTTAGCATGATGCCCGCATCGAAGTACATCTCTGTTATTTTGGCACGGATATGTTTGCCGCCTTTCGCCAATACCCATAGTTGTATCACTACACCTGTACCACGGCCNNTGGTGGCTACGGCAGCGCCCTCTATTCCCATAGCAGGTATAGGCCCCCAGCCGAATATCAGGATGGGGTCGAGGATGATATTGATGATATTGGCCACCCACAATACCACCATGGCTATAGACGCATCGCCAGCGCCGCGGTATATGGCGTTGATGACAAAGAGCAGCATGATGACCATATTACCACCCATCATCCATTGTGTGTATTTATAGCCATGTTCCAGGCTCCATGCATCGGCACCCATCAGCGCCAGTAAATCTTTAGCAAAGAAGATACCTGCAATGGCAAAGGGCAATGATAGCAGTACTGTGAGCAATATGGCCTGTTTGGCGGTGGCTTCGGCATCTTTAGGATTTTTCTCGCCAATGCGCCGTGCTACTATGGCGGTGACACCCATGGCTAAACCCATTGCGATGGAGTATAGCAGGAACATATAAGTTTCAGTAAGTCCTACAGCAGCAATTGCCGAGGCGCCCAGTTTACCTACAAAGTAAATATCTGCCACTGCAAAAGTTGACTCCATGACCAGTTCCAGTATCATGGGTACGGCCAGCAGAAAGATAGCTTTGCGCAGGCCTATTTGCGTATAGTCGGCCTCGGTGCCGAGTATAGCGCTTTTCAGGGCCTGCCATATATTGGTCCTGGGGGTGATTACTAATGTTTCCTGTGATGTATTGCCTTGTTCCATCTGATAGATATGTTAGAATTCCTGTCAAAGGTACAGTAGAACCTGATGCGGTTGCAGGTGGTGTAACAACATATTTAGGGTGGAAATGCGACAGTTTATTTCATGCTGTCTATTATTTTCTCCGTATAGGCAATTTCCAGGGTTTTCTTATCTATGTATATTGTATAGTCGTATATATCTACTGTTACAAAGTCCAGGATAAGGCTCTTTATTTTGTATAGTCTGTGTAGAACGATATAATCGTCAGTCAATTGATAGCTATGGGTATGAACACACTCGCTTGGCTTAACCCAACTAACTGCTTTTTTATGGTTTTTATAATAGTTGTCTACGGTGTCCCAGCAGGGTAGTACTTGAGATTCTATTGCGCCCATGCTTAACGCTTTATAGGATGGTAATTTTTCAGATAAACTGTCTTTACTTATTTTATAGTGAAGGTAAATCATCATATCACCATATTCATTCGTCCATGGATATCCATAGTAAACGAAATCCTTTGTTTCAAACAAAATTTCACATTCGCCATGCCGTTTAGTGTTTCTATTTAGGAAGTACCTGTTGAAGTAATGATCTATGTTGCTTGGCTGCACTGTGTCGGGAATGACACCGTTCTTCAAATCTTCCACTGCATAAGGTGTAGGATATGGGTAGCTACCCTTTCCTCCGGCTAATGCCCGGGTAGAAATAATTAAAACCAAGATGGCCAGCAGCGGTACACGGTATGGCATAGGATACAATTATCAGTCTAAACTAAAGAAAATATATTACAGATATTCCCTAACAAATGTTAATCTATTCCGCCCCTGTCTTCTACTAAAGTTTCCACCTTTTTGCCGGGGCGCAGTACCCGCAGCATTTGCAGCAGTACGGATAAGAGTATCAACCCCATACCCATATAAAACTCAGGGCTGAGCATTTCGTATTCCTTAAAAAAAACGAATGCCAACAAAATGCCATAGACAGGCTCGAGGTTCACACTGAGGGTAGAAGTGAACGCACTT
Organism: Bacteroidetes bacterium UBA5543; assembly: GCA_002423665.1. Lineage (GTDB taxonomy): Bacteria > Bacteroidota > Bacteroidia > Chitinophagales > Chitinophagaceae > UBA5543. Next base: position 6,763 of record DINJ01000203.1, on the reverse strand, counting down.
ATATACTTCAATGCGTTAAGCGCCAGCGATTGCGCCCAAACGGTACAGCACAGGCTAAGAATAACCAGCCATAGCCAATCGTAAGCGCCGGGTACCAGGTCCACTTCGGTGGTGGAAAAAACCAGTTGCAGCGGCAGCAGTAATGTTATCAGCGTCCAGCCGGCGGTCATTTCATAAAACACCATAGTGCGGGCCGGGTATTTGTGGGCTATTTTTTTGTTGAGTACCGTGAACCAGGAGCTGAGTAATGCGGCAATAACCCCGGCCAGTACGCCCCAGCCGTATGCTGTTTTGAAGCTATATATCAGGTATACCCCGGCTATGGCCAGCAGGCCCAGCAGCAGTTCGGGCAGGTTGTGTTTGCTTTTGTTCACAAATGGGTCGAGCAGGGAGGTGAAGATGCTGGCGGTAGACAGGCAGACCAGTGCAACCGAAGCATTGGCCAGCTTGATAGAGCCGTAAAAAGCCACCCAGTGCAGCCCTATCAGGCAGCCAATCCATATCAGGCGGTATTTGTCGCCCTTGCTGATGGGCACCCATTCTTTACGGTAATAGAGAATGATAGCCATAAACAGGGCTGTGAGCAGCATACGGTACCACACCAGCACAGGGGCTGAAAGGTCGATAGCGCGGCCCAAAACCGCTGTGAAACCCCATAATAGCACCGCCAGGTGCATTTGCAACAACGCCTTTCTGGTCATATGACAAAATACCCGCAAACTTAATCGAATTTGCCGCCACGGCTAAAAATATTTTACAGAACTTTGCCCCTACATTTTTGCATGAAATCAATTAATTATAACTTTATCCGTTAAATAATTAAAGAGGATTACCCGATAATAATTTGCCGCCGTTAAATGACGAACAGCTATACTGACCTGGTAAAACAAACCTTCGATTTTCCACAGGAAGGTTTTGATGTAGTGGACAACTACCTGCAATTCAATGGTGTGGACATAAAAAAGCTGATAGACAAGTATGGTACGCCCTTCAAGCTGACCTACCTGCCTAAAATAGGCCAGCAGATAAATACTGCCAAACGCCTGTTTAATGATGCTATAAAGAAGCACCGTTANNATTGTTATTGTACCAAGAGTTCGCACTTCTCCTTTATGGTGGAAGAGACCCTGAAGCACAATGTACACCTGGAAACCTCTTTTGCTTATGATATAGAAATCATTAAGCAACTGTACAAGCGCAGGAAGATAAATAAAGAGACGTTTATCATTTGCAACGGGTATAAGACCAAGTCATATACAAGGGCTATCTCCCGCCTTGTAAATGACGGGTTTAAGAATGTGGTGCCTGTACTGGATAATAAAGAAGAGTTTGAGGACTACAAACGAATGATACGCACTAAGGACCCCGTGAATATAGGCATAAGGCTGGCAACGGAAGAGGAGCCAACTTTTGACTTTTATACTTCACGCCTGGGTGTGCAGAAGAAGGAAGTGCTGGAGTTTTATGTAGACAAGATTAAGGGCAACGATAAGTTTCGCCTGAAGATGCTGCACTTCTTTATGAACAAAGGCATAAAGGACGATATATACTACTGGAGTGAACTGAATAAGGTGTTGAACCTGTATTGCCAGCTGAAGAAGATTTGCCCGGAACTGGACGGGCTGAATATAGGTGGCGGCTTCCCGATAAAACACTCGCTGGGTTTTGACTATGATTATAAATACATGGTCAACGAAATAATATCGAATGTAAAAAGCGTATGCAAGCGCAATAAGGTTGACGTTCCCGATATCTATACCGAATTTGGTTCTTACACGGTAGGAGAGAGCGGCGCTGTGATATACAGCACCCTGGGCGAAAAGATGCAGAACGACCGTGAGACATGGTATATGATTGACAGTTCGTTCATCACTACACTGCCCGATACATGGGGTATAGGTGAAAAATTCCTGCTGCTGCCCATTAACAAATGGGACAATGAATACCAGGAAGTACACCTGGGAGGCCTCACCTGCGATAGCCACGATTTCTATACATCAGAGGAGCATATCAATGCTGTGTTTCTGCCTAAAACAGATAAAGCAAAAGGGGCTGAACCATTATACATCGGTTTCTTCCATACGGGTGCCTACCAGGACCAGTTGGCGGGCTATGGCGGTATCAAGCACTGTATGATACCATCGCCCAAACACGTGGTAGTAGAGCAGGATAAAAACGGTAATATGGTAGACTGGCTGTATGCTAAAGAACAAAGCGCGCAGAGTATGCTGAAACTTTTAGGCTATACGAAGTAGTAGTTACTTAGGGTTTCTGANNCTCTTTTGCCTCTTTTGGTTACTTCTTTCAGCCGGTTATCTTCCACCCGCCAGTAGCCATATACCTTGGTTTCTGTGTATTTGCGTACAGATACACCTGTTTTCTCAGCTATATACCAGCATAGTTCGTAGCCAAAGTCGCGGTTTTCGGTATTTACCTCCGCATAAGAAACAAGGTCCATATAGCGGAGAATGGTGGCACGTATTATAGCTACCGTAGGAGGTTTCTTAGCAGAGTACTGCCTGATGAGTTCTGTACAGCAATCTTCAACGATANNTTTTTCGGGCGTGGTTTCTACTCCAGGCACTATGCGGTGAAAGGTATGGTATTTGTCCACCCATCTTATTTTGCGCAATCTTTCAATGATTGCAGCATAATCCGTGCCTGTATTTTTTGCCAATCAGAAATCAGGATTGATTGATGGAGTATCTGCTGTTGAGCAGGCCCATGTTAAACAATGCGATGATAATGTACTCTTTCAACTCGTATAATAGCCTTTTGGCCAAAGGGAACCCTTTGGGGAAAGGGGCAGGTACGATCGTCACGTTCTTTATATGCCGGTTGAAAAACGTCTCTGCCCTCATGCGGTGAAAACCTGATGTAACGACAACAGCGTGTATATATCCCTTTTCTTTCATGATGCGGCTGACCATCAAAGCGTTTTCATAGGTATTGCGGGCATAAGACTCCGTGAAAATATCTTCAGTTGGTATACCCATGCGCATGAGGTAAGCCGCCATAACCTCTGATTCGACAAATTCGTTATCTACCGCAGCACCGGTAACAATCATCTTTCTGGCCACGCCATTTTTGTATAATTCAATAGCTTTATCCAGGCGGCTTTGTAATATAGGGCCGGGCTGTCCGGTTGCATCGGCCGGATAGCCTAAAATGATTAATATGTTCTCAGCGGACTTCACTATTCAAATTTAATAGTAAATAATAAAACGAGTTGATTTATGGCTGTTAGTACAATGTGTAATTTTAAACTCCTTAAAATTTTTCAATCCCCTTTTTTGGTCTCATATTTGCGGTTAATATGGAATTAGCGATAAAATAATATCGTATTTACGTTAATTTCTTCTGAGATAGGGATAACAAAACGAATATATACCACTAAATGATACGTAACCTGATAGTTGAGATAGCGCCGGCAATAATACTGGTACTTATCGCATTATTCGCCATCGTAAAGGTTTCCATCATTTCCGTCAACCTGAATAAAAACTACTTCTCTTTATTTTTCAATTCCTTATTGTTTGTCAATAGAGTGACTATCCGTAATACCTTTCATGAAAAGCTGAAAGATTATTACAAAAAAAGCAATAAAGTAAACGCCATCTTTTATGTACTGATAGCGATTGTACTGGCATTATACTTATTGATGAAAGCTATTTAAAAGTATAGTTTTTCCCGAAACGTAAGTTTTCTTACATTTGCACAATTTGTTTTTTTAGTATGCCTACACAAATAGAATCTGCACCCGCGTACCTGCTGTTGGAAGACGGAACCTTTTTAAAGGGTAAAGCTTTCGGCGCAAGGGGCACTACGGGTGGTGAAATTTGCTTCAATACAGGAATGACCGGCTACCAGGAGGTATTTACAGACCCCTCGTACTATGGTCAGATGTTGATAATGAATACCGTATATATAGGAAATTACGGTGTGAAAAAAGAGGACACGGAAAGTGAATCTGTGAAGATAAAGGGTCTGATATGTAAAAATATATCGGAGCGTTTCAGCCGTATGATAGCTGACGACAGCCTGGAAGACTACCTGGTAAAAAATAATATCGTAGCGATACACGATATAGATACACGTGCCCTGGTGCAGCATATTCGCAGCAAAGGAGCTATGAACTGCGTTATTTCTACTGATAAGAACGAAATAGACGCATTGAGGGAAGAGCTGAAACAAGTGCCTGATATGGCAGGGTTAGAGCTTTCGTCATATGTATCTACCAAAGAGCCATATTATTTCGGCGATAAGAATGCTACTATTCGTATAGCGGTGCTGGACTATGGGGTAAAGCGTCATATACTGCAGAGCATGGCAGACAGGGGAGCATACCTGAAGGTATATCCCGCTAAAACAACCTATGCTGACCTGACGGAGTTTGAACCACATGGTGTATTTATTTCCAATGGCCCCGGCGACCCCGCCGCTATGGATTATGCGGTAGCAACTGTAAAGCAGGCGCTGGAGCAGGAAAAGCCCNNATATACCGACATTTAAAATGCACCACGGACACAGGGGGCTCAATCATCCCGTGAAAAACCTGTTGACCGGCAGGTCGGAAATTACTACACAGAACCATGGTTTTGGTGTGGACCCTGAGGCTGCCAGGAATTCAGACAAAGTGGAAGTAACACACCTGAACCTGAACGACGGCTCCATAGAGGGTATAAGGGTAAAAGGTAAACCGGCATTTTCTGTACAATACCACCCTGAAAGCAAACCGGGCCCACACGACTCAAGATATTTGTTTGATGATTTCATCAGCATGATAAAAGAGAAGTTGTAGTCTTAGTATCCATCCATCAACGAAAAAGCAATAAGCTCATGAGCAATGAAAAAATCCTNNNTCCTGGTGATAGGTGCCTGCGGGCAGATAGGTGTGGAATTGACACTGGCCCTGCGCAAGGTATATGGTGATAGTAACGTATTGGCTACTGACATCAGGAACGAACATGAGTTGCTTGCAGGCACCGGACCATATATGGTGCTGGATGCCATGGATGGACAGGCAATAACAGATGCAATAAAAAAACATGGTATCACGCAAGTGTATCTGCTGGCAGCCCTACTGTCTGCTACAGGAGAAAAAGCACCTAAACGCGCATNNTACGGCATCAGCAAATATGCCGGAGAACTGTGGTGCCAATACTATAACAAACGCTGGGGGCTGGATGTACGCAGCCTGCGTTATCCCGGGCTGATTAGTTGGAAAGGCGACCCCGGAGGCGGTACGACAGACTACGCTGTGGATATATACTATGAGGCATTGAAATCAGGCAAATACACCTGTTTCCTGCAGGAAGATACATACCTGCCTATGATGTACATGGACGATGCCATAAGGGGAACAATAGAATTGATGGAATCGCCGGCCGAAAAAATTAAGAGCCGTATGGCGTATAATTTCTCTGCCATGAGTTTCTCTCCAAAAGAACTGGCGTCAGTCATCCAGGCACACATACCGGAGTTTGAAATGAACTATGCACCTGATTTTCGCCAGGATATAGCCAATGGCTGGCCGCAGAGCATCGACGATGCCGCAGCACGTGCTGACTGGGGCTGGAAGCATGAGTTTGACGTTGAAAAAATGTCGGACAGCATGCTGCTGAACCTGAAGCACAAGCTGCAGTTAGTTTAATATTTCTCTCTTAGTTAAGCTATGGTTAAGCCGGGCCAATATTTTGACCACAATGGAAATGTGGTGCAGATTTGTACNNGTGCAAGAGACAATTTGATGAAATCAAGCAGGCAGAGGAAAATTGAGCGGCACGCCAATACACAGACGAGGATGAGGCGAACAAGATTAATAGTACTGGCTATATCAGCCATCGTCATTTCCATTCCCATTTATCTCACACTTTATTACAGGTAATTCATTGAGTATTTATATTTGTTTGCAGCAATCATAACGAATGGGCAAACAAGTACTGGTGGTATTAAGCGGCGCAGGCATCAGCGCAGAGAGTGGTTTACGCACCTTCAGGGACAGCGACGGGCTATGGGAAGGGTATAAAGTAGAAGAAGTAGCTAC
>DINJ01000203.1:379-669 GCA_002423665.1 Bacteroidetes bacterium UBA5543 | reverse complement strand
CGCCGCAATGTAAAAGAGGCAGTACCCAATATAGCTCATAAGGTATTGGCAGAACTTGAAGAACATTATGATGTACATATAGTAACACAGAATATTGACAACCTGCACGAGCGGGCAGGTTCAACCAAAGTCCTCCACCTGCATGGCGAAATTTTCAAAATGCGTAGCGAGAAAGACGAAAGCCTTATCTATCCCATACAAAACGATATACTGCCGGGAGACCTGGCCGAAGACGGTGCACAATTAAGGCCACATATAGTATGGTTTGGAGAGCCTGTATATATGATAGA
>DINJ01000203.1:0-250 GCA_002423665.1 Bacteroidetes bacterium UBA5543 | reverse complement strand
ATCAGTAGCTGCAGTGAATTGTTTAGCCTGTTCTATGGCGTTTTGTCCTGTACTGCCATCCAACACCAACAGTACTTCGTGAGGTGCATCGGGAATTTTCTTGCCAATCACACGGCGTATTTTACTCAGTTCTTCCATCAGGCCGGCTTTGTTGTGCAACCTGCCGGCTGTGTCAATAATAGCTACATCTACATCTTTGGCTATTGCACTTTGAACAGTATCGAATGCAACAGAGCTGGGGTCGCTGCCC
>DINJ01000215.1 GCA_002423665.1 Bacteroidetes bacterium UBA5543 | reverse complement strand
CGCATACTGTAAAGTAAGTGAATGCACGGTTAAAAAACAGTTTCGGGGAGACGAAGGGCAGATATTTCCGATGGTAGGAATAAAAAACCCGACAGTTTCCTGCCGGGTTATGGTATGGAGATAGGTTCTATAGGTTCTACTCTGTGGCTTCCACTACTCCTTTCAGCGTAAGCACAATGGCTTCCTCACCTGTGTTAGCCGTAACCGTAACCGTTTTGGTAAAGGCGCCTGCTTTGGCTGCATTATAACGTGCAGACACAAAACCCTTATCACCCGGGGCAATGGGCTCCTTCGTGTAATCAGCAACAGTGCAACCGCAGGAAGCTTTGGCGCTGGAAATAATCAACGGCACATCGCCATTATTGGTGAATTCAAAAACATGTTCTGCAGGTTTGTTGAGCTCGATAGTACCAAAATCGTAGGTTGTTGCTTCCCATTCAAAAAGAGGGCCAGCCAACGCCTTGATATGCCCAATAACCGATTGCGTGGCAAAGGCCACGGTTAATACACTAAATGCTGCAATTAAGATTTGCTTTTTCATAGTAGTTTGTGGTTTAGTAAAACATTCTTAGTNNGGGCTAAGTACAGCTCAGATCTACTGGGTACGTGAGGCCTTTAACCAGGAGCAGGACCATTTTCATCGGCAGGTAAATGCCGCACTAAACCAGGTAGCGCATGAGTTCTATACCTATAGTAAGGTGGCTCCACCTGTTACCAACCCTATCAGGCAGTTGTCGGGCAATTATTATGTGGTGATGGTAAACAGCCCCATTGATGCCAATTTGCTGGATAATCTTTTGCGCAAAGCGTTTGCAACTCGTGAAATCAAAACCGATTTTGAATACGGCATTTACGATNNAGGAAACCGAATATCTGCCCCTTGCCTATACCAAAGGATAAACCATCAACGGCCGTAAAACCGTCAAACTTTTTTGTCAGCCCTTTTACTTCTGCTATATATTCAGACACGTTCTTACAAATAGTTATTACAAAGTAACAAGAACGCTGCCATAATCAGATTGTAAATGTTAACGATAAAATAAATTATATTTATACACGGCAACCTGCACTCGTTACGGTTTGTGTTTACGTAATTTTACCTCCGGATGAAGAAAGTATTTCCTCTTNNTACACAACTCTGTAGAGCTGCGCAAACAACAGAGGGAACAAGACATTCTACATGCCAGCACTCAAATCAAACAATCATTATATGACGTTTACCTGTTTAACAGAGGCAGTATCGGTTTTCTTAACGAGGATTCAAAAAACTTTTACCTGCTCAACTTTACGGTAGACCAGATACCACAGGAAGAGATAAAAAACATAATAGAAAATGCACTGAAAAGATATAATATCAGAGAACCTTACGAATATTCTATTACCAACATCTTCCAAACCGACATTGTACGTTCAAAAGGGTTTAAACAGGAAATGAAAGAAGGAGCTGTAGAAATACAGCTCACTCTTGATGATCCCGCAGTAAATCACATCGAGGTACTGCATCTCTACTTCAAAGAAGAAAGTAACTTTATTATCAGCAAAATAGGCTGGTATATTGCCGGCTCTATTCTGTTCACCATCATCATCATATCAGCTTTCTATCTTACCATACGCACCATGTTCAACCAGAAAAAATTATCTGAAATCAAATCGGACTTTATCAACAACATGACCCNNTTCGACACCTATGTGAAATCAGGCGGGCCGGTACTGGAGCAAATGAGCAACCTGCCGGTATGGGATGAATCGAATTATTATTTTGGAGTGTACTTTCCCAACAAGCAGGGCTACCTACTGAACCGTATGGAGATATGGACCTTTACTACGGTGGTGATGCTGGTAGTAATGGTATTCTTTGGCTATACACTCTTTGTTATCCTGAAGCAAAAGCGCCTTTCCGAAATCCAGAAGGACTTTATCAACAACATGACCCATGAGTTGAAAACGCCATTGGCTACAATTTCGCTTGCTATAGATGCGCTGACAAACGAAAAAGTAATACACGATACTGAAAAAATCCGCTACTACAGCCGCATGATAAAGGACGAAAACAAGCGGATGAACAAACAAGTGGAGAAAATCCTGCAATCGGCCCGTATCGAAAAACAGGATATTAAACTCAACCTTCAAAACCTGAATGCCCACGAAATAATCAGCAAGGTAGCCGACAACGTGAACCTGCAGATATTAGACAAAAATGGAAAATTACACCTTAGCCTCGAAGCACAGAACTTTATGATAGAGGCAGATGAAGTGCATTTTTCCAACGTAGTCTTCAACCTGTTGGACAATGCCATAAAATACTCTCAAGGCGACCTGCTAATCGATATGACCACTAAGAATGATAAGGAAATGTTTGTGCTGCAAGTGAAAGACAACGGCATAGGCATGAACAAAGAAACCCAGGCCCGTGTTTTTGAAAAATTTTACCGCGCACATACAGGCAATATACATAATGTAAAAGGGTTCGGACTGGGCCTGAGCTATGTAAAAGCTATAGTAGAGGCGCATGGCGGCAAGGTGAAGGTAGATAGTGTATTAGGAAAGGGAAGCACATTCTCCGTGTACTTCCCTATTATGCAAGACAGTTAACCTGCGGTTATATTATTACACAAAGGCTCTTGATAACCGCCACCAGCCTGATGCTATCGTATACCCGCGCCTCGGATGTACCTAATGCCCTCACGGAATGCTCATGAGAAGTGACGCACTGTTCACAGCCGTTCAAGGCTGACACAGCCAGGCTCATCAATTCAAACAACTCTTTACCCATTACAGGCGCCATCATTACGCTCATACGTATACCAGCAGGAGTGTTGTTGTAATACTCACTACCCTTCATATAGTGCCTGAAACGATAAAACACGTTGTTCAGGCTGAGCAGTGACGCACATGCGTGCGTTTCAGATATTTCTTCAGCAGTAGCGCCCTCCTTTGCCGCCTTTTGTTCAAAAGCAGCTATCAACGTATTGTTCTTTTCATTTACAGCCGCAGCCAGCGCTAACAATAATGCTTCTTTAATATTAAGATTCTTGCTCTTCAACACACCTGCTACATTCAACTTCAGGTCACGCAGATACTTACTGTCCGTAACAGCCAGGCTCTGCAGTCCGGGAGATGTATAACCTTCCTCTATTCCCAACTCAGCCAACAGGCTAAGCGCCGCGGGGTTCAAACTTTCTTTGGTTTCCATATCTGTTATTTATAAAAACATCCACCCCATACTGGGTGGATGTCTCGTAATATCTATTTGACAATTATGCCATTTCTAACTGGCTGGTCAATGTTTCTTCTCCTTTCTTCCAGTTGCAGGGGCACAGTTCATCTGTTTGCAATGCATCCAGCACGCGCAACACCTCATCCACATTGCGGCCCACGCTCAGGTCGTTGATGTTTACCCAACGAATAATGCCCTGTGGGTCTATAATATAGGTAGCCCTGTAAGCAATTTTTTCATTTGGCTCTAATATTCCCAGTTCTTCAGCCAGGCTTTTCGAGGTATCTGCAATCATCGGAAATTGCAGGTTGCGCAGGTCTTCGTGGTCTTTGCGCCAAGCCAGGTGTACAAATTCACTGTCCGTAGAAGCACCCATCAACACTGTATCCCTGTCTTCAAAATTGATATAGTTATTATTAAACTCCGCAATTTCGGTAGGGCAAACAAATGTGAAATCTTTAGGCCACCAGAACATTACCGCCCATTTACCTTCTATATCACTATTACCTATGTTCCTGAACTCTTTCCCTTTTTCCAGTGACACTACCGCCTTTTTGTTAAACTCCGGAAATTTACTGCCTACTGACACGCAATTGTTACTCATTTTTCTTGTACTATTTTATTTTTTAGAAAATTTTGTGCAAAGGTCGGTCATGCGGTACAACCAGACAAATGATTTGCCATTGTCTTTGTTTATTAAAAAATAGGACAATTCAATCAACAAAAAAGGAACCTTACGGTTCCTTTTCTAATATAATTTCTTGAGAGCGTCGTTATCGTATCAGTGTAACGTTACCAGTTTTATTAATTCGCTTTCCGGAAAGGCAGAACGCATCAACTTCCCATACATACACACCTACGGCAGCTTTTTCGCCGCTTATCATACCATCCCATTGCTTGGTAATGTCAGTTGTAGAAAATACCAGCTTGCCCCAACGGTCGTATATATTAAACTTATCCAATTTAGCAATTTGCCTGTTTATCAATCCAAACTTAGCCCTTGCGCCGTTAGATTCGGGCATAAATGCATTAGGCAGGTTCATATCATCACAGGTTACAAATACTGCTACTGTATCAGTTACAGAACATTGACCAGACGAATCAACAACTGTAAGATAATAGGTAAAGTCGTGTGGCGGACTTACAGTGGGATTAAATGAATAGACATCGTCTATATACTGTTCAGGAGTCCATTTCCTCAAATAATCAAATCGTTGAGNNAGATGTCCTAGGTCCTCCCAACAATGTAGAGCCTCCATCTGCAATTGTCCTGTCGGGGCCTGCATCTGCTTTCAGCTTTTTAACAGTAACTTCTACTGCTGTATCAACTACACAAGTACCTATCGGGAAAGGCATACGCAGGTTATACTTTGTACTTACTTCCGGCCATACTTTTATTTCATTCTTATCAGGCGATGAAATATTGTAATTAGGGGTCCACGTATAAGAAATTGCGTTAATAGAGATGACCTTGAGATAAGCAGTATCACCCTGACATATGGTAGTATCATTAGTCATGATAAGCGCGGGCGTAGGCAACACGCGGATTAACTTACACTGTACCTGCATATCGGGCTGGCCTTCATTAATGGCATAGTAAATATTATAAGTACCTGTATCCGTATACCTGTATTCAGGAGGCCTGTTTGTTAAAGAATATTGGATATTTGATGCGCTACACTGCTCAAACAACACCCTTGTTAACGAACTATTGGCCTCATTTGATACATATGCGTAAACATTATCCTTATCGCGAATCACTCTTGATATTGACGTAGGTGCCAATATCTGTCCTGAAGCACCCAGGTTTGCGAAGTCAGTAGAACTGTATGGACCTTCTACGGTTTGCATTTCCACTCGTATCAGAGCATGTCCCCCTTTAGAGGTAACAAACGCATAAATCCTGCCACAATCTCTCAGCAACATAATACTTGACGGAGCATCCAGGTCTACCAATGCATTGCTGATAATAATATCTGAAGGCGATGGATTAGTAAGGGTTGTACCCATATCTACCCTGGCTATACTGCTACCATTTTCATTTGTAACAAAGAAATACCATTGTCCATTATCCATAATTGCACCTATGTCAGTAGGGCCGGATAATACACCATTTGCCAAAGCCAAATCTGTAACAGTCGGTGTCAGTGAGATATTGGAATCCAAATCGAAACGCATCAACTGGCCCAAGGCGTAGTTAACAAAGAAACCATACCACTTATCTCCTTCTTTTGCTACAAACACACCTCTTGGTACGTTCAGTTTGTTCTCAAGGTTGCCAAACGTAACTATGTTGGGTGTATTGGCCAGTGAAGTACCAAAATCGATACGGCCCAATACTGACGATGCCTGGCTAAAGCCTGCAGTGATAAACAAATACCAGCGATTATCTTCAGGGTCACGTACCATGTACATTGAACTCACCTCTTGCGGTAAAATGCCATCTAAATCTCCAAAGTCTGTTACAATAGGAGTGTTGGCCAAGCTGGTACCGAAGTTTAACCTTTTGAATGTGTTGTTGCCCGGGTCTATTACGAAGCCATAGTAGTTACCATCGTCATTCTTGGCTACTTCTACACCTGAAGGTCCGTTCAGGCCCAATCCATCTATCTTCAAACCGGTAGGTCTGTTATAGATATATCCTGAACAAAATCCCCAATAATGTGACTGCTTATCAGGAAAATTGCTCACCAGCTGAATAGGTTGCTTTACGCAAACGGTATCAGGTGCTACAAACAAATCCTCCTGGGCATTGACAGAATTCATAAATGAACCTATCAAAAAAACTACCGATAACAGGCTTTTTCTCATAATACTGAAAAGAGTTTCACTTTCTAATGGGCTAATATAATTATTTTGCCCTAANNATAGCAAAACCGTATATTTATTTCTTTCAAAATTAATTTCTGCGTTTATTCTTTCTATGAAAAAATCAAAACTACTCTTATTTCGTAAAACATTAATTATTATCATATTAGTGGGTTTAAGCTCAGCAGCAACCGCACGTAAGGGTATGTGGATGCCCCCCCTGCTGAAAAACCAGGAAGCTGACATCATTGCAGCCGGCCTGAACATACCCGTTGATATGCTGTATAATGCTGATGGAACCGGCCTGAACAATGCCGTAGTACTGTTTGGCAGTGGATGTACCGCTGAGGTTATATCCCCTAAAGGGCTGCTACTGACCAACCACCACTGTGGATATGGCACCGTTCAGGGCCTCAGCAGCAAGGAAAAAGACTATTTCGCAAATGGTTTCTGGGCTAAAGGCCATGAAGAAGAGCTACCCTGTCCGGGCCTGTCCGTCACCTTTATCCGTCGAATCGAAAATGTTTCAGAGCGGATATTAACAGGGCTGGATGATACTCTATCCGAAAAAGTTCGTGATAGCATCATCGCAATACGCATTAAAAATCTTGCCAAGGGGTACAAATACACTACCGGTTACGAAGTAATGATAAAACCATACTATAACGGGAATGAATATTGGGCTTTACTAATGGAGAAATATACAGATATAAGGCTTGTCGGGTTTCCTCCAAATGGTATAGGTTCTTTCGGCGGAGATACAGACAACTGGATGTGGCCACGTCATACCGGCGATTTCAGTATATTCAGGATATATGCCGGCGCAAACAATAAACCGGCACCGTACAGCAAAGACAATAAGCCATATGCAACCGACAGGTTCCTATCCATCAATATTGGCGGGTACAATGAAGGGGACTTCACTATGGTATACGGATTTCCGGGT
>DINJ01000228.1:1645-23425 GCA_002423665.1 Bacteroidetes bacterium UBA5543 | reverse complement strand
TACGTATGGACCGCCATTGCGAAAACGGCAAAGCGGTAGCAGAATACCTGCGCGCGCATCCTAAAGTAGGCAAAGTGCTGTGGTGCGGATTTGAAGACCACCCTAACCACGATGTAGCGAAAAAGCAAATGCGCGACTTTGGCGGCATGATGTCTTTTATATTGAAAGAAGACAGCGTAGATGCAGCTATGGAAGTGCTGAAGAAGACAAAACTGTTCTCACTGGCGGAATCGCTGGGTGGTGTTGAATCANNCCATTCCGCGCGAAGAACGTATTAAAAACGGCCTGGCAGATTCACTCATACGCCTGAGTGTAGGTATAGAAGACGCTGAAGATTTGATAGCCGACCTGAAACAGGCAATAGGATAAGACAACATCAAATACAAAATACAAAGCCCCGCCAATCGCGGGGCTTTTCGTGTGTCAGAGTTTATATTACAATAAGGACCACCACACAGCCTTATCGGCGAACTTGCCCCAGCGTTTCAGGCTGGTGCTGATAGTGGTATACATTTCCTTTTGTGTTACTTCCTTACCTTTTTTAGGCACTTCAAATTCTTTTTCGTCGGGCTTATTGTATTCTATTTTAGTGGCTATCCATGTGGTATGCAGGCGTGGTACGGCTACTTCCAGTATCATACCCGGCAGGCCGCTGAACATTTCGGGGCCGCCGCTGGCAGGGATATCTTCGGTATAAAATGCAACAACGTATACGGAATCATACATTACACCCACCGCTTTGCGGCATTTATAGTCAGCAATGGTACGTACCTCGTCTTGTATTTTCCATTTTATTTTTCTCATACTATCCTTCACCAGGAATTTCTCTTCATACACCTGTTTCTGCGCAGTCACTTTACCGGTTGTAAAATCAGTATAAACGATGTTTTCACTTGCGGGTGTACTGGCAAACCAGAACTTAACCGGGTTTTCCTGCTCCCGCCCTGGCTTATATATACTATGCGTGGGCGTGAAGGTATAGTTGAAAAAGTGCACGTTATGCTTGGGTATTTGTGAGCGCATTTTTTCTATCCACTCTTTGGCCTCGTCATCCATCTGGTCGATAGTACGGTGCAGGTTGGTGCGGCGTTCAAATTCTATCTTGCCATTGAAGGTATGTTGAGCTTGTGCCGTGAAAGCTGCCATCAACAAAACGGGTATCAGTATCAATTGTTTCATTGTCCTCAATATTATTTGGTGATAAATTGCGCTGCATTGGTCTCAGGTGCACCGGCAGCCATTTTCGTAAAGTTCCATATCAGCGTTAAAAGGCCATAACGGCGGATAGTATTATAATTCGTTTCCGTCACCTGGTTGCTGTTGGCAAACCTGCTGAAACCCAGGTTCTGATTCAATATGTCAAATACTGATGCCCTTAGTTCCAGTTCATCGTTCTTCAGGAATTTCTTAGATACATAGGCGTTCCAGCGGAACACGTTGTTATTCCTGTCAAACACTACCGTACGCTCTCTTATGTACCAGTTAAAGTCTGTACCTACTTCAAACTTCTTCGGCAGGATCAATGACACATCCAGTGTGTTTTCTATCGTCCAATAGCTGGTAGCCAGTGTGCTTATAGTCGCCTTATTATCGTTATAGGCAAAGTCAGTTTCCCATCCCACTTCTATCGTTTCATCTTTGTCTTCGTAGTCTACATCAAACCCAACAGAATACCTGTTGAAGTTGCTGGTGTTTTTCACCCCATTTACAAAGTTGTTAGTGCGATTGATACTGGTGTTGAAATTACCCCCGATACGTGTATTTAGTTTATTGATACGCTTGCCTATACNNCCACCGGCCCAGCCGCTGTAGTTGCCGTCCACGTTTACATATTGATAAGTCCGGCGACCCAGGGTGTCTACATTCTCAGATTGAGAGATGGCATTATCTATCAGGGAGACATTACTGTACAGGTATATCCAGCGGCCGCTCAACACCTTATAGTCATTTGCGTTTATGCTAAAGCTGTTCCTGAACTCCTGCGTGAGGCCTGCGTTGCCTATAGGCTGGTTGTTCGGATTAGTATTGTCGCGCAGTGGTTGTATCTGCTGTATGGTAGGTTGGCGGGTATTACCATAATAATTGAAANNATATGCGTCTGTTTGCTTATTTCATACCGCACCATTGCTTTGGGAAACAGGTTAACAACATCGTACGAGAAAACAGTATCGGCCAGCAAATCCCGTTGCGTAAAACCTGTATGAGCTGTTGAAACACCTGCAGAAAAATCTATCTTCTTATAATCCCAACTCAGTGTAGTTCCGCCGGTATTGGTTACAATATTGTAAGCATAACTATTGCTGAACGTAGAATCGCGCACATCATATGCGTCTGCACCGGGGTTACTCTTATTAAATGTCGTCCTTTCAGATGTACTGTTGTTCACACCCAGTTTATATTCTACGGATACTGCCATTACTTTGGTAATTGGCTCCGTATATACTGCTGAACCATTTAACAGCAGTGCTTTTCGGTCATTGTCTTTTTTCTGGTCTACATAGTCCGTTCCGTTCAGGCTGGATATATTGACAGAGGATAGAAAACCCATACTTTCTGATTCTTCATAATTTTCGTTCAATGACAACATCAGTGTCCTTCTGTCTTTTTTGAACTTCTTTTTCCATGTCAGCGAACTGTTCAACTTTTTGGTTGTAGCGTCGTTGGTCATCAACCTTTCATTATCTATCAACGTGTCGCCATTCGCATCCATATTATACTGGTTGTAGACAGATCGGTTCTGCGAATTCTGGTGGTTACCTGTTACCGTCAGCCTGAGTGTTGAAAGAGAATCCGTTTTCCATTCGTACATACCATCTACACGGTGCCTTTGCCCTGTTTTAAATTCATCCTGCCTTTCATCGCTGAATTGTTGTGTGTTATTGGGCAATATTATTTGTGAAAATGTATTATTTACCGCTTCAATATTCTGCTTAGCGTAGCGATAGTTACCTGCCAGGTGCTGTTTATCCTCATTCCATTTATCAGAAAAATGTAGGCCACCCGTCCACGCCTTGGGATAACCACGCCCGTTGTACTGGCCGCTCCAACTGTCAAATTCGTCTCCATCACTCATAGTGTACATAACACCATCTTCAAACACGGTATTGTTATTGCTGCCTCCAAACTTATCCCTGTCTTCCCAACCCAAGCCTATCTTACCGGTATTGGCCATTATGCCGAAAGCGGATATTTTCTTCTTCCCTTTGAAATAGTTGGCCATCAGCTGGTTCTCAAAGTATCCCTGGTCGTCACCTGCCCCGCCGGCACCTACTACCTTGCCATNNATTCTCAAAATAATTTTGGTCATCACCAACACCACCGCCAGCTATCACTTTCCCGAAGTACCCTTTCTTCATATTGTCCTTCAGTTGCAGGTTCACTGTACGTGTAGACTCCCCATCATCGATACCTGTAAACTCGGCTTGTTCGCTTTTCTTGTCAAATACCTGCACTTTGTCCACAGCTTTTGCCTGCAGGCTCTTTGATACTACCGCCGGGTCGTCAGTAAAAAACTCCTCCCCGTCTACCAGCAGTTTATCTACCTTCTGCCCATGCGCTTGTATATTACCGTCTTTATCTACTTGCAGGCCAGGCAGCTTTTTCAGCAGTTCTTCTACAGTGGCATTGTCCCTCACTTTAAAGCTGTCTGCAACATATTCTATTGTATCGCCTTTTACTTTGATGGCGGCAAACTGGTCGGTAAACACAAACTCTTTGAGCAGGTGCGTACGTGTTACCATGGGTATTTCGCCTAAGTCTGTCGTTTTCTTATTCTCATTTACCTCTACTTTGTCTACATAGTCGGCAAAACCCGGAAATACACTCATAAGTATGTACTTACCGGGGGCTGTTACATTCAACACGAAAGAACCATCTTCTTTTGTACGTGTGAATGTTTCCAGTGTAGAATCCTGGGCATGAATAAGTGTAACACTTGCATTATGCAGGTTATTCATATTAAGGGTGTCCTTCACCACTCCTTTGATGGTGTAAGGCTGGGCATTTGCTGTGGTTGACAATAACAACAGCAATGGTGCAAAGAGTAAGCAGCGAAGGTGCATGATAAAAGTTTAGTGTGTGTTGACATTAACGTGACAAATATGGAAATATTTTATCAGCTTATGCCAAAACGAAATGTTAAAAAAGCTAAAATGTAAGGGTGATTTTTGCCTACCCCTTTTGCAGGATGACAGACCTGAATGCGCTGTCCGTACATATCATATCAGTCAGTATCTCCGCGCCCTGCCTGTTCAGGTGAATATAGTTATACATAATGGTTGTGTCACTCCAGTCTTTTTGCCTGTTCCAGTCGAAAAATGCCACACCCAGTTTATTCATAGAATCTGCAAACTCGTCATAGTTGGTATGCTGTTCATATAGTTTGCGATGCAAGGGTGGATAATGAAACACAAGCCGGGTACCTATGCCGCGGCAAAGCGAATCGAGTGCGATTACGTCGGCAAACGAGGATATATCAAATGTCATGATGTCTTCAGGTATCCTGCCCGGCGCCCATTGCAAATCCTGCGGCTGGTATACCGCCTTATCTTTTGCCGGTATATCATAGCCCCTCATGTGCCTGTACAGTATGCCCGGCAAACCTTTGTACCTCAACAGGGGGACGAACTCCTCAAACTTATTATACCCGTCAAGTGGTTCCAGGCTACTGTTTATCCCTTCCCGGTCCAGGAAGATATATTTTATAAGCGCGCTCCTGCTGTAGAAATCTTTTGAAGGCCTGAAGCACACAGGGTCTACCTGGCATACAATTAGTTCCGGCTTTTTATTCCCCTCCAGGTACTTCTTGATTTTTGCTACAAATATGTCCAGGTTATACCCCTCCTGGGTAATATTATACACCTTTTTGTTATAGCATTTGCCCACCGCTTCGTTATCCACGTGTACGCGGGTACGCGAGTTGCCCACAAATAATATATCAGCATTCACTCCTTTCATTACGTGCCAGCTCTCTAGTGCTGAGGCCTGTTGCTCATATCTCAGTGCAATCATTACCTCCGCCATTGCTGCTAACACCAGCACTACTCCCAGAAACAATATGACCTTTAACAAGAACTTCCTCATCAGAACTGGAAATAAATGAAATTGTTAGCGGAATTGTTTGCATGCAGGAATATCACCAGTATCAATACGAGGTACATCGCCCAGTTGAGCGCCCTGTATCCTGTATTCAATACCTGTCTTTCGTTTCTCCTCATCAGCCACTCTATGCACAGCAGCGCCACTATGTACCCGTAGTAGAGATTGTATGAGGACGCTCCCCGCGAATTAGTGAAAATATGGCCTATATACGACACTGCATCCGCAATGGATGGAGCGCGGAAGAATATCCAGGCGATGGTTACCAGGCAATAGGTGAGTATTATCCTGAAGATATCTGTAACCGATACCTTATCAGTATGGCCTATGACGTCGATATGTTTTCGGTTGTAACCAAAAAGGAAAGAGGGCACGTACAACAAAGCGTGAATGGCACCCCATGCCAGGAAAGTCCAGTTGGCACCATGCCAGAAACCACTCACCAGGAATATGACAAAAATATTCCTGATAGATTTCGCTTTTGAAGCCCGAGAGCCCCCCAAAGGGAAATAAATATAATCGCGGAACCAGGTAGATAAACTCACATGCCAGCGACGCCAGAACTCGGCTATAGTCCTTGAGAAATAAGGGAATTTGAAATTGGACATCAGCTCAATGCCAAACAATTTGGATGTACCAATGGCTATATCGGAATATCCGCTGAAATCGCAATATATCTGGAACGAGAAAAATACAGCTCCGGCTATTAATACCAGCCCCGGCTGCGACTGGTAGTCTGAAAATATGGCATCTACTATAGGCGCCAGTGTATCAGCTATCACTATCTTTTTAAACAACCCCCATAATATCAGCCTCAATCCGCTAACGCTTTGCGCGTAGTTAAACTTCCGGGGGGTTTCTATCTGCGGCAGCAGGTTGGTTGCCCGCTCGATAGGTCCTGCAACCAGCTGGGGGAAAAAAGAAACATATGCCCCGAATGCTACAATGTCTTTGGTTGGTTTTTAGCTACCCCGGTATACATCCAGCGTATAAGACATGGTTTGAAATGTATAAAAGGATATACCTACCGGCAGGATAATTAATGTAGTCAGATTGTACTCAATGCCGGTATAACCAAGCGATGCCCAGGCTTCATTCCACGAGTCTAAAAAGAAATTGAAGTACTTGAAAAACATCAGCAGGCCGATGTTGGTAGCTATACTAATGTATAGAAATGTTTTTCGCAGAGATTGTTTTTCTGTGCCGGCAATCTTTATACTGCAGATGTAGTCAACCAGCGAAGAAAATGCTATCAACGACAGAAACCTGTAATCCCACCATCCGTAAAACACATAGCTGACAACCAGTATAAAAAGGTTTTGCAACCTCAGGTTTTGCTTGTTTAACGTCCAGTAGATACCGAAAACGATAACCAGGAATACCGCAAATTCTATGGAGTTAAACAGCATATAAGTTCAGGTGTATTGTCAAAGCCGTCGCAAGATAGATAATTATTTTATCGAATTCATTTGCGTCCTTTTCACATTAGCCCTGTTCCTGTTTACCGGTATACCCAGCGATTCATATATATAATCCTGCGCTACAGTGCGGGTAGACTGCGAATTGATTTTCTTGTTCTCAGCATTGGGGTTTATCCTGTTCGACAGGAAAACAAATACTACGCCCGTCTCAGGATCGGCCCAGGCGCAGGTGCCTGTAAAGCCCTGGTGCCCGAAAGCCAGGCCGCTGGTACGTTCACCCGCAGGGCCTGAATCATTCGCCTCAGCTTCGGGTTTGTCAAAGCCCAGCCCGCGACGGCTGATGCGTGAATTATAGGCTGTGAAATAACCGATGGTCTGCTCTTTGAAGAATCGCTTGCCATTGTATGTACCACCCTGCAGCAGCATCTGGAACACGGCTGCCACGTCCCATGCATTGGAGAACAAGCCCGCATGCCCCGCCACGCCGCCCATCATAGATGCGCCCTGGTCATGTACATATCCATGCACCGTCTGCATACGGAAGTACATGTCATTTTCAGTAGGCACTATCTTATTCTTAGGGAATTTAGCCAACGGCAGGTAAGTAATATTTTTCAAACCCATAGGCTGATAAAACTGTTCGTTGACGTAAACATCTAATGTCTTGCCCGTCAACTGCTCCACCACCGCAGCCAGGAAGTAAAAATCAAGGTCGCTGTACACATACCTGCCCCTGTTTTCCAGCGGCGTGTTAAGTATGGTCTTCCATATACTGTCTTTGTAGTCGTTGCGCATGTACAGGTTCTGTGCTACGGGTATAGTGTAGCCCGGCGCTGTTTGCCTGCTGAATATCATCGACGAAGGTTTACCCATGCTGTCGTATGTATCGCGGTAGAATGGTATCCAGCTTTTCAGCCCTGCCTGGTGCAGCAACAGGTCGCGTATGCGCAGGTTTTCTTTATCTGTACCCCTCACTATCGGCAGGTATTGGCCCAGTGTTTTGTCCAGGTCCAGTTTCTTCTGCTCGTACAGGTGCATCACCGCCAGTGTGGTGGACAATACTTTAGTTAACGACGCCACATCATAAATAGATGAAGTATCCACCTTCACCGTTTTATATGCATCATAATAACCGAATGCGCGATTGTAAAACACACGCCCGTTTTTAGCCGCCACCACCTGGCATCCCGGGAACACGCCATCTACTACGCTGCGCTCCAAAAATATGTTCAACTTGTCCAGCGCGTCACGGTTTACAACGCCCGCATCTTCTATAAAGAATTCTTTCACCAGCTTGTTCACCCCAGGGTCTTTAGCAGGTTTGGGTTTGTCTGCCAGTAGTGCGGGCGCTTTTTCCATGGTCATGCCAGCGCAGGGGTTCACAGGCAGCTTACCTTTTGAAGGCATAATACCCAGCATCACGTTCGCCATCACTTTTTCCGAATGTTCGTTGTCTTCATAACCTACAAACACCGTTTTGAAACTGCAGAAGTTTTGCAACAGGTAGGGGTTGCCCATCAATGCCAGTATCACGTTCGGTTTGTTCTGCACCTGTTTCAGGAAAGACATCTGTTGCGCATCCAACCCATAATCTCCGCCAGAAGGATAAAAGCCCATATTATGAACCGCCACTATACAGGTGCCCCCTGCATTTACAGCAGCCATTGCCTTGGTTACTGCAGCAGTGCCGCCTTTTTTCGGCAGCCATTCAGATTTTATTCCGGGCAACTGGCCCTTCAGTTCATTCAGCAGCGCAGTTTCATCAGCCGCATTCACACCTATATAGGTAAAGCTGCCCTGTTTACGCACCACGTTGTTCACCAGTTTGTTCCTGTCGCGCACGAAGGTGGCAGACGCTTCCGCCATCTGAAAAAGCACGTCCTGTGTACTACGGTTCAGGTCTTCAGTAGCATTGTAGGCAACAACGTCTTTTCGTTTTGCCAGCCCTGCATCATACTTAGCAGCCAGTATTTTCTTTACACGAATCTCCAGTTCTTTATAAGGCACCCTGTCTTCGTCTATAGCTGTCTTTATTTTCCTGATGGCTGTGGGCACGTCCTGCGNNGCACATCATTGCCCGCCATAAAAGCCCTCAGGTCCACATCGCCAGGCTCAAAATATTTAGCTACACCCTGCATGTTCAGCGCATCGGTAAATACTAATCCCCCGAAACCCATTTTTGTTTTCAGGTAGCTGTTGATGGTATTGTGGGATAACGTAGTGGGTATATGCGGCTCTTTCTCCAACGCGGGAATATCTAAGTGCGCCACCATGATGCTTTGTACACCTGCGTCTATCATGCGGCGGAAGGGGTACAACTCCAATGCTTCCAGTTGCTGTATGGTCTTATTAATCGTGGGCAGGTCTTTGTGCGAGTCAGTTTCCGTATCACCGTGGCCGGGGAAGTGTTTGGCACATGCCATCACGCCATTGTCCTGCAGGCCGCGCATATAAGCTATGCCCAGTTTCGCCACCATTTCTTTATCCTCGCCAAAAGAGCGCGCGTTGATGATCGGGTTCTTCGGATTGTTGTTCACATCTACCACCGGTGCAAAGTCTATATGCACTCCCAGGCGTTTACATTGTGCCGCTACCGCTGTGCCTAACCTGTAAGCCAGGGCCGTATCCATAGTAGCACCCACCATCATGGCGCGAGGCAAGTCTTTTACCCCTGTCAGGCGCATGCCCAGCCCCCACTCTGCATCCATACCTATCAGCAGGGGCACTTTCGATAGCTTCTGGAAAGTATTGTTTTGTGTAGCCTGTGCCTCGGGCGTGCCTTGCATAAATATCAGTCCGCCTACCTGCCCGGCCCGCACCAACTCTACTATCTTTTCTTCGTTGTAATCCTTTCCGCCAGAGTAGGCCACTACCATAAATAACTGGCCTATGCGTTC
Organism: Bacteroidetes bacterium UBA5543; assembly: GCA_002423665.1. Classification (GTDB taxonomy): domain Bacteria; phylum Bacteroidota; class Bacteroidia; order Chitinophagales; family Chitinophagaceae; genus UBA5543. The sequence continues at coordinate 14,010 of DINJ01000228.1, read as the reverse complement.
GGTATCGTTCAGCGAATTATACACGCTGTCTACCCAGCGGGTGCGGGCTGTATTATTAGCCTGCGCCCATACCTGCGTTATTATACAATTCAATAAGATTACTACAAATACAATCCGTCTTAATGAAGCAGTCATGTTAACAAAGATAACTGATTGTTTTGCAAGGCATAAAATCAGGAATATGTTAAAAAAATCGAAGCCCCGTCCTGGAAAGAACGGGGCCTCTTAGCACTGCTTATCAACTGTAACCTAAACTATTTTACATCTATCTTTTTGGTAGCCACCACCTGCTTGCCCGATTTAGGCAATGCCAGTTTCAGCACGCCGTCTTTGTATTCGGCGGTTATGGCATCGTCCTGCACGTCTTCAGGCAGGCTGAAGGAGTGGCTGAAAGATGAGAAATTATATTCCTTACGTGTGTATTCTTTGTCCTCTTCCGATGTTTCTTTCTTAGCCTCCGCGCTGATGCTCAGTATATTATCCTTTACGTCTATACGGATGTCTTCTTTGCTGAAGCCCGGCACTACCATATCTACCGTATACTGCTTGTCCGACTCGGCTATATTGATAGCCGGCGACGCTGTGTCCCAAAACTTATCCATGTACCTGTTGAAAAAGGAATCATCAAAGAAGTTTTTCCAAAGACCCCTGGAGGGGAAAACGCTTTTTGCAAGTGATTGATTGGCCATAATCGTTTCTTTTAAAAAAATTATGATGGCGATTAATTCAATTACAAATATCCTCTATCATCCATAGCAGAAAGATGACAGGTATCAGCAGTAAACCTGATTTATATCAGTTTTAGCAGGGAATTATATAATACCCATACCCAGCAGCACGGATATAGCCAGCAGCATTATTGCCACAATGACGTGCAGGGTTTCGATAGTAATTTTCTTCACCAGCTTATTGCCGATGTACGCCCCCGCAAAGGCGCAGAGGCTGGCGGTTGCAAGCAATGTATAGTCCAGTTCGCTGCCCATACTTTTGAATATACCTGCATACACCGTCAGGCGTGATATATCTATTAGCACAGCTATGAGCACACCCGTGGCAATATAAGCTTCTTTGCTCAGCCCAGCTTTCAGCAGGAACATGCTGCGCAATGCGCCCTGGTGGCCCGACAGCCCGCCGAAGAAACCGCTGATAACACCACCCAGCGGCAGGTACCGCCTGTGAAAAGAGACTTTTGAAAACCGGGGCATCAGTTCCAATACAGAGAAGATAATCATTAATGCCGCGATGACCAGCTTCACGGGCATGATGCTAAATGTTTTGCCATTCATCGTATACTCGTGCAGGGCAGGCATATCTGCAAACAGCACCAATACCTTAGCACCCGCGAAGGCGGCAATCAATGCAGGTAACCCGAACAGCAATACCACCTTTACATCGGCATGGCGGCCCAATAATACTATCTTAAACAGGTTGTTGAGAAAATGGACGATAGCCGTCAGCGCGATAGCAATTTCAATTGGGAAAAACAATGCGAATACCGGCACCAGTATAGTGCCCAACCCGAAGCCCGAAAACAAAGTCAGCCCCGAACCTATCAGCGCCGCCAGGCAAATGATGAAGTAATCCATTGTGGGGTGAAATTAGAGAAATATGTGTTTAATCAAAGCCGTCAGTTGGGCGTAGACTCTATCTACGTCCTGCCGGGGGCAAGTCTCCTGACTTGCGTGTCTACTATATTCGTCACATTTTAACCACTAATTCACATAATATTTCGTATATTTGTCATGGTAGCGCCGACACTTCAGAATAAAAAAACCTATGCCTGATGAAACCTCTCTTTTACCATATTACCGTTGCCATACAGTCCAACCCACGGTCGGGATTTTTTAAAGACTGCAAAAAATTTATTCTCATTTTGGGAACACTTTGGCAACACTTTTCATCACTCACTGTTAATCAACACCTTGGCTTTTGTCCCTCGTCAGAATTTTCAAAAATCCGACAACCTTTTGGCAACACTTTGGGAACAAAACACTTCATTTTGTTCCGGTCCGCACAAAATTGTACAATCAAGAACATGAGAGGCCTTGTGTGGTTGGTGCTCCCCTTTAGGGGGTCGGGGGAAAAACACAGAATATGGCAACCCTTTCGCACAAAACCAAAGCAAATGAGAACTAAAAAGACCCAAACCATGAAACCATCAAGGCCCTAAAGCCCGGCAGCGCAGTAGCAATGCAGTTCATTCAAGGCACCATCCCGTTTCTTTGAAGCTTAAGAAACGGGTGTCTTTTTCTTTGCTTCGTTTCTTTTGGACAAGCAAAAGAAATGAAGGGCAGCCGAGTAGCGACCTCAAGCAAAAACTTGGCATGCAGCATGTTAGTAGCCCTGTAGCTGAATATTATTTACATTTTACGGCAACCATTCGGCATCACTTTTGTCCCGATAGCTATCGTGGATTTGCCTTAACTTGCACTTATGGGACAATACAGCATAGGCGAAGCCATACAGATGCTCATGCAGAAATCGGGCTGGAAACCCAAAGCCACCGAAATACGCATCAGGCAAGACTGGGAGCAGATAGCAGGCAAAACCATCGCCAAGTACACCCGCGAGCTGAAAGTCTTCAACGGCACCCTGACCATATACACCGATGTAGCCCCGCTGAAACAGGAACTGAACCTCGGCAAGCAGCAACTCATACAAACCATCAACGAGTACCTGGGCGATACAGCCATTACAGAGATCATCGTTAAATAACCATACTATGGCAGACGTAGATACTTCCAAATACAACATCAACCTCAACATCAGGCACGGCCACCAGGAGTTGATAGACATCCCCGAAATAGTAGAGGCCTGCAAAGAAAAATGGTGGAACCAGACCCTCACACAGGTAAACGACAGCGTGGTGCGCATCGGTATCATCGAGGGGGAGTTCCACTGGCACAAGCATGATAACGATGATGAATTCTTTTATGTGGTAGAAGGCACGCTATATATAGATATTGAAGAAGAAGGCGGCCCAACTATTGAACTCGGCCCCAAGCAAGGCGTTACCATTACCAAAGGTATGATGCACCGCCCCCGCGCCCCAAAGCGTGTGGTGATGCTGATGGTAGAAACCGCCAATATCGTTCCCACAGGGGATTAGAAGATATCCATCAGCTTGCTGAGGCAGTCCACCTCGTAAGTCAGTTTGTGTTCGTGCGTTAATAGTGTGGGGTTGTAGTACACCTGGTCCCAGCCCGCGTCTTTAGCGCCCAGCACATCTACTTCCAGCGCATCACCTATCATGATGCAGTCGTCGGTAGTTGCGCCGGTAGCCGTCAGCGCAAAGTCGAAAATGCTGGGGTGGGGTTTCATAGCATGCCCCCGTTCAGACGTGATGATTTCAGTAAAGTACCCGCTGATGCCTGAGTACTGCAGCTTCATCCGTTGCGTCAGGTCAAACCCGTTGGTAATGAGGTGGAGTGTATATCGTTCTTTGCAATGGTCCAGTACTTCGCGGGCGTAAGGCAGCAGTTGGGTTTGGGTGGGCAGTATCTCCAGGTAGGCGCTGCTCAGTTCGTGCGCCAGGGTTACATCGGCCACTTTAAAATCCAGCAGCGTCAGCCAGAAGCGTTTCCAGCGCAGGTCTTCGCGGCGTATCAGCCCCCTGCGGAAACGGTCCCACTGGTCCTGGTTATGGGCGTTATATATTTCTATGAAAGAATCGAAATCCGCAACGCCTGCTTCGTCCAGCTTATACTCGCGGTACAGTCGTTCTATGGTATTGGCAGAGTTGCGGTCAAAGTCCCATAGGGTATGGTCCAGGTCGAAGAAGATATGTTTATATGTTTTGTTCATCAGTTGATGCCAAAATTAAGCTATGCCTGTAAAAAGTCAGAGCCGCCCTGTAAACAAGGCAGCTCTTATATATTTGACNNCTGTACCTGTACTAAAAAGTCAGAGCCGCTCCGGGAAACGGAGCAGCTCTTATATATTTGACAGGTAAACGAAACTATTTTTTACGATAGTATATTTTGTCGTCCATGAACTCGGCCAGTGACTGCAGTGCAGGGTTAGCCATACGCTCATAGATACGTGATATCTCTATCTGCTCTTTATTTTCATGTATTTCTTCCAGGTTGTCAGTATGGCTGCTGAACTCGTCCAGCTTGCGGTGCAGTTCTTCTTTCATAGTCACCGCTATCTGGTTAGCGCGTTTAGACATCACCACGATAGACTCATACAGGTTGCCTGTCCTGGACTTGATGATCATGTTGTCGCGTGTTTCAACCAACGGGTTAACGGCTGCCATAGCCCTTTTGTTACTGCTCATTTCTTAACTTTTTAATATTGTTATTTGCCTGCAGGAAATACTTGTTTCCTTCGGTTATATATTTCGATTTGGGGTATTCTTCTTTCAGCTCGCGGTAGGCGTTCAGTGCATTAGCGTAACGCTCTTCCTGCTTGCTCTTAATGCTTATTTTGGCGTACTCATACCATGATTTTACAATCATGTATTTGTACATATCCGCCTTTACTGATTCCGGGTATTCCAGCAATACTTCCTGGAAGGCAACGCTGGCGGCTTTATAGTGGCCGATGTTATAATACAGCTTGGCGGCGTCAGCGTCCTTTATTTCCAGCTTGGCGCGGCACTGGTCTATTATCTTATTAGCCTCCGGCGCGTATTTGCTCTGCGGGTATGCATTCAGGAAAGTCTGCAAAGCACCGATTGTCTTTTCTGTATATGCCTGGTCCAGCGATGGTTTGGGCGACTCTTTAAAGAGGCAGTAAGAGTGCATGTACTCGCATTCCTCCGCATCTTTACTCTTAGGAAAGAACTCAGCAAAGTTTTTGAAATGGTAAGAGGCAGACAGGTAATCCTTCATATGGTAGAAGGTATAAGTATAGCGGTAATAAAGAGGTTCGTAGTTCTTGGTGTTCTTCATTACGGGTATCAGGCTTTCATATACAGCATTTGCCTGTGGGTATTTCTTCTGGTCGTAGTATTTATTGGCGCGTTCTAACTTATAGTTCACGTCATTACTACGCACAACACTTTCATAGCCCTTGCACGAAGCCAGCAGGACTACAATGGTCATGAAAAACAAAAGTTTACGAGCAGAAACAGCCATAATAAGAGGTGCAAAGCTAATATATTTCCCGGTGCTAACCATCAACCGGACGTAAAACTCTGTTAAAAAGAAGATTAGGTCATTTTGAACTCTATCTAACAGGTTATCCACAACTATTCACATGATTTCAACAGTGGTTTACGCACGTTGTGTGATTTTTGCTCTGAAACATAAGCCCATAAAGGATTTTAGGCATATATAAACTTGTGGAAAAATATGTCTTTTCCATTTCGTGGCGAATTGTGGTAAAATGTGTTATTTTGTGTCTAAAGTCATTGATTTCTATAGTTTTTAACTGCTAAAATTCTCAACCTCCTCGGTGAATATGAAATATCGGTAGATGCTAAAGGCCGCTTTTTGCTGCCGGCGTCTTTCCGTAAGCAATTGCCTGATGGTAGCGGGGAGCAGTTTGTCATCAACCGTGGTTTTGAAAACTGCCTTGTATTGTACCCTATGCAAACCTGGAATAAGATTTCGGCAGAAGTGGATAAACTCAATGATTTTAAACCCAAGGTGCGCGAGTTCAAAAGATTATTCCGCAACGGGGCTACCGTGGTGGAGGTAGACTCCGCTGGCAGGTTGCTGGTTCCTAAAATGTTGTTGGAGCGCGCCGGCATACAAAAAGATATGGTTTTTACAGCCCAGGGAGATAAAGTAGAACTGTGGAATAAAGATACGTACTATTCGTACATAGAAGAACACAAAGACAACTTCAGCGATCTGGCAGATGAAATAACAAGCGGTAACACAAAAACGCCGGATAGTGAGTGATATGGAAGCGCCCGGCTTTTACCACGCCCCCGTGATGCTGCACGAAGCGGTGGATGGGCTGGCGGTTAAAAAAGACGGTGTGTNNAAACTTCAGGTACATGCGCAGGTTTTTGAAGCTGCATGGCAGCCAGCTGGTAGACGGCATACTGGCCGACCTGGGGGTGAGTTCTTACCAGTTTGATACCGGAGAGCGGGGGTTTTCCATCCGTTTCGATGGTCCGCTGGATATGCGTATGGACACCAGGGCGGAACTGACAGCGGAACATGTGCTGAAAACCTATAACGAACAGGAACTACACAAAATATTTGAACAATACGGTGAGGTGAGGAATGCAAAGCAGTTGGCTAAGCATATAGTGGAGCAAAGGGGCAAAGCGGCGCTGAACAGCATTGATTCGCTGAAGGCGCTGTTGGCGCAGGTGATGAAGGGTAATCCTAACAAGTACCTCGCGCAGGTGTTCCAGGCGTTGAGGATAGAAGTGAATGATGAGTTGGGGGCGCTGAGGGACTTGCTGGAACAGTCGGTGCAATGCCTGAAGCCGGGTGGCAGGTTGTCAGTTATCACCTTTCACTCGCTGGAAGACAGGATAGTGAAGCAGTTTATGAAACGTGGTGTATGGGGTGAAGTAGAGACGGATGTTTTTGGCAGAGCGGTAACAGAGCCAACGCTCAGGCCATTGACAAGCAAACCTGTAGAGGCGACGGAAAAAGAAGTAAAAGAAAATCCACGTGCGCGTAGTGCACGTTTACGTATAGCAGAGCGGTTGTAATGATTAAAGAGGCAAAAAACATACCTGTGCAGGAGGCTCCCACGCCTGCACAACGTGTCCGCAGCGACTGGAAAGCGTTGCTGGAAAAGTTTTCTTACACCGCTATCGTCAGCAATGTTCCTTACCTGGCTTTTGTGGCTTTGTTATGTGTGCTGTATATCAGCAGCAACAAGCGTGCCGTGGAAACACAACGGGCATTGAACAAACTGAATGACACGCTGAAAGAACTGCGTTGGGAGTATATGGATGCGAAGTCGCAGATGATGCGTGCGCAGATGGAAACGGAAGTGATAAAAAACTCGGATAAGCTGGGATTGAAACCCATGCTGATGCCGGCATTTAATATTGAAAAACAACAACCTGCTCAACCTCAGGCCAATTGAACATTAAAAAAGACATACGGTTCAGGGTATATGTAGCATTCACATGTATGTGCCTCTTAGGATTGGCCATACTGGTGAAGGCTACTGTTATGCAGGTGAAGGAAGGCCCAAGGTTGCGTGCTTTGGCAGAGAATATGCACACGCGCAATACTATTCTGCCTGCGGAACGTGGTAATATATATACAGAGAACAACGACCTCTTGTGTTCTACCATTCCATTGTTCGATGTGCATATTGACTTTTCTGTAATAGNNATAGACTCTGCCTTGTTTGTCGAGCAGGTGGACAGTCTGTCGAAAGAGCTGGCAGGTTTATTTAAAGACAGGAGCGCAGTAAAGTATAGGAACGAACTGAAGAAGGCTTATGCCGATGAAGAGAAATACTGGTTGCTCTGCAAGAACCTGGAATATGATAAATACCAGTTGCTGCGTGAGTTCCCCATTTTCAATAAAGGCAAAAACAGGGGTGGGTTTATAGCGGAGTCGAAAATGAACCGCATCAACCCTTATGGCATGCTGGCTTACCGCACAATTGGTTTGTGGAGGGAGAATGCGCAGACTGTCGGGCTGGAGGCAACCTGCGATAGCTTATTGCGTGGCCACCCCGGTAGCCGTGTAGAGCAAAAAATGACGGGTGGTGGCTGGATGCCGGTGGAGGGTAGTGTGATGGAACCTAAGAATGGTAAAGACATTGTAACTACGCTGGACCTGGATATACAAGGTATAGCTGAGTATGCAGTAAAAAGTATGTGCGAAAAATACGACCTGCAATATGGTACCTGTGTAGTGATGGAAGTGCAAACCGGTAAGATACGCGCTATGGTGAACCTGGGTGCGCAGAACGATGGTAGCTATTTCGAAGACTTTAACTATGCTATGATACCTACTGAACCCGGTTCTGTATTTAAGCTGGTTACACTTNNTACACTTACAGCGGTATTTAATGATAAGTATGTAACATCAGAATCGATGGTTGATGCTGAAGGTGGTGCGGTACGTTTTGGCAACCTGACGATGAAAGACTCTCACCTGGGCCTGGGCAAAATGACTTTGAGGGATGCATTCGCGCACTCATCTAACACTGTGCATGCCAAGCTGGCGCAACACTATTATTATAAGGAACCGGAGAAGTTTATACAGCATGTGAAGAAACTGCACCTGCACGACAGGACGGGTATAGACCTGGCGGGCGAACGGAGGCCGGTAGTGAAAAATCCTGAAAGCAGCTCGTGGAGCAAAACAACGCTGCCGTGGATGGGAACGGGTTATGAAGTGCAGATTACTCCCCTGCATACCTGCATGTTGTACAATGCGGTTGCCAACAATGGTAAGATGATGCGCCCTTACCTCATCAGCGAGGTGAAAGAGTATGGCACTACGATTTATAAAAAGCAACCGCAAGTGCTGGAGCAGGCAATAGGAGATTCTGCAACGGTTGCACAACTACGCGCTTGCGTGGAAGAAGTAGCGCTGACAGGAACGGCAAAAAGTATTCAAAGCCCCTACTATACAATAGCAGGTAAAACAGGTACCGCCCAGGTGGCAGATAAAGGAATTAAATACAGCGATGGCGTTTACCAGGGTTCTTTTGTCGGGTATTTTCCCGCAAATGAGCCCCGGTACACCATCGCCGTAGTGATGCGTACTAAAAAACACGCAAGGACATACTACGGCGGAACGATAGCTGCACCCGTGTTCAGGATGATTGCAGACCGAGTGTTTGCATCGGGTAAAGGATGGGCAACCCCTACGGATAGCCTGGATAAAAAAGATGCAAAGCCCGTGATAGCGCAAAAAACTACGGGCACGGGTTACAACCTGCTGCTGGGTGCTGTTGGTAAGCATGTANNATATACCTGCATACAATACTATACATCATGTACAGGTAGATTCAGCTAAGCATGTGGTAGCGGAGCCCCAAAAAGTGTACAAAGGTTTTGTGCCGGATGTAAAAGGCATGGGTTTGAAAGACGCATTATACTTATTAGAACAGGAAGGCTTGTTCGTGCATATAAAGGGCAAGGGAAGAGTCCGGGCGCAATCCGTTGCGCCCGGCACTATTGCCAAACGTGGACAGGAAATAATACTGGAACTGGGTTCGTGAAACAACTGAAAGATATATTGACCGCTGTGCAGCCTTTGCAGGTAACAGGTGATACATCTGTTAGTGCAATAGGTTTGCATATTGACTCCCGTAAAGTGGAGCAGGGCAGTGTGTTCATAGCCGTAAGAGGCACACAGGTAGACGGGCATGAATATATTGAAAAGGCGATTGCACAAGGTGCTATTGCTATTGTTGCAGAAACGATTCCTGCTGATAAGAAAGATGGTGTAGTCTACGTGCAGGTGAAAGGCAGTGCTTCTGCTGCGGGTTTGCTGGCAAGTGCTTTTTACAACAATCCTACGCAGCACATGAAGGTTGTGGGCGTAACCGGAACCAATGGCAAGACAACTGTTTGCACATTGCTCTACCAGTTGTTTGAAAAACTGGGTTACAAATGCGGGTTGATATCAACAGTACAGAATCATATACATGATAAAGTAGTAGCCGCAACGCATACTACGCCTGACGCTATTGCTGTACACAGCCTGCTGGCGGATATGTATGCTGCGGGTTGCACCTATGTGTTTATGGAGGTGAGCTCACACGCTGTACACCAGCAACGCATTGCAGGTATTCAGTTTGCAGGCGGGGTATTCACCAATATCACGCACGATCACCTCGATTACCACAAGACTTTTGATGAGTACATCAGGGTGAAGAAAATGTTCTTTGATAATCTGCCTGCTACCGCATTTGCATTAACTAATGCTGATGACAAGCGTGGCATGGTGATGCTGCAAAATACCAAAGCGACAAAGTTGACCTACAGCCTGCGCATACCTGCGGATATCAAAGGGAAAGTGCTGGAGAATAACCTCACCGGGTTAATCATGGATATCAACCATATGGAGGCGCACTTCAGGATGATAGGCACATTTAACGCCTACAACCTGATGGCGGCTTATGGTGTAGCAGTGCAACTGGGAGAAGATAAAATGGAAGTGCTCTCTGTGCTGAGCAACCTGAATGGTGCTGCAGGCAGGTTTGAAACCATCATGTCGGCCAACGATAAGATACTGGGCATAGTGGACTACGCACATACGCCCGATGCGTTGATAAATGTATTGGCGACTATCAACCAGTTGCGTGTGGGGGGGCAGAAAGTGATTACTGTAATTGGTTGCGGAGGCGACAGGGACAAGGCCAAACGTCCGCTGATGGCCGAAGTAGCATGTGAGCACAGCGATAAAGCTATACTGACCTCTGACAACCCACGCTCAGAAAACCCTGAAGATATACTGAACGATATGGTAGTGGGTTTGTCGGTAGCACATAGCAAAAAAGTATTGAGAATAACGGACCGGAAAGAGGCTATAAAAACGGCCTGCACCCTGGCAGCGGCAGAGGATATTGTACTGGTAGCAGGCAAGGGGCATGAAACCTACCAGGAAGTTAAAGGCGTTCGTCATCATTTTGACGACCGTGAAGTAGTAAGAGAAGCATTTGAATTATTAAACAGATAAAAAGAAGAACAACAGCGAGCGGATGTTATATCACTTGTTTACATACCTGAGAGAACAATACGGCCTGTTTGGCGCGGGTATATTTTATTATATGACGTTCCGTGCGGCTATGGCTATCATCTTATCGCTGGTCATCACCACTATTATTGGTAAGGGGTTGATTGCCTACCTGCGCAGGAAGCAGATAGGAGAAACAGTGCGTGACCTGGGGCTGCAAGGCGAGGCGCAAAAGAGGGGTACCCCTACAATGGGCGGTATCATCATCATCGCGGCTATACTCATTNNCGTTCGCAAAACTCACCAATGTGTATATCATACTGATATTGTTATCAACAGTATGGCTGGGCCTGGTTGGTTTCCTCGATGATTATATCAAGGTGTTTAAAAAGAATAAGGAAGGCCTGGCGGGCAAGTTCAAAATCATGGGGCAGGTAGGCCTCGGTATTATTATCGGCTTGTCATTGTATTACAACGACCATGTTGTTATAACTCGCGAGGTGCTGCCAAACCAGCAGGTGCTGTACAACCAGGCTGAAGAGCAGGTGTCGCAACCCTTTACCCGTATGGACCAATATGGTAAAGAGCATACCTATGTACACGTAAAATCAGTAACCACGACCATACCTTTTGTGAAGAGCCACGAAATGAGCTACAGCAAAATAGCAGGATGGTTTGGCACCGGTGTAGTGGGTTGGTTGACACCACTGGTATATGTATTGATAGTCATCTTTATTATCACCGCGGTATCCAACGGTGCGAATATTACCGATGGTATCGACGGATTGGCGACAGGTGTCTCCGCGATTATTGGTATTTGTTTAGGTGNNTATATTCGCCGATTACCTGGGCATCATGCACATACCTTATCTCGGCGAATTGTCCATATTCATAGCTGCGTTTATAGGTGCATGTGTAGGTTTCCTCTGGTACAATGCATATCCGGCCCAGGTGTTCATGGGTGATACGGGCAGCCTGGCATTAGGTGGTATCATTGCTACCCTGGCCATTATGATGCGCAAAGAACTGCTGATACCTATCATCTGCGGCATATTCGTTATGGAGAATTTATCGGTGATGATACAGGTAGCCTACTTCAAATACACCAAGAGGAAGTACGGTGAAGGCAGGAGGGTGTTCCTGATGTCGCCCCTGCACCATCATTATCAAAAGTTAGGTTATCACGAAAGTAAAATAGTAACAAGGTTTTGGATAGTGGGTATAGCATTGGCGATACTCAGTATCGTAACACTGAAGATGCAATAATGGGCGCGAACGAACATAAAAGGCTGGTTGTGCTGGGTGCTGCTGAAAGCGGCATAGGCGCTGCATTGCTGGGCAAACAGCAAGGCTGGGATGTATTCGTAAGTGATGGAGGAACGATAAAAGATAAGTATAAAGAAGAACTGCAGGCGGCGGGTATAGACTACGAAGAAAAGACGCATACAGAAGAAAAAATACTGAATGCAGACTGTGTTGTAAAAAGCCCGGGCATCAGCGATAAGGTAGCTATAGTAAAGAANNAAATAGAATTTGGCTACAGGTATAAAAACAACAGTAAAATAATAGCCATAACAGGCAGTAATGGTAAAACTACTACTACCTCACTCACCTATCATTTGCTGAAGGAGGCTGATTATGATGTAGCGATGGTGGGCAATATCGGGTACAGTTTTGCCAGGCAGGTAGCGGAGCGGCCGCACGAGTGGTATGTGATGGAGGTAAGCAGTTTTCAGCTGGATGATATACACAGCTTTAAACCCGACGTGGCGGTTTTGCTGAACATTACCCCGGACC
>DINJ01000228.1:0-1523 GCA_002423665.1 Bacteroidetes bacterium UBA5543 | reverse complement strand
GGTGTTGATTTTGTGAACGACAGTAAGGCTACCAATGTCAACTCAGTATGGTATGCGCTGGAGAGTATGACCAAGCCAACTGTATTGATTCTCGGCGGACAGGATAAAGGTAACGACTATAACGAAATACTGGAACTGGTAAAGGAGAAAGTAAAAGCAATCGTGTGCATGGGCATTGACAACGCGCCGATACACGCGGCTTTCGAAGGTGTGGTGGACAGCATAGTGGACACACAGTCGGCAAAGGACGCGGTAAACGCTGCCTACGCACTGGCGGAGAAAGGTGATGCTGTATTGCTGTCACCCGCATGTGCCAGTTTCGACTTGTTTACAAATTACGAAGACAGGGGCGAACAGTTTAAAGAAGCTGTTCGTAACCTATAATAGATAATAGACAATAACATAGAAGACAACAGGATGAAACAATTGCTGAAACAGACTAAAGGTGACCAGGTTATCTGGGCGGTAGTTATTATACTATCGTTCATTAGCCTGCTGGCTGTTTACAGCGCTACGGGCTCATTGGCTTATAAGCATGATACCAATGCCAGCTATTACTTAGTGAAGCAGATAATCATCCTTGGACTGGGGTTAGTATTCATATACTTCATCCACAAAGTCAATTATACCAAATTCGCCAAATTGGCTGTGTTGTTTTATCTCATCAGTATACCATTGTTGATATATACGCTATTCTTTGGTGTGAAGCTTAATGAAGGCTCCAGGTGGATATCATTGCCGGGTACCGGTATTACTATCCAAACATCGGCATTGGCGCAACTGGCCTTGTTCATGTTCCTGGCGCGTATGCTCAGCATCAAGCAGGCGGTAATAAAGGATTTCAAAAAAGGGTTCCTGCCCGTGCTGGCACCAGTATTGATTACAGCAGCGCTCATCGCGCCTGCCAACCTCTCCACCGCAGTGATGATTGGTATCACTTGTTGCATACTGTTCTTCATAGGCCGTGTACGTGTAAGGCATATCGCGTTATTGGCCTTTGCAGGTATTATCGGTGGATTGTTATTATATGGCGTGTCNNCGATTTTATCTACGCCATCATTATAGAAGAGTATGGTTTGATAGGAGGCGCACTGGTGGTGTTCTTTTACCTGCTTTTCCTTTGGCGGAGTATACTCATATTCAGGCGATGCCCTTATGCTTTTGGTGCTTTCCTGGCGGTGGGGCTCAGTACTACGTTGGTGTTCCAGGCTATGCTCAATATGGCTGTGAATGTACACCTCGTGCCTGTTACGGGACTGACTTTGCCATTGGTGAGTATGGGTGGTTCGTCGGTATGGTTTACCAGTATGGCAATAGGCGTGATACTGAGCGTGAGCAGGTATGTGGATGAAATGGAAGGAAAGAAAAAAGCGGAAATGGAGAAAGCAGTGGCTGAAAGTGAAAGGATGAATGTAAAACCTGCTTTGGGATAAGATGAGTGGATTGAAAGTGATAATAGCAGGAGGAGGAACAGGCGGGCATATATTTCCCGCGGTGGCGATAGGACACGCATTGAAGAGGTT
>DINJ01000150.1:431-6652 GCA_002423665.1 Bacteroidetes bacterium UBA5543 | reverse complement strand
ATACCCGCCTGCAGGTGGAGCATTGTGTCACTGAAATGATAACCGGTATTGACCTGGTTAAGGAGCAGATTAAGGTAGCCCGTGGCGAAAAACTCTCGTTTACCCAGGACGACCTCAGGATAAACGGCCACTCCATAGAATTGAGGGTCTGCGCTGAAGATCCCGTAAACAACTTTCTGCCCGATACCGGCAGGCTCGAAACTTATATGCCGCCCAAAGGTCCGGGAGTAAGGGTGGANNAGCCGTGCTGTTGACGAGTATTATGTAAGTGGTATTCAAACCACGTTGGGTTTCGGTAAATGGGCTGTCCAGACCGAGCCATTCCGCCAGGGCAAGTTCGACACCGGGTTTATTGAAAAACACTTCAAACCTGAGTACCTGCAGCCGGACGATGAAGAAGCAGATAAAGTAGCGGCACTACTCTCCGCCTATGTATGGGATAAAGAAAAGAAACCGGTACATCAGTTGAATACAGTCGCTAATGGCGCGGCTAACTGGAAGACCAGGCGCAGGTAGTGTTAAAATGACAATATTTTAACAATCAGCCACACACCATTGTTTCATTATTACTGTCTGTTTATACAATAGCCGTCTCGAAACTATTGTGTAACAGGAAAAATGTGTAGATATGAACAGAGTGTTAATGTGGCTGATATGCCTTTGTGGCTTATTTATTCTTACAGCTGACGATGCTTTTGCCCAGTATGACCAGGCTAAATGCCCGCCAAAGCAGAAATCATGGAAGGTGCGGAAGTCACTTATTAAATTTCCTGAACTGGTAGAGCAGCAGAAAGAAAAAGAACGGACTGCAAAGCAGGTAAAGACGCAAAAACCAATACCGGAAAAAGAAGAAAAAACAGCAGGTGTAAAAAGCGGCCGCAAGCAGTTATTCTCGTCCGATAGGCGCAGAAATGCTCGTTTGCAGAAGGTTGATAATAAAGGTGTTGCATCCACTAAATGCCCGCACTAACCAGCCATTTAACATTTTCACAGGCAACTGTTTCAACTCGTGGTTTGTTCTACATGCAAACCAAACTGGATAATTATGAAACTTAATCTCGTAGCCTGCCTGTTAGCACTTGCGGTAATCTTTACCGGGTATGACGCTGAAGCGCAGCAGGGCAAGAAAAAAGGTCATTATAAGCAGCCGCATAAAAAGGGGTATCATCAAAAGCACCCCAATTACAAAAAAGGCCACGACAAAAAGAGGACAACGGTAGTAGTAGTACCTGCACCACCACCTCCGCCACCTGCAAGGGTACAAAAGGTGTATGTGCCTGCGCCACCAGCTCCGGGTGTAATTGTTAAGCCTGTTCCTGTGCCTGCACCTCCCGCAAACCTTCCGGTTCCGCCATTGCCCCCGCATCCGGCTTTACCACGTAAATAAGTTTAAATAAGAAGCCCGCTGAATAAGCGGGCTTCTTATTTATTGTTCTATTGCTTTTACCAGTTCTGGGTCGTCCGGTTTTACTTTTGATGAGTAGATGCCTACCAGGTTACCCTTTTCATCCAGCAGGTATTTCTGAAAATTCCATTTTACGCTGCTATTATCATAGTTGTTGTATTCTTTTTTGGTCAACCAGTGATAGATAGGTGCCATATCCTTGCCCTTCACGTTTATCTTAGCGGCCATTGGGAAGGTGACACCATAGTTCTTCTGGCAGAACGCTGCTATGTCTTCATTCGACCCCGGCTCCTGGAATCCGAAGTTGTTGGATGGGAATCCTACTATCACTAGTTTGTCTTTGTGCTTTTTGTACAGAGCCTCCAGTCCTTCGTATTGAGGAGTGTACCCGCATTTCGACGCGGTATTCACTATGAGTATCTTTTTTCCTTTGAATTCAGAAAAATCAATCACCCCGCCGTCCAGCGATTCTACCTTGTATTCGTATATGCTCTTGTGCATTTGCCCCTCGGGTGCCGGTGGCGCGCCAAATGAAAACCAGTTAAATAAAAATAACATGCTGAAAATCATAGTTTAATAATTTGTATGTCTTTGTAGTTAAATCCAATGTAAAAGTACGTAACCTCTCCTTACGAGTGTGAATACAACAGTTATATCCTTATTTTTGTTCTCGATGGCTTTGTTTTCCTTACGTACTTTTTTTGTAATAATGTCTTTGGTGCTATTGGCTGGTTGCGCCAATATCGTTCCGCCTACAGGTGGTAAAAAAGACACTACACCCCCCCAATTGGTAGAGATATCTCCTAAAGATTCACTGCTGAACACAAGGGTGACAAAAATTTACATGGAGTTCGATGAATTTATCACCATCAACGAACCCGGAAAAGAGATACAGGTATCACCTGTTTTGCCTTTCCCGCTCAATACCACAGTCAATGGCAAAAAGCTTACGGTGAAGATACCGGACTCCCTGCTGAAGGAAAATACAACCTACAAAGTCAGCTTCGGTAATTCTATTAAAGACCTGAATGAGGGTAATGCCTTCAAAAACTTCAACTATATATTCAGTACCGGTAGTTATTTCGATTCACTGGAAATGTACGGCATAGTATATGATGCGGAAACGGGTGTTCATGCTTCCGGTGTCACCTTGTTATTATACGACGCCGCTGATACCGATAGCGCAGTGGTAAAGAAAAAGCCCTTGTATGTTTCCAATACTTTAGATAAAGGCAGGTTCCTCTTCAGGGGGCTGCCGGGCACAAGTTTTCGCATATATGCGCTCAAGGATGACAACAGCAACCTGGTATATGACGGTGAGGAAGAGAAAATAGGTTTTATAGATTCTGTAATAATACCGGTAGATAGTGTAAGTCCTGAAAAACCGATATTGTTGCGTGTGTTTAAGGAAATAGTACCCCTTGATTCATTAGACGAAACAGATAGCGTTAACAAACGTACAAAGCGTGGATTCGATAAAAAACGCAGGGATAAAGCTGATGAAAAGGAACTGCGTTACAGCGTTGCCGTTGACACCTCAGACATAGAAAAACGTACTCACGATGTCAANNGATGTCAACAAACCCATCAGGATTACGTTCAGCAATCCTATTGACACTTTTAATACTGACAGGGTATTTGTTAGCTACGACAGTATGGGCACGGAAGTGGAAGTAGTTTACACGTTGAAACGCGATACGACTGAAGAAGTACTATTACTGAATACCGACTGGAAAGAGAATACGGTTTACACAGTCAGGCTGCTAAAAGATTTCGCACAGGATACAGCCGAACTCAAGGCTATGCCTTCTAAACACATCTTCCGCACCAAAGGTGAGGAGGATTACGGTATTATCGTCATTCATGTACCATCTCAGTATTATGGCAATAAGTATTTACTGAGGGTTGGCACGGAAAAGGACTCTGTTTATCAGCAGCCCATAACCGATACCTCAGTTACTATCAGGCGGCTGAATCCCGGTAAATACAATATCCGCATAATAGCAGACGAGAACGAAAACGGTAAATGGGATACCGGTGATTTTTTTGCGAAGAAACAACCTGAGTTGGTCATTCCATACACCGATGCGATAGAATTAAAGGCAGGCTGGGAAAATGTAATAGATTTCAAAACTCCGATTACCGAAGACCTGAACCCCAAGCCTAAGCCCAGGAAAGGTGAAGCACCACCCAAACGGGGGGAGAAGCCCGCAGATAAATAAGATTATATTTACGCAACAATAGTAAAATATGAAACGTATACTCATTCCACTGTTACTGTTATGTTCCAACGCGATATATGCGCAGAATGTAATGACGCCCGAACTATTATGGAGCCTGAAACGTGTAGGCATACAGGACGTNNCCAGCCCCCGCCAGTACGACTGGAAGACGGAAAAATCAACAACTGAACACTATACACTGGACATTGCTACCGGCAAAAAAGAAAGCTTGGTATTGCCCGATAAAAAATCTGTGATACAGCGTGATAAAAACGGCTGGTATGCAACAGAAGGGAAAGTATTGTACATCAGCAAGGATAAGGGCAAAACATGGAAAGGTGTATATGATGGGGTAGAGGGATTGGAAAATATTGTGGTATCGCCTGATGGTAAGCAGATAGCATATAGCAAAGAAGTACTGATAAAAAAGATGATGGGTACGGATATTTATCCTGACCTGCCGGGCACCACTATGCAGGCTTACACTGATCTTAACTACCGCCATTGGGATACATGGGAAGACGGTAAATTCTCGCACGTATTTATAACATCACTGGCTGATGGGAGTACTAAAGATATAATGGAAGGCACGCTTTACGATTGCCCGCAAAAGCCTTTCGGCGGCGAAGAGGATATTGTATGGACACCCGACAGCAAAGGTGTACTCTATGTCACTAAAAAGAAGTTTGGTAAAGAATACGCGGTAAGTACCAATACTGATATCTACCATTACGATATAGCAACAGGCAATACTATCAACCTGACTGCGGGCATGATGGGCTTTGATATGAACCCGGTGTTTAGCCCCGACGGACAGCGCCTTGCCTGGACCAGTATGCGCCGCGATGGTTACGAAGCTGATAAGAATGACATCTATGTGATGGACTGGAACGGCAACGGATACAAACGTAATATGACAGGTGCATGGGATGAAACGGTTAGCGGTTTTAGTTGGGATAACAGCAGCAATCATATTTATTTCAACGCACCGGCTAAAGGAACAGTGCAGTTGTTTGAAATTGCTGTTCCGCTAAACCTGCTGAACAAAATGCTGCCTGCCGTTCGCCAGGTTACTAACGGCGTTTTCGATATGGGTACACCTGCTGGACAGGCAGCCGGTGGTGCTTTAATTGTTGACCGTAAGGATATGAACCATGCGCCTGAACTGTATGCGGTAAATCCTAAAGATGGTAGCATGCGCGCTCTCACTCACGAGAATGATGCCACATATGGCAATATAGGCCTCAGCAAAACAGAGCTGCGCATGATAACCACGGGCAGCGGAGAGCAGATGGGGGTATGGGTAATATATCCGCCAGATTTCAATCCTATGAAGAAATACCCGACACTGCTTTATTGCCAGGGTGGGCCGCAGTCTGCATTGTCACAGTTTTACAGCTTCAGGTGGAATTTCCAGTTGATGGCAGCTAACGGTTATATAGTGGTTGCGCCCAACCGTCATGGTATGCCGGGCTGGGGTACGCAGTGGAATGAATCTATCAGTAAAGATTGGGGTGGTAAACCTATGCAGGACTACCTGGCTGCTATAGATGAAATAGCTAAAGAGCCATATGTTGACACCGACCGCCTGGGCTGCGTAGGTGCCAGCTATGGTGGCTATAGCGTATTCATGCTGGCGGGCATACATAACAACAGGTTTAAATCATTCATTGCGCACGATGGCCTGTTCGACCTGAAGAGTTGGTATGGCACAACTGAGGAATTGTGGTTTGCTAATTTTGATATCGGTGGCCCATATTGGCAAAAACCTCCACACGAATCTTACAGCAAATTCGACCCCAGTCAATACGTTGATAAATGGAATACACCGATTATGATTATACAAGGCGGCCTTGATTTCAGGGTAGGTATCGAGCAGGGGCTGGAGGCTTTTCAGGCAGCACAACTGAGAGGCATAAAAAGCAAACTACTATACTTCCCCAACGAGAACCACTGGATATTGCATGCGCACAATGGTGTAGCCTGGCACAGGGAGTTTTTCAAATGGCTGGATGAAACCTTAAAATAAATTTTCCCGAATGCGGTAACTGAGTTTACCACATTTTTTTACCTTGTGGTAAACAACAACAGATATGGTAAAGAAGATTCTCTATGGCTTATTGATAGCATTGGTGCTGATACAGTTCATCAGGCCCGAAAGGAACATTTCAGAACTGCCTTCTGCTAATGATNNCCGAGGTGGAAAGCATTTTGAAGAGGGCGTGCTTCGACTGCCATAGCAACAATACCAACTATCCCTGGTACACTAATATTCAACCTGTGGGTTGGTGGTTGCAAAATCATATTAACGAAGGAAAAGAAGAATTGAATTTTTCTGAGTTCGCGGCATATTCTCCTAAAAAGGCTGATCACAAACTTGAAGAAGTTGTGGAACTGGTGGAAGAGAAAGAAATGCCGTTGGAAAGTTACACATGGGTGCATAAAGACGCTGTGCTGAATGCGCAGGAAATAGAAACACTGGTAAACTGGGCTAAAGGCCTGCGTGCTACCATACAACCAAATATACAATGAGGATAGTATCGTACAACGTAAACGGAATACGTGCTGCTATTAAAAAAGGCTTTATAGACTGG
>DINJ01000150.1:220-388 GCA_002423665.1 Bacteroidetes bacterium UBA5543 | reverse complement strand
AGTTTTTTGAATACCTGGATGTACTTCGGAAAGAACGCCCGCAATTAATCGTTTGTGGCGACTATAATATCTGCCATAGGGAGATAGACATTCACAATCCTGTAGGTAATAAAAAGAGTAGCGGTTTCCTGCCTGAAGAAAGGGCCTGGATGGATAAGTTTTTCGAGC
>DINJ01000150.1:0-212 GCA_002423665.1 Bacteroidetes bacterium UBA5543 | reverse complement strand
ACATTTCGCCATTTCAATAAAGACCCGCACCACTACACATGGTGGAGCCAGCGTTTCCCCTCGGTAAGGGCGCAGAATAAGGGCTGGCGTATTGATTATTTTAATGTGACGGAACCCCTGGCCGGCAGGCTGAAGCAGGCGGCCATCTTCCCGGATGTAAAACATTCTGACCATTGTCCCGTCTTTTTAGAGTTGAAGCGCAAGTAACAGAG
>DINJ01000146.1:2619-2911 GCA_002423665.1 Bacteroidetes bacterium UBA5543 | reverse complement strand
AACTCGCTATACACCACCTTTACCAGGGCGGCAGAGCCATTGTCCCAATCGCCCTCGCCGATGATGATGCCTGGATTGATGATTGCGGCATTAAGGCCTTCGCCCTGCCCCCTCCATATCTCCAGTTCCGCATTGTGTTTACTTTCTGCATATACCGAGTTGTAGCGGCTTTCTTCCCACTGTTCTTCTTCGGTTATTTCCTCACCTTCTTTGCTGCGGCCCAATGACGCTATGGAGCTGACATATACCATCTTGCGTACACCACGCTCCAGCGCTTCGTTGCCTATATTGG
>DINJ01000146.1:2191-2499 GCA_002423665.1 Bacteroidetes bacterium UBA5543 | reverse complement strand
GTATTTTATTTGTGTTATACGCTCCACGCCCATACCGAAGGCATAACCGGTATATACTTCGGGGTCTATACCAAAGTTGCGCAATGTATTAGGGTGTACCATACCGCAACCCAATATCTCTACCCAACCTGTATGCTTGCACAGGCTGCATCCGCTACCGCCGCATACCGTGCAAGATATATCCATCTCCGCACTGGGCTCTGTAAAGGGGAAGTAGGACGGGCGGAAGCGCAGTTTTGTATTCTCGCCAAACATCTCAGTTACAAAATAGTAGAGTGTTTGCTTCAAATCAGCAAATGAAACGTCTT
>DINJ01000146.1:283-2170 GCA_002423665.1 Bacteroidetes bacterium UBA5543 | reverse complement strand
GAGATGATTTGGTTCTCCACCATGCGTAGTGGGTGGCGCGAGCCTACCGGCAATTGCGTACCCGGCAATGATATGTCTATGCCGCTGTTGCTGTCGTTGCCTGACTGTTGCAGGTGTTTATATTCTTCAAACTTAGCCTCTGCTGCTTGCTTGAACGCATTGAGCAATTGGCCTGCGTCTTTCTTCTGTTCTTTGGGCACGTTCTTCATTTCGTTGAAGAGCTCTTTCACTATTCCCTTAGTACCCAGGAATTTTATGCGGTATGCCTCCAACTCGGCTGCATTGGCCGGGGTGGTAGTGGCTATTTCCTGTTCGTATTGTTTTATCTGTTCCTGTAAAGACTGCATAAGGGGCAAAGATAATTGGTTGTTGGGGTAAATGGTTAATAAGGCAGTAGGTTAATAGGGTAATTAGTTGATATGTAGATATGTTTTATGTAATCGTTCCCAAGTGTTGCCCAAGTGTTGCCAANNCTCCCGTACGTACGGGATTGCCATTTTTTGAGATTTGTAAGATGGAGCATTTGCTAAGTAATTGATTTTCAGTTTATAGTGATTTTCCGCAGCCCCGGTGGGACAATTGTTCCATTTTGTTCCCGAAAAATGGGTTTAAAAGTTGTTTGGCTTACAGGGGGCTTCGATAAAGGGGGCGTGTGTGCTTTTTATATATATCTGTTTTCAAGGATAAATAGAATTGCTGCCTCAAGAAGGCGGATTTATAATAGCAAATATACTCAAAATAATAGTTATTTAAAAATAAATTTAGTCTGGGTTTAAGATTGGAGTGTAACCCATGTTCCGGACATGCCATCCCATTTCTTACCAAAAGTCAATGAATGGCGGGTAGGGCCGCAAGTACTTTTGCACCTGTAATTCAGTAATAACATTAAAAAAACGAAAATGACGACAACTTTAACAATGACGGGTGCAACTGCAAAGAAAAATGCAAGGATGGCGGGCTTGCTCTATTTAGTAATTATCATCTGCGGACTGTTCAGCGAGATGTTTGTACGTGGTACGCTGATAGTGCCCGGTGATGGCGCTGCTACCATACAGAATATACTGGCGGCAAAAGGACTATACCGCATGGGTTTTGCTTCCGATATGATTATGGCGATATGCGATGTGGGGGTAGGCGTGTTGTTCTATATACTGCTGAGGTCGGTGAATAAGGTGCTGGCATTGGGCGCAGCTTTCCTGCGTTTGGCACAGGCAGCTATAATAGGCCTTAACCTGCTCAACTATTACAATGTGCTGAACGTATTGGAAAGCACAGCCTATGTATCGGCATTTCAACCTGAACAGGTACAGGCGCAGGTGATGTTGTACCTGCAGATGCACGGCAATGGCTACTTAATAAGCGGCGTGTTCTTCGGTTTCAGTTGTATGCTGCTGGGCTACCTGTTCTGCAAATCGCCATTGTTCCCCAAGCTGCTGGGTGGGATGATGACTATCGCTTCTGTGAGCTATTTAGTGGATTGTTTCATCAACTTCTTGTCACCTGAGTACGCGGGCATAAGTGAAATGTTGGTGGTATCCACCGCGGTAATTACAGAATTTGCACTATGCCTGTGGCTGCTGATAAAAGGAGTGAAGACTAACAGGGGTTAAGTGCCCCCTGTTAAGATATTCNNGCTGATTTTCGTTAAATTGTGTAGCTAAAACAGGCAGGATATATGAACAGGCCAATAAGAAAGGTGGCGGTGGTAGGCAGCGGGGTAATGGGCAGCAGGATAGCAGCACATTTTGCAGGTATAGGCGTGCAGGTGCTGTTACTGGATATCATCCCCCACGAACTGACAGAACGGGACAAGGCTAAAGGCATAACCATTGACAACCCGGGCTGGCGCAACAGGATAGTGAATGATGCTCTACAGGCGACACTAAA
>DINJ01000146.1:0-198 GCA_002423665.1 Bacteroidetes bacterium UBA5543 | reverse complement strand
AGCCGACTGCGACTGGGTGATAGAAGCTGTGATAGAAAGGCTGGACATCAAACAACATGTATTTGAGAAAATAGAACAACACCGCAAGCCTGGCTCGCTGATTACTACCAACACATCGGGCATACCCATACGCATGATGGCGGAGGGCAGGAGCGAAGATTTTCAACAGCATTTCTGCGGCACACACTTTTTTAATCC
>DINJ01000182.1 GCA_002423665.1 Bacteroidetes bacterium UBA5543 | reverse complement strand
AGCATACTTTGTACGTTTTTGCCAAAGAAAGGAGCTTCGATAGCTACCGCCATCGGTTTGTGGTTTTTTATCAGGTTTTCCATCTTCTGAAAGATGAGTTTCAGCCTTTCAGCATGGTCGTGTTGCTTGGCCAATTGCAATACCCCCATTTCCACCAGCGAAACACTATTTTTGCTCACGGAAATCAATCCGTAGCCCATAACAAGTGTACCGGGGTCGATACCTAGTATGATATCGGGGTTGGTTTTCAATATCTTAGCGTTGATTTGAACAAAAGTACCAAAATATGGCTCAATTACCTGCTTGGTGGCAGTATATCATTGCTGCTGCTATGGGGTATATATCTGCAGGTGCTGAAGCAGCTGAACAAGGTGGACTGGGATGCCATATGGCAAACAGGGCCTGAGTATTTTTTATGGTTATGTATAATACTTATGCCCATCAACCTGCTGCTGGAGGCGAAAAAATGGCAGATATTGGCTGGTTCGGCGCAGCCGCTCAGTTATCGTGGTGCGTTGGCCAGTTACCTGGGTGGTATAGCGTTCAGCCTGGTGACGCCCAACCGCCTGGGCGAATATCCAGGCAGGCTATTGTATCTCAAACGTAAAAACACACTACGCCTCGTGAGTGTGTCAGTGCTGGGTGCGTTGACGCAAATGCTAACCCTGTTTGTATTCGGCACTATAGGGCTGGTATATTTCAACCTGAATTTTTACCACCCTTTCGCTATGGTGCTGCTGGTAATAGCGGCCATGATTACTATCATACTGGGCATAGCCTTCTGGCGTTTTGAAACATGGCTTCCGTTAATAGAGCGCATAAAATGGCTGCGCCGCTTCAGGGTATATAAAGCATTGTTAAAAAGGTTCACATCAAGGCAGCAATTAACAATTTTATCTATTTCGTTGTTAAGATATAGCATCTATACGGCACAGTATTTGTTTCTACTGTATTATATGAATGTTAATATGCCCGCTTTTGATGGTTACTGGATGTCTGCCTTGTTCTTTTGGGTAATAACCGTAATACCATCCATAACACTGGTGGAACTTGGCGAGCGCGGGCAGGTGGGTTTGTATTTATTCCACCATTTTTCAGAAAATACTGTAGGTATACTGGTGGCTACAGTGGGCATATGGCTCATCAACCTGGTGCTGCCTGCGGTATTGGGTAGTATATTATTATTAAGGATGCGGTTTCTGCGTTAACGATAAATTGTTATAGCAATACGCGCAAACAAATGAAATTTGAATAGATTATGAACAGGATATTGCATACAGGACTGGTGATACTCATGCTGATGTGGGGTGCAAGCACAAATGCGCAACACAATGATTTTTGCGGTATTAAAAACCGTAGCTTCAAACATGGCGAGAAAGTAGTGTTCAAGGTATACTATAACATGGGTATGATATGGGCAGGTGCGGGCACCGCTACATTTACCACTCAGCTCACCAATTATAATAACAAGCCAGTGTATTATGTAAAAGGCGTAGGCCAGACCTATTCTTCTTACGAGTGGTTTTATAAAGTGTATGATGTGTNNATGTGTACGAGAGTTATATAGATACCACCAACCTGATGCCTGTAAAATTTTTGCGTGACGTAAACGAGGGGGGCTTTAAATTTAAAAACAACGTTACGTTCAACCACGACCGCAACCAGGCTATCTCTACCAATGGGGTGTATAATATTCCTAACTGCGTACAGGATGTACTGTCAACTGTCTATTACGCCCGTAATATTGACTATAATAAATATAAGCCGGGTGATAAAATACCTTTCAATATGTTCCTGGATGACCAGGTGTACAGCCTATACATCAGGTATGTGGGCAAGGAGGTGATTAAAACCAAGTACGGTACATTCAAAGCAATAAAATTAGCCCCGCTTTTGATAGAGGGTACCATGTTCAAAGGAGGAGAGAAAATGGTGGTTTGGGTAACTGATGATGAAAACCATATACCGGTTCGTATAGACAGCCCGATACTCATCGGCAGCATCAAGGTAGACCTGATGGAATACAACAATTTGCGTCATCCTCTCAGTGCATTACTGAAGAAGAAGTAGTGTTATTTAAGGTTTTCTACGGATTTAATTACTTCTCCTGCAGTGAATTCGCCGTTGAAGCGTTGAACGAATTGTTTATTGCTATCATACACAACTACCGCCGGTAACCCAGATATATCATAATATGGCTTCACGAAATTTTGGTGGNNAAATCTAACCCCACGTCGTGTGCGAAGATAAGCGCGCCGTCCATCGTCATAGGGGTAGCCATATATATGCGGGTGTCTTTGAAGGGGGCGTAGTTGCCCTGCAACTCCCTGACGAACATGCGGCATTTGCTGCAATCTGTACTGAAGAATATCATCACCACAGGCTGTCCTGCAGGAATGCTGTCAGTGTTGAATACGGTGCCATCTTTTAAGAGTATTTCAAAAGAAGGTATTTCAGCATTATCCTTATATGATTTTGTCTTGCCCGCTTTTTGGGCTGTACAGTTAATGGCCTGCAGTAAGCAAAGCATAATTAATATGGTGTACAAAGTCTTCATACGTACAAAAATAAGGGATAGCTGGTATTCCTGAAGCTTTGTATCTTCACATACTATGTCAGTAATTGAAGCGGCTTTCCTGGAGCGGTACAGCAAGCTGAACCAGCAGCAGCAGGAAGCAGTGAATGCCATATATGGCCCTGTGATGGTAATAGCCGGCCCCGGCACGGGCAAAACCGAAGTGCTGAGCATGCGCATAGCCAACCTGTTGCGCAGTGAAGCACAGGTGCAGCCCAACGAGATACTCTGCCTTACCTATACCGATGAAGCTACCAACGCTATGCGCCGCANNGGAACATAGGTACATTTCACGCTTTTTGTAATAATGTCATACAGAATAACAGTGATGCTTTCAGCGACAGGCCATTGCAGCCTGTGAGCGATTTGGAGCGAACAACCTTATTGCGCGAAATGCTGGACGAACTGCCTAAAGGCCATGAACTGCGCAGGCTGAGCGGGGATATATATTACGATGTCTTTCGCCTGGACAGGCTGTTTGACATGATGAAGCGGGAGAATATCTCCGCGCAAAACATCAGTGATGCAGTGGATGAATATTTAGCCAGCCTGCCCGAGCGGGAAGAGTATATTTACAAACGTGCGGGAAAGGGTTATGCCAAGGGCGACCTGAAACAAGCTGCCATAGATGATGAAACGAGGAAGATGAATACCACCCGTGCTGCGGCGCTGCTCTTTGACACCTACACCGCTAAGATGCGTAAGCGGGGCTGGTACGATTTCAATGATATGATACTGTGGGTGCTGGAGGCATTTAAAAAGAACCCTGCACTGCTGCTTAGTTACCAGGAGCGCAACCAGTTTATACTGGTGGATGAGTTCCAGGATACGAATGGTGCGCAGAATGAGCTGTTGAAACTATTGACTGAATACTGGGACGACCCCAACATTTTCGTGGTGGGGGATGATGACCAAAGCATATACGAGTTCCAGGGAGCTCGGATAAAAAACATCGTGGAGTTTTACGAACGTTATCGCGAAACTATCAACGTGGTTATTCTGCCGCAAAACTACCGCTCGTCGCAACCCATATTGGATAAGGCGATGGCGACAATAGAACAGAACCAGCAACGCCTTATCAACCAACTGGACGAACTGCGGCTGGATAAAAATATCATTGCAGCGGCAGAGCGATTCAGGGAGGGGAAAGAAGATGTAACACCCGTAATAAAAGAATATACCAATGTGCTGCACGAAGAAGCGGACATCATTATGCAGGTGGAAGCCTTGCAAAAAGCAAATGTACCACTCAACCATATAGCCATACTGTACGCACAGCACAAGCAAGCGGATAATATCATAGCATTATTAGAGCGGAAGAATATCCCCTACTCGGTAAAGCGCCCGGTGAATATACTGGAGCTGCCCGTAGTGGACCATGTAGTGAAGCTGCTGGACTATTTAGTGAAAGAAAACGCGCAGGCTTTCAGCGGTGAACACCTGTTGTTCGAAATCATGCACACGCCCTGCTATGGTATAGATGCGGTAGACATTGCATCACTATCGCTGTTTATGCAGCAGAATAAAGGTAAAGATAAAACGCTGGGTTACTGGCGTATGGTTATATCCAATGGGTTGATGCTGCACACCCTCAAACTCAGCAGCCTTGATGCCATTACCCGCATGGGCAAAAACATCAACCACTGGCTTACACAACTGAACGAATTGCCGCTGCCCTTGCTGGTAGAAAAACTGGTGTATGAAAGCGGTATTGTTCATTACCTGGCAAGGGGCAAAGAATATACATGGAATATACAGGTGCTCAATACCTTCTTTGAGTATGTAAAAGAGCTGCATAGTCGCGATGCAAAAATAAAAGCTATAGACCTGCTGCTGATGATAGAGCAGATGAAAGGCGAAAACATTGCCCTGCCCTTGCAAAAAAATATACAGGCGGAAAACGGCGTACACCTGTACACAGCGCATGGCGCCAAGGGCAATGAGTTTGAATATGTATTCCTGGTAGGGTGCACCAAAAACTACTGGGAAGCAAAAAAGGGCAGCAATATGGATTACAAACTGCCGGACACTATCACCCGCACCGATGACGATAAAGACAAGACCTACAAAACAGAAGTAGCCCGCAGACTGTTTTACGTGGCGCTCACACGTGCTAAAAAACACCTGCATGTATCGTACGCCGCCGCTGACAGGGCGGGCAAGCCTATGGAACATTCCGTGTTTATAGATGAGATAAGTACCGAAGAGGAGCGTGTAAAAACTACTGTAAGTGAAGAAGAACTGACGCAGCATATAGCATGGGCGATGAAGCCTGTGCCCGAGGTGCGTATACAACTGGCCAACCACCAATGGATAGAACGTGTGTTGCAACAGTTTACCATGAGCTATACTTCGCTGAGTAAGTATATCAACTGCCCCGTTACTTTTTATTATGAAACGATACTGAAGGTGCCCTTTCAGAAGAATGACGCGCTGGCGTTTGGTAGCGCGGTGCACTATGCCATAGAGCGTTTCTTCCGCACGATGCAGGACAGGAACCGTGTGTTCCCCACTAAGGAAGAACTGATCAGTTATTTCAACTTCGGGTTGAGTATGGAAGCCGCCAGCCTGACGCCTGACCAGTATAAACGCCGGACCGAGCAGGGACATACTGCATTGGAAGAATACTACAACCAATACATCAACGAATTTGCCCGCGATGTGGAGATAGAATACAAGATACCCCGCTATGTGCTGGACGGTGTGCCGGTAACAGGTAAAATAGACAAGATAGAATTTGACGGGGAATATTGCGATGTGATAGACTATAAAACCGGCGACCCTGACAAAAGCGCTACCAAATACACCCTGCCACCTAACGAGGCCAACCCTGAAGGCGGTGACTACTGGCGGCAGATGGTATTTTATAAGCTGCTGATAGAGAACTATAAAGACCGCAACTGGCGGGTACGCATGGGGATGTTCGACTTTATACAAAAGGGCAAAACAAGCGGCCAATTCAAGCGGATACAGGTACCTGTGTTTGAAAAGGATGAGGAGATAGTTCGTACCCAATTAAGGCAAAGCTATGTCAGGATTATGAACCACGAGTTTAGTAAAGGCTGTGGTGAAGAAGATTGCCGCTGGTGCAACTTCGCAAAGAGGTACGAACTGGTGCGGCCGTTAGAAGTGACTGAGATAGATGATATTTGATTAAACCTCCAAAGAGGTTTTCGTAGTACATAACCTCCAATATTTTTGTAAAACACTTGTTATCAGTGCTTTGTGATGACGGAGGGATGTCATTTATATCTATATAATGTGCAATAAATATTAACCGCTGTTAGCAGTTTTTATCTTGGGGTGAAATATGGACACCTGGCAGCCGACACAAAAACCTCTCNNTGTACGATTACGGGCAGATGGGCGCCGAGCTGAAGAAAAACATCAAAGATTACTGGTGGTACAGCATGACGCGCATGCACGATAATATAGTGGGTATAGATGCCGCCATATTCATGCACCCCACTACCTGGAAGGCCAGCGGGCACGTTGACAACTTCAACGACCCTATGATAGACAACAAGGATAGCAAAAAACGCTACCGTGTTGACCACTTGATTGAAGCGCACGCCGCTACACTGGACGAAACCACAGGTAAGGCTTTAATACATAAAATGGAAGCCCTGCTGGCGGCAGACGACTTTGCCGGGCTGAAACAACTGATAGAAGAAAACGGTATTAAATGTGCCATCAGTGGCACGGGCAACTGGACGGATATCCGCCAGTTCAACCTGATGTTTGGCACGCAGATGGGCAGCGTGGCAGAGGAGAGCGATATGGTGTACCTGCGTCCTGAAACGGCACAGGGTATTTTTGTCAACTTTCTGAATGTGCAGAAGACGGGCCGTATGAAGATACCATTCGGTATAGCGCAGNNCATACCTGCGGAGCAATATCATTTTCATGACCATGTGAAGCTGGCTCACTATGCCGATGCTGCCTGCGATATAGAATATAACTTCCCCGACTGGGGTTTTAAAGAAGTGGAAGGCATACATAGCCGCACCGATTACGACCTTAGCCGCCACCAGGAGTTCAGCAAAAAGAAGCTGACCTACTTTGATACGGAAGAGAATAAGC
>DINJ01000256.1:365-4225 GCA_002423665.1 Bacteroidetes bacterium UBA5543 | reverse complement strand
TTGCCCCTTTTCAATATATTCCCGGAATCGGCAATTTTTATATTACTGTGCCAGCCATACATGCTGTATAGTTCCCTGCGTATAGCATCTACCCCGCTGTTGTCCGCGTCGGCATCATATCCGCCGCATCCCACTATCACTATATCTGCTTCTTCCCAGTCAAAATCATCTCCAATGGCATAGCTGATATTCGCCCCCCATTGCATGGGCTCATAGCTACCCTCCGGTACGGTTTCTATAAAATGTTGTTCTGTAAAAAACTGTCTCAGGTCCTGCATATATTTTATGTATGGGGCTAAGATACTCAATAGCACGATAGCTACACAACTCCGGCGCCGGTATGAAGATTTGTTAAAATAAAAACCACCTTCTGCCGCCCGTCCTAATTCTGTATTAATTTTATACTTTTGGCACTTCAGATTATCATGGCAATCAGTAAGAAAGCAAAACCTTCATATATATACGCCATTATCGGCATCTCATTGGTATTGTTCCTGTTGGGCACATTGGGATGGCTGGTGCTCAATGGCCGTACGCTCACCCGTGTCTTCAAAGAAGACGTACAGGTAGAAGTTATACTGCATGACAATACCCGCGACGAGATGATGCTGAAACTGAATGGCATACTGGAGGAACAGCCTTTTGTGAAGAAAGCACAAATGATTACCAAAGAGGAAGCTGCTGAAAAGTTTTTCTCATCGGGTGGCGAAGATTTTACTGAACTGCTGGATTTCAACCCCCTTTACCCCTCCATCGTGCTCAACCTGAAGGCGGCGTATGTAAACCCTCAAAGCCTGGACGAAATCAAGCAGTTCGTTATGCAGAGTAATATCGTTCGTGACGTGTCTTATCCCAATGTCATTGTGGACAATATGAACAGCAACTTCCGCAAAATTGGTATCATACTAGGCTCTATTGCCCTATTGCTGTTTGTGGTAGTAGTGATATTGATAGACAATACGGTACGCCTGGCTATGTTCAGCAACCGCTTCCTCATAAAAACCATGCAGATGGTGGGAGCCACGCGCTGGTTTATCACCCGACCTTTCGACAGGCGCGCCATTATCAACGGGGCCATTAGCGGCGTAATAGCCATGGTAGGGTTGTGGATAGTAATAGCCTATGCAGAAAGTATGCTGCCGTCTTTGAAAATATTGCACAAAACCTCATCCATAATATTACTGATGTTGAGTATGATTGTATTAGGTGTACTCATTTCGGTAGTCAGCACGCACCGCTCGGTATTGAAATACCTGAAAATGCATGTGGATGATCTTTATTAAAAATCTTTAAGTAATATTGCTATTATGTCTAAAAGCAACAACACAAGCGCGCAGAAACAAGCCCCCCAACAGGATTTCCTGTTTGATAAGAGCAACTATATATGGATGCTGGCAGGTGTGGTACTGGTAGTCATCGGTTTTATGCTGATGTCAGGCGGTAAAAACGAAGACCCCACTACGTTCAACTACGATGAGATATACAGCACTATGCGCATCACAATAGCGCCGCTCATGATATTGATTGGCTTTGCCATTGAGATATATGCTATTATGAAGAAACCNNAGGCGAACAGTTATAGATATTAAAAAAGCCGTCCAATGGACGGCTTTTTTCTATCGAATGTTATTGCCGGTTATATCTTCCAGTCGTCTACATTGCTGTCATCATTAGTTGACGCAACCGCAGAAGCTTCAGGCTCGTTAACTATGTTTTCCTTTACTGTCTCTTGTTGCTGCGCAACGTAAGTATTACCGCTGCCGCTATATTCTCCATCTGCACCTTCACCATCTTCATTATCATGATTAAATGCATCAAAATCGAAATCAGGCATCAGGTCGGTTTTCACATAATCAACCGTCTCGTTCAGTGCTGCTATAAACTTATTGAAGTCCTCTTTGTACAGGAACATCTTATGCCTTTCATAGCCGTTGTCATCAAACCTTTTTTTGCTTTCAGTAATAGTGATGAAATAGTCATTTCCGCGTGTAGACCTTACATCGAAAAAATACGTCCTTCTTTTCCCGGCCCTTATTCGCTTACTGTAAATGCTTTCGTTGTTACGGTTGTCGCTGAAGTTTTTGTTTTCGTACGCCACAATTCTTTGTTTTTTTTAAATGTTAGAGCGGTAACAAAATTAATTAAGATACTTACGTGTCCAAATATTTTGACCTGCCTGAATTTTCATACAAGCGTACAAGATATATTTTTTATCTTATAAATAATAGAGGGGGAATAGTTAAAAATAGCAGAATTTTAATTTTTTAATGTGAGCCTAAGGTTTTACCAAAAAATCTTGAAAATTCATTGCTAACCGAGTATAGTTCCATCTCTCGCCATTTTACTACCATAACCCCTGCTTTTTATATCATACCCCATTTTAGCACTGGTCACACAACAAACTTATATATCTTGAATTCCATTAATATACTTCACCAGGTATTCATTCAGGTTCGCCAGTGCCTCTTCTATCTTCCAATTTTCCCGGTTTCGGCGCTCTATATAGTTCGACACAGCCCTTATCTGGACAAATTTCACCCCTTCCCGCAGGCAGACATAGTGAAATGCCGCACCCTCCATACTCTCCAGTATACCAGGGAATGATTGTTGCAGACGCTCCACCGAGGCTTCACTACCAGTCACTGTATTAACTGTTATAGCGTCAGCTACCTTCAGCTGTATATTGAGTTCACCAAGGTTGGGGTTAAGCAACCACTTATTGGCATATGGCGGTTCATCCGGCTTATCCAGCCCCAAATCGAATACATCTATAAAATTCGCCCCATCTTCCACCCCCAAATCAGCAAACCTGTCCTTACCTACAGCTACCACCTCGGCTAAAGAAATATCCCTGTCTGAACTGCCTGCTATACCCGCCTGTATCACAAGGTCGTATTCCCCTGAAGCAAGCAAACGTGTAAGATTATACGCTGTAGCTACAGCCCCCACACCTGTTACAGCAAAAGTTACCATATGCCCCGAATAATCAAAAACAAGGGGTTTCACCTCAATTCCTGCTGAGGCTATGTGTTTTATTGATAGGGCTATTTCCGCCCCTGTGGCTGCTGTCAGCAGTATTTTCATACTACAAA
Source organism: Bacteroidetes bacterium UBA5543 (assembly GCA_002423665.1). Lineage (GTDB taxonomy): Bacteria > Bacteroidota > Bacteroidia > Chitinophagales > Chitinophagaceae > UBA5543. The sequence goes on along the minus strand of DINJ01000256.1, from coordinate 1,133 downwards.
TAACTACATTTTTGTGTAAAAGCTACAGTAAAGCTAATTTTGCAGGATAATTTAAAAACTGACAATGGTTTACCTAACAAGAGTGGAGCATTTCAATGCAGCCCACAAACTGTATAATGAGAGCTGGAGCGAAGAAAAAAACTTGGACGTCTTCGGCAAATGTGCCAACCCTAACTGGCACGGACATAACTATGAGCTGTTTGTAACTATAAAAGGCGAGCCACACCCTGAAACAGGTTTTGTATTCAATGCAAAAACCTTGGGCAACTTAGTGAAGGACGTAATAGTTGAACAGGTTGACCACCGCAACCTGAACCTGGATGTACCTTTTATGAAAGGCAAATNNAATTTACCAGCGCGGAAAATCTGGCTATTGCCATCTGGAATGAATTAAAACCTCATATTGAAAAAGAAGGCGCCCGGCTCCACTATATTAAATTACAGGAAACACCCCGTATATATGTAGAATATTACGGCTAATCTGAACATATACATGTCTTACAAAAAGAAGGAAGAATACAGCGAAGCCACTACGGATAGCCTGGTGAACAGCTACCGTAGCATCATCACCGAATTAGGTGAAGATGCGGATCGTGAAGGGCTGCAAAAAACTCCTGAACGTGTTGCTAAAGCTATGCAATACCTGACACAGGGCTACCAGATGGATGCCCGCGCTATATTGGAATCCGCCAAGTTTCACGAAACATATAGTGAAATGGTGATTGTAAAGGACATAGAATTGTATTCTATGTGCGAGCACCATATGCT
>DINJ01000256.1:0-172 GCA_002423665.1 Bacteroidetes bacterium UBA5543 | reverse complement strand
AAAGGGTATCCATAGGGTACCCTTTACTATTTTGCCCTAAATCAAAAGGCTGCTCGTTTGAGCAGCCTTTTGGCAATAATATTCCCGAGCGTTACTACCGGTTAGCAATAAACTTGAGTATATGTACCCTACCCGCTGCCGTTATACGCACTATGTGCAGGCCATTGTTCGC
>DINJ01000037.1 GCA_002423665.1 Bacteroidetes bacterium UBA5543 | reverse complement strand
AATCAGCAATAAAAGCAAGGGTGTGCCTGGCAGGGCTCAGGTGCAGATGATGGAGCGATGAACAGAAGATACCGGTCACAGACCTGCGTCTCATTCAGCATTTCAGTTGCAAACTGAAACGAGAAAAGTTTTTGTGCCGTTCCCGCGAGGGACCCCAAATCAATACACAACCCACGTTTGGGTGAGATGGCCACGCTCATAACGCCACGGGCGTTACTCACTCGCCATGACGGGGAAGAAGAAGTATCCCGCACGCAATACAGGTCCACTCACACCTATCACATAACATCTCCCTTTAGGGCCAGGGGCCTTTCGCGCCCGACACACAACATAACCCACCCCCAACTCCTGTCATTGCGAGCGAAGCGTGGCAACTGCGAAGCAATCATTGAGACAATAAAAGACATCATGAACGAAATAATCTCGCCCCGCGCCAGACACACAACACCTATTTTTATTTTTGCCAATTCACCATAAAATTGCTATATTTGTATAACATCATGTAAAACCCGTCCGCGACCCGAATAGCCGGCGCAAAAGCCATCATTATGAAAATAGAACACGAACTCTTCGCCCACCATTACCTCCTCTCGGGCGACAAAGACAAAGNNGATGTCAGGCAGTACATCAGCGAACGGCTGGCGGCCACCCAGCAGGAAGCGATTACCAAATATCATGAGGAAGAACAGCGCCTGGCGGAGCAGGAATACGCCACCATGTTGTTGAAACGCAAACAGCTACGCGCCATCATAGCCGGAGAAGTGAAAATCAAGAAATACTACCGCGTAAAAGACAGGCTGGAAATGGTGGAAACCGATATGCCACCGTTTATGATTATACGCGCCATAGAGGCCGATACGAAGCTGGCGAATGACTGGTACGCCCGCAAGGGGAAGTCTGCTGATGAACCTGTTGCCGAAAAGTCGAATACCCCGTCGTATAGGCGGTTTGTAGATGAACTGGCGGAATATAACGAGATGCGTTATGGTCCCGACTACTACCCCGGCCTGCGTGCCGAATCGTTACGCCATAACCCGCACATGGCACGGGAGTATGCAGAAAAGGGGTNNGCTGAAAAATTTCAGGCTGATACCCCCGCGGCGATACAAAACGATACAAAACGACACCAACTTAGCGATAGCGGTCTCAACGAGACAAATAAAAATACATCTGATAACGAGTTAAATGACAAGAACCGATAACACAGATAATAGTTAAAGAGCGGCAGAGACAAACAGGCGGCTTTCCGGAAATGTAAACAGCTTGTTATCACCATGTTGTTCTGATGTTATCCCATTAGCCTTTTTCTACTATATACGGTGTCAGGTAATACTTTGCATGGTATAAGGATAAGGAAAAAGAAAAGTACTATGAACAACACAGACAAAAAACACATTTTATTCATCCACGATACGGTTCGCGACGCGCTTATCAAGCTGAACGACCTCAAGAAAAATACCATTCTCATAGTGGTGGACGAGCAGGAAAAACTCATCGGTTCATTGACCGATGGTGACCTGCGCAGGGGGTTTATCAAAGGCCTTACATTCGACCATCCATTGACCGATTACCTGCAGCCCGACCCGCTGTTTGTATTCGATGATGAAGTAAATAAAACAGATTTCAACAACATGAGGTTAAGGAACTTCATGGTGGTGCCGATAATAAACAGGAGCAGGAAAGTTGTACGTATCCTCAACCTGTCTGAGATACAGTCGATAGTTCCGGCGGATGTATTCATCATGGCTGGCGGCCGTGGCCAGCGCCTGATGCCATTAACTGCTGATACGCCAAAACCGATGCTGCACGTAGGCGATAAACCAATACTGGAGCACAACATAGACAGGCTGGGGAAATACGGTATCAAAAATATATACCTGAGCGTCAACTACCTGGCCGATAAAATAGCAGACTATTTTAAAGATGGCAGCGACAAAGGTGTATCAATAAAATACGTACACGAGGATAAACCACTGGGTACATTGGGTTCTGTAAAGATGGTGGAAGAACTGGAGCATGATTATGTAATGGTGATGAACTCTGACCTGCTTACAGATATTGACTTCAACGGTTTCTTCCAGACTTTTATCAGGTCGGGTGCCGACATGGCGGTAGCGACTACGATGTATAGTGTAGAAGTGCCATACGGAGTAATGGAGGTGGACAACGGGAACTTTGTAAACGCCTTGAAAGAGAAACCTTGTTACACCTATTATTCAAATGCAGGTATATATATTATCAAAAAAGAACTGCTGTCACTCGTGCCACATAATGAGTTTTACAATGTGACCGACCTGATGGATTCTATCATCAGCCAGGGCAAAAAGTTGGTTTCCTTCCCCATATTGGGTTATTGGCTGGATATAGGCAAGCACAAAGACTTCGTAAAAGCCCAGGAAGACATCAAAACTCTTGCATTATAAATAGGGCTGCACCCCTTTACTTTAGCATATTTTATTATTATTTTTGTTACAGGTTGAGTAATTATTTTACTCAACCTGTTGTCGTCTGTAATGTGACTGACAGTGGCGAAGCCATGCCGTCAGGGAAGAGTTCTTAAAAATATTGACATGCTGGAAACACTAATATCATCCAGGACCAGGATAAAGCTACTGTTGCGATTGTTCNNGGCCGAGGAATTTGACGAAAGTACCAACAGCGTGCGGGTGGAGTTGAACCGCTTTGAAGAAGCTAATATGCTGCTGTCAGAAAACAAAGGCAATAAGAAGCTCTATAAAGCAAATGACCACCATCCATTGTTCAAAGACATTCATAGCATATTGCTGAAGTACATAGGTGTAGACAAGATTATAAACGCTATCATCGAGCGCATGGGCAAGCTGGAGAAAGTGTACCTGACGGGGGATTATGCATTGGGCAGGGATTCAGGCATTATTGACCTGACCTTTGTAGGGGAAATAGACAAGCAGTACCTGCTGGATATGGTTAGTAAGGCTGAAAAAATGATTAATAAAAAAGTAAGGTTTATAATATACGATGTGGCAGAATGGGAGGGCAAGCAAAGCTCTGATGAAATAAACGCCCAGCTGTTATTATGGGAAAATAAAGGATAAGACTATGAAATGGTACGTATTATATACCAAACCGCGTAATGAAAAAAAAGTAACAACACTCCTTATGGAAAAGGGGGTGAATGTCTATTGCCCGCTGAAAGAAGAAATAAGACAGTGGAGCGACCGTAAAAAGAAAGTAGCTGAACCCGTCTTTAAGTCCTACATATTCGTACAGCTTGAAGATTATAAAAAGGACAATGTTGACGTATTGCTGACACCTGGTGCGGTGAGGTTTTTGTGGTGGAATGGAAAGCCCGGCGTCGTAAGAAGCAATGAAATAAAAGCCATCCAGGATTTTCTGAATGACTACAAAGACGCCGAAATCACAGTAGAACTAAAAGCAGGTGAGCATATTAAAGTAAAAGAAGGCCCGCTGAAAGACGCTGAGGGAAAGGTGCTGATGATAAAAGGCAATAAGGCCATACTTCATTTACATTCACTCGGACTTAATATGACAGCTAAACTGCCTGTGCAATCATTGAGCAAAACAGGTGATTAGTATATACGGGAGAAACGCTATTTATATAATAGTAAAGGTCAATTATGTAAATCGCCTGTCTTTTTCACTACATTTGAGCAAAATATCACATTTACAATGAAATATTTTCAATCAGGAATTCAAACCCGCCTGGCAACTGTATTGTTGTCGGTGGCTATCATTGCATTTTCAGCCTGCAATAGTGCTAAACAGGTTGCTTATTTTCAGGATGTAGCAGATAGCGTAGGTGTTGAAAAAAGGGTTCGTAATGTTGCCTACAACGAGCCGGTAATACAAACAGGGGATATATTAAACATAGAAGTAACCACAATTGATGCTAATATCGGGGGCATATCTACCGTACAACATGCTAAAGAAGATGAAGGTTCCGGTGCTGAAATAAAAGGCTATATGGTCGACAAAAACGGCATGGTGGAAATACCCATAATCGGCAAACTGGAAGTGCAGGGTAAAACAACCATGGAGGTCAAAGAAATTGTGAGAAACCGCGCACTCAAGTACTACAAAGACCCGCTGGTAAACGTGCGCATTGCCAATTTTTACATCACTGTGTTGGGAGAAGTGAAACGCCCGGGATTATATATAGTTGGAAATGAAAAAATTAATATAATAGACGCTATTGGCCTGGCAGGAGACCTGTCATTAGGCGGTAAGCGGGGTAATGTGATAATCATCCGAGAGGAAAATGGCGAGTCAGTATTCAAAAGAGTAAGCCTCAATGCGACTGATATAGTCCAGTCTGAATATTACTATTTGCAGTCTGGCGACAAAATATATATTGAACCGCTTAAAGCGTTTGCAAGATCTGGAACAAGCGATGAAAGGGCAACCCGGCTTGTCAGCCTGACACTGGGTGTTATATCAGTACTGGTGGCAGCTGTGACCCTTGCTACCAGGTTGTAATAAACATGCATCCTAAAATCTATGCAGGATAGCCTTGAACCGATATTTAAAGAAGAAAGGAAAGGCGGCGACAACAGCATAAAAACTGAAAAGCTGTTAACTACCGTAATGGCGTATTGGCCTGTATTGGCTATATGTATAGTCATTACCTTGCTGGCGGCCTATATATACCTGCGCTATACCACGCCCAGGTATATGAGCTATGCCAAAGTGCTGATAAAAGATGAAAAGAAGACCGGTAGCATGGNNAGGCCTCCAGACAACTGCAGCCAATATTGAGAATGAGGTAGAAATTTTCAAAAGCCGTACGCTGATGAAAAAAGTAGTGGATGAACTGCAACTGAATATCCATTATTACGCCCCCGGCAGAATCAAGACTAGTGAGTATTACTATACAGACCTCCCATTCAGGTTTGTTCCCCTATTTGATAACGGCAATGTGCCGCTAAGGTATAAATACCAGATAACCATTAAAGGGGATAATGGTTTTGTAATAACAGATAAGCAAGACACTTGGAAGGGTAATTGGGGCGATACGGTTAATTTAGCAATTGGGCCAGTAGTAATTAAGGACAGGAGAAAGCTGGCTAATCCTTCATACGAGCTGGACGAATGCAGCATAGAAATAAAAGCTACAGAATACCAGGCTATTAAAACATTGCGTCAACTGGATGTAGACCCTGTAAGCAAAGCCTCGATCTTACAACTTTCCATTTCGGATGTGTTGCCGCAGCGTGGAGAAGATATATTGAATGAACTGATAGATGCTTACCTCCAGGCAAATATTGACGATAGGAATAAAACACTGGATGCTACAGTAGAATTCATAGACGAACGCCTGAAAGGTGTGACCTATGAGCTGACCGGTATCGAAAAAAATATTGAACAATTCAAAAGCAGCCGCAAACTGACNNGTTAACAGAGAAAGAAGTAAAACTGAGCGTGGTAGAATCGCTGGAGCAATACCTGAATGATGAGCGCAATAGGGACAGGATAGTACCATCATCGTTGCTGGTAGAAGATGACGCCGCGATGAACGCTATGAAAAGCTACAACGACCTGCAGCTGAAACGGGCTACGTTGTTGATGACTAATACGGAAGATAATCCTTTCGTAATCAACCTGGACAGGCAGCTTGAAAATATTCGGGAGGACATAGTACGTTCTTTGGCTGCAATGAAACAGGCTGTTAAAGTATCTATCAAAGAACTGGAAAGCAGGGCAGGGTTTGTAGATGCGCAGATAAGGCAAGTACCCGAGGAAGAGCGTATATATCTTGAGTACTCCCGCCAGCAGAATATTAAACAGGAGCTGTACCTCTTCCTGTTGAAAAAGCGCGAAGAGAGTGCCATCTCCAAATCGTCTACTGTGGCTAACGCACGTATAGTAGACCCTGCAAAAAGTGATACAGTACCCTACTCCCCCAAACCAATGCGTATATACCTGGCAGCATTTGCACTGGGCATTATATTGCCGGGGCTGTGGATTTTTATCAAAGAAGTATTCAATGTAAAGATTACCGGCAAGGAGGATATTAAAAACCTGACGGCAATGGGTATCATAGCAGAAATAGGGCATAGTGACTCCGGGGATGAAATAGTAGTATTTAAAGAGAGTAAAACGGTAATAGCGGAACAGTTCAGGGCCCTTCGCACTAATATGCAGTTTTTGCTGGCTGGTGAAGATGAGAAAGTGATACTGCTGACTTCCAGCATGAGCGGTGAGGGGAAATCCTTTGTTGCATTGAACCTGGCTGTAACACTTTCATTATCGGGGCAGAAAGTAGCCCTGCTGGAACTGGACCTGCGTAAACCCAAGATTTCAGAAGCACTTGACCTTAAAAACAGCCAAGGATTTACCCAATACATAATAGGGCAGGCTGAGCTTGCGGAAATAATACAACCCTCGGGAGTTGCAACTTCACTGAGTGTGATGCCATCGGGCGCTGTGCCTCCCAATCCATCGGAATTATTATCTTCTAAAAAGCTTAATGACCTTTTTAATACGCTAAAAAAGGAATATGACTATATTGTTGTTGACTCAGCGCCCGTAGGATTGGTAACTGATGCGCAACTACTAAGTAAATACGCAGACACAGTATTGTATGTATGCAGGATGAACTATACGTTCAAAGAGCAACTGAGAAATGCTGACGAATTGATGCGCAGTGGAAAAATGCAGAAGATGAACCTGGTGGTGAATGATATGAAAGCGAAAGGCGGTGTGTATGGATATGGTTACGGCAGTTACGGTGCAGACTACTTTGAAGACGGCAACAAGGATAAAGGCGTAATAGGTAAATTGAAAAATAAACTCAATAAAAAAGCATAATACAGCTAATATACACTCTGAACAATGGCAGACAATAACATCAGGATTGCAGTAATAGGCCTCGGATATGTGGGCCTTCCATTAGCAGCAGAATTCGCTAAAAAATTCCCTACTATCGGATTCGATATCAATCAAAAACGTATAGGGGAACTACAATCGGGTAAAGACAACACACTTGAAGTTGCAGATGAAGAACTTCAGGCTGTAATTGTATCATCCTCTCCGGCCGATAAAGGATTGTATTGTAGTAACAAACTGGAAGACATTGCTGATTGCAATTACTATATAGTAACAGTGCCTACGCCGGTTGATAAATACAACCGCCCTGACCTGACGCCGCTGTACAAAGCCAGCGAAACGGTAGGTAAGGTATTGGCCAAAGGCGATATAGTTGTTTATGAATCTACTGTTTACCCCGGCGTAACAGAGGACGAGTGCGTGCCTGTGCTGGAAAAGGTTTCGGGGCTGAAATTTAACACTGATTTCTATTGCGGTTATTCACCCGAGCGCATTAACCCCGGCGATAAAAACCACACGGTAACTAAAATCAAAAAAGTTACTTCCGGTTCAACTGATGATGTAGCAGAAAAAGTTGACTCATTATACAGGACGATAATTACCGCCGGTACTCATAAAGCATCAGGTATAAAAGTAGCTGAAGCCGCCAAAGTGATAGAAAACGCGCAAAGGGATATTAATATCGCCTTTGTAAACGAACTGGCGAAGATATTCAACCGCATGGGTATAGATACTTCGGATGTATTGGCAGCAGCGGGTACTAAATGGAACTTCCTGCCGTTCAAACCCGGATTGGTGGGTGGACACTGTATAGGCGTTGACCCTTACTACCTGGCACAAAAAGCACAGGAAGTAGGTTNNGACTGAATGACAGTATGGGTGGCTATATAGCTAACGAGGTGGTGAAGCAAATGATAAAGCGTGACATGCCCGTAAAAGATGCTAAAATTCTTGTACTGGGCATCACCTTTAAAGAAAACTGCCCCGATGTACGTAATACAAGGGTAGTAGATATCATTTCAGAACTTCAGTCGTACGATGTAGCACTGACTGTATACGACCCATGGGCAAGCGCCGAAGAGGTAATGCACGAATACGGCGTGACAACTACTAATCAATTACCCGGAAAGGGACAATACAACGCTGTAGTATTAGCTGTTGCCCACAACGAATTCCTGGGTACAGATTGGAAAGAATGGCTGGCACCCGGTGGTATCATTTACGATGTAAAAGGCTGCCTCGACAGGTCTGTTGTAGATTCAAGGTTGTAATAAACATCTCATGAGTTTCTTCGCACACCCTACAGCAGTTATTGATGATAATTGTAGTATTGGTGCTGATACCAAAATCTGGCACTTCTCTCATATCATGAGTGGGAGCACTATAGGTAAAGGCTGCAATATTGGCCAGAACGTAGTCATATCTCCCGGAGTGGTGTTGGGCAATAATGTAAAGGTTCAGAACAACGTATCGATATACACAGGCGTTACCTGCGATGATGATGTATTCCTGGGACCGTCGTGCGTATTTACCAATGTTACCAATCCGCGCAGCGCAGTAATCCGTCGCGATAAATATGAAACAACGTACGTAGGCAAAGGCGCTACTATAGGTGCGAATGCTACCATAGTATGTGGTAATAATATAGGCGAGTATGCTTTTATAGGTGCCGGTGCCGTTGTTACAAAAGACGTTGCTCCTTATGCACTCCTGATAGGCAATCCTGCCAAACAAACAGGATGGATGAGTGAGTATGGGCATAAATTGAACTTTGACAGTAACGGAATAGCCGTTTGCCCTGAAAGCAAACAACAATATAAGATGGATGGTGGCAAAGTAAGTCGCCTCGTATAATTCTCTTCAGCGGTACAAATGAGTATCGGTAAAAAAGCAGGAAAAGGTTTTGTAAGAATACTGCAACGCAACATGCTGGAAAAGGTGATGGGGCTAACCACTATTGTTGTGCTTGCCCGAGAACTTACACCGTATGATTTCGGCCTGGTAAGTATTACGGAAGTGCTGTTGTATTTAATATCTGTTTTCGGCACAACGGGGTTGAGCGAATACCTGCTGGCATACAGGAAAGATGATGTCAGGGAAACGTTTCGCGCAGCGTTCTGGTTCAATATAGTTATTACGATTGTGGTATTGGGCGTCTTCCTCCTGGCAGTTCCTTTTTGGGCAACATTTCAAAATGAACCGAGGATAAAGAACATCAGCTTCATAGTTGGTGGAATATTCGTGTTCTCTCAATTGGCTGTTATACCCAAGGCATGGCTAAGCAGGAACCTGATGTTTGACAAGCAGGTAAGGATACAGACACCCTTTGTTATACTTATTCCGTTGTGCAAGTTGGTTGCAGTGTTTGGAGGGCTAGGCGTGTACAGCCTGATAGTGCCTACACTTCTATTGACTCCTATACAAACATGGATCTTCTACCGCGCTACAAAACTTAATCCCGGTACGCATCTGTACACCGAACGTTGGAAAGAAATATACCATTTCACCAAACACCTGATAGGCTCAGGACTGCTCAGGCGCCTTGCTGATCATGGCGATAAATTTATTCTCAGCAAATTTCTCGGCCTGAGCATGTTGGGGATATATAACATAGCAATGCAAATGGCTGAGTTGTTCACCACACAGTTAATCATGGTGTCCAACAATATTCTTTCATCTGTGTTGCCCAAATACATAAATGATAAAGACAAATTCTATGACCACTATATCAGCTTTCTGAAAACATTCTCATTTATACTGTTGCCATTCCTCGGCATTATGCTGCTGGCAGCTAAGCCGATAATATTATTAATGTACGGCCCGCAATGGGAAGCGGCGGTATTACCTATGCAAATATTGATTGTGTATTCAGCATTGCGCACTGTTACCAGTTCATTCAGTATCGTGATGAATTCGTTCCACATGAACAAACAATCCTTTAAAGTAAACCTCTTGTTCACGCCCGTTCACTTAATTGGTTCTGCGATAGGTGCCTACTACGGAGGTATTGTAGGGGTAGCATTATCATTGGTAATTGTACGAGCTGTATTTTATAACTGGCGCATTAAACTGACCATGGATGCTGTAGAGAAACCCAATGCACAATGGTACAAAGACCTGTACCCATATTTTCTGAGCATTACAATAGTAGTATCAGCCCTGCTAGTAGCAGCACGGTATATGCAGGACAAAATGGAGAATTTCTTTCCATTGGCTTTAATTGCCTTAACGGCAATAATTGTACTGCTGGTATATAATATCATGGTGAAACTGATTTTCCCGCGCGAACTGAAAGACATTTCAAGGTTCCTGGGTATTACTTATCCCGGAATGCAACGCCCTTTTAATAAAATATACGGGGTTCATCAACAATGAACATAACTATACTTACAGGGTCCGTACCATCCGCAACATTTATTGACGCACAGGTCAATGCAATGGCAGTAGATGGTTTCTCAATTACGATTATTGGCAAAAGAGTAGGGCAGTATAAGTACCATAATAATGTAAGGCCAATAGTTGTACCGGATACAACTCTACAGAGGCTGTTCTTCATACTCCGTTTATTACTGCAAACAGGTTTTAAGCACTTCTTGAGAATAGTTGGTAGCAGCAAGGGTATATCTGGTCTTTACCATGACCTGTTGTTTTATCTGCCCATTATATATTCTAAACCTGACAGGATACATATACAGTGGGCGGCATTTATACACAACAGGTATTTACTGTTTGATTTATACCCGGATAAAATTTTGATAAGCCTGCGTGGAGCGCATATAAATTATACACCCATAACTACGCCTGAAATAAAAGAAAGTTACCTGAGGCTGTTTCCGAAGGTGCACAGGTTTCATGCCGTGAGTAAGGCAATTGCTAAAGAAGTGGAGCAGTACGGCGCTCCTGCTGACAAAACAGATGTAATATATTCATTTGTCAATGATGAACACATCCACAAGCAAGTTCAATCCAAAATAAAACAAGCTGAACTCCACATCATATCAGTAGGAAGATTTTTCTGGAAAAAGGGATATGAATACGCACTTGATGCTTTAGCACTACTTAAAGAAAGAGGCGTTCCATTTACCTACACACTAATAGCAGAAGGCAAAACACCGGCAAGTATCATATACCAGCTTCATCAAACAGGCATCAGCGACAGGGTGAAGATAATAAACGGCTTGTCTCATAACGATGTATTGAAAGAAATAGAACAACACGATGTATTGTTATTACCCAGTGTAGAAGAGGGCATAGCTAATGTCGTGCTGGAAGCCATGGCAACGGGCACTCCTGTTATTAGTTCAGATGTTGGCGGAATAAAAGAAGTTATTGATAATGGCGTATCGGGCTACCTGGTGCAGCTCAGAGATGTAACCTCAATGGCTGAAACACTGGTGCAATTTGCCGCCTTGAATGAAGAACAACGCTTTGCAATTGCAACAAACGCTAAGGAAGCAGTAAGCAGGCAGCATAACAAACAAAGGTTTGTAAATACTTTCCGACAATTTTATAATCATTAAGCATTGAATAAAATAAAAGTACTCTTTGCATTACCCAACTTGACTACGGCGGGTAGCGGACGGGAAATGCTGAACATAGCTGAACGGTTGGACAAGAACCTGTTTGAAGCATGGATAGGTGTGCAGCAGGCAGGCGGTGAATTATTTGACGAGGTGATAGCTAAAAAAATGCCGTTGGTAGTGCAGCCATTTCTGGCGGACGAACAAACGAGCCTGGCCAATAAGATCATTAAGGCTCGTTCTTTTGCTAAAGATTTCAGGGACCTTGATTTTGATATATGGCAGTCCTTTAACTGGTCATCCGATTTTTCAGAAGCATTGGTAGCAAGGTGGGCAGGTGCGAAATACCTGTACGTAAAAAAGAATATGAACTGGGGGCGAAAGGCATGGAAAACAAAGACCATGTTATCCGGCGCGGTTGTAGCAAGAAACACTACCATGCTGGAAACATTTTTTGCTCCTAAGCGATATGCCCGCAAAGTACACATGATACAGGGTGGCGTTGATACAGAAAGCTTCAAGCCGGGTTATGATATGTCGGTAAGGCAGGAAATGGATATTCCTGAAAAGGCGTTAATGGTTTGCTGTATTGCCCAGGTTGTTCGCTCGAAAGACCAGGCAACGCTGATAAAAGCCGCCGCTAAGGTAGAACAGGCTTATGTAGTAATAGCAGGCGCCGAAAGAGATAAGGAGTACAAACAGGAATTGGATGCGTTAATAAAAAAGTTGAACGTTCAGGACAGAGTAAAAATCGTTGGACATTATAGCAATGTAAACGGATTGCTGAATGCCAGCAATGCATTTGTATTGCCTACATCTACCTATATGGGCCACGAGGAGGGTTGCCCTGTATCCGTATTAGAAGCTATGGCGGCAGGCACTCCCTGTATAGTAAGTGATGTAGCCGGCAACCGCGATTTGATACAACATGGCAAGACAGGCCTTGTATTCAAACCTGAAAAAGTGGATTCACTGGCGGATTGTCTACGCGAGTTCATACACAAACCCTCTTACCCTAAAGAAATAGCTGAACGTGCATTGGATAAAGTATATGGCGAATATACTATTCAAATGGAGGTGCAAAAATTTGAAGCGCTGTACTCCAAGTTGATGAAGCGTAAATGAGTGCGTTTTATGACATATGGATAGGAGATAAGCCTCAAGCTTACAAACGCAGCCGGAATGAGGATTGGCAGAGAGTGTCAGGAAATATATGGTATAGCATGCCCGGTAATAAAAGGTTTGTCAGCGAAGTAAATGACAATGAGTACAAACTAACTCTAATAGGGCAGTTGTATGAATCGGTAGATAGTGCTGAGTTATTGGATAGGTGCATTAAGTATATTCAACAACCTGCCAGCAGATATAATGAACCAGCGGGACATTATATCATTTTTGTCTCTGCAGTTGCTACAGGAGATACTTACGTATTCACTAATCGCATGGGCAGTTATCACGCATACTGGTCGGCGGATGGGACGATATCTACTAACTACATGGCATTAGCTAAGTCAAAAGAAAAAAAATTTCTGAACTGGGAAGGCATAACAGGCTTCATGGCAATGGGCTATTTCCCTGACGACAGCACATACCTTAAAGGTATCAGTATATTTGAGCCTGCTACTTGTTATCACTTCAATAGCAGTCTTGAATTAATTAATAAAAGGAGATACTGGAACTGGCAATATCATCCGGAGGATAAGGGGTTGAATTCTTATTTACATGACCTTAAGGATATACTACAGTCATCATTAGCCGTCGCAACTGATAATTACAGAACTGCAATACCCATTTCAGGGGGATTAGACAGCCGATTGCTTGCAGGTGAATTATCATCACCAGATATTCATACTTACAAAATCCTCAACGCTTTTTCTTATGGTTATACGGGGAATTCTACCGAGCTAAAGATTGCACAAAAAATAGCAGAAGCTCGTAACATACCTATACATCTGTATCAATTACCCAATTACCTGTTTCAACAATTGGATGAAATTGCTGAGTCGGTGGAACTGTTTCAGTACGTGGATGGCACGCGCCAGGCATCAGCTAACGATTGGTTGAGGCAAAATGCTGACGTAGTAGTTGGCGGACACTGGGGCGATGTGTGGATGAATGATATGAATGTGAACACGGAAGCAGACTTGCTTCCTGCTTTTAATAAGAAGATTATCAAAAAGGGTTCGCAATGGTTACTGGATAATATATGTAAGCAACATATTAACAACAACCGTGATTTTCTCAACGACTATTTTCAATCATTTATCTCTAAACATAATAATATAGGAAGTGCTGACTTCCTGATGAAAATATACAAAACAGACCAGTGGTCTTTCAGGTGGACGACTGCCAGCCTGCGCATGTACCAGTCTGCTGCCATGCCTGTGTTACCATTTTACGACAGCAGGATTGTGGACTTGTTCTGCACAATACCGTCTACAACAGTAAGTAACAGGCTCTTGGAAATAGAATACCTGAAACATTATCACATAGACCTCGCGAAAATTACCTGGCAGGAATATGATGCGGACTTGTACAACTACAAATATTTCAACAACCGCAATATTGCTTACAGGGCAGCTAAAAAGCTGCAAAGACTGGCGACAGGTGAAAAACCCATACAGCGCAACTGGGAAATATTTTACATGAACCCAGAAGGTAGAAAAAATCTTGAAGAGCGATTATTGAATAATAATCTGCTGAATGAGTTGGTGCCTGAAAACAAAACAAAAGAACTGCTGAACGATTTATATAATAATCCATCTGCCGCAAACGGATACACAGTTTCTATGCTGCTGACATTCTCAATATTCCTGGACAAAGTATTTAATTAATGCTCTTTAACTCATACGGATTCTTACTGGTGTTTCTTCCGTTGACATGGAGTATATATTTCTTGTTGAACAAATACACTTCATTTGAAAGCGGTAAGTTCTTCCTGCTGCTGGCATCTGTTGTATTCTACAGTTGGTGGAATCCTGTTTATGTGTTCCTGTTGCTGTTTACCATACTGTTCAATTTCATAGTAGGACGTCAGTTATCGTACAACAAAACAAACTTTACACGTAAAGCGCTGCTTGTATTCGGAGTTGCAATCAATCTGTCGTTGCTGGGTTATTACAAATACTGCAACTTCTTTATTGATAATGCCAACGCCCTGCTTCATACAGGCTTTGGCATGCAGAATATAATTCTACCGCTGGGCATCAGTTTTATTACATTCCAGACCATAGCGTTCCTTGTAGATTGTTACAAAGGGCAGACCAAAGAATACAACCTGGTGAACTATTCACTGTTCGTCACATTCTTTCCTCAACTGATAGCGGGGCCTATTGTGCATCATGGAGAAATGTTGCCACAGTTTGCTCAAAAAGAGAATAAGTACATCAATTACGAAAACCTGTTGCGTGGTAGTTTATTAGTCATGCTTGGGTTAGTGAAAAAAGTAGTAATAGCAGACACATTTGCCATATGGACGAACAATGGTTTTGATGTAGCAACCCCACTCAATTTCGCGGAGGCGTGGATAACATCCTTATCATACACATTCCAATTGTATTACGATTTCAGCGGCTATTGCGATATGGCTGTAGGACTGGGGCTCATGTTCAATATCAGGATACCTTTCAATTTCAACTCACCTTATAAAGCAACCGGCATTGCCGACTTCTGGAGGCGATGGCATATAACACTCAGCAGGTTTTTAAGAGATTACCTGTACATACCATTGGGTGGTAACCAACATGGTTTTGGCAGAGAGCTATCTAACCTGTTAATCGTATTTGTACTGGGGGGGCTATGGCATGGCGCTGCATGGACATTTGTTTTCTGGGGGCTCCTGCATGGCATGGCAATTATAGTTGAACGCTTGTTCCGTTTAACTAAAATCAAGCTGCCAGTTTTTGTGTCATGGCTATTGACTTTCGGCTTCGTTAATGCTGCGTGGGTATTCTTTCGCGCAACCAGCTGGGCAGATGCTATGAAAGTATTGAAAGGCATGATTGGCTTAAATGGCATTGTGCTACCTGAATCATTACAGAGATTCAGTCTATTGGCAAAGTCAACAATAATATCTTTCGGCGAATGGAATAGTGCATTGCTGGAAAAACCTTATTACTCCAATAGAATACTATTCTACCTGGTTGTCTTCAGCATATTGGCTGTCTTTTTCAAAAACTCGCAGGAGTTATTGTTGAATAGCAAATTAAGGCTTTCAAGAGTCGTATTGATTTACTCCATGTTCCTGTTTGCATTAGTTCTGTTAGGAGATAATCCACAGTTTTTATATTTCAACTTCTGATAGCTTGAAGTTTAAACGTCTTGCCATCATATTGTTTGCATTGTTGGTATCTGCACTGGTGGTTAATAAAGTCTATTATACTTATTACCCTAACCAGTTAAGCATTAAGCCCGAAATGCTAAGCATAGTCAACACGGAAACGCATAGGTTAAAATTCATGCGTAAGGAATCGGAGCATGGCAAAATAATACTCGACAGAATGTACGGAAGATATGACAGCATCATATTGGCGAATAACTACCTTCTATCTACACCCGCGTCAGCGGAGTTTACCTTGCCGCAGTTCAGGTATAAATGCCGCCCGCATATTTTGCGCGAGCATCCCGGTCTCCGATATAACTTATGGAAACATCAATCGCCTGATGTAATATTGTTGGGTAGTTCTATTTTCTTCTGCGATTTCAGCCGGCAGGAGTTTTACAAAAGATACCCTGGTAAATACCTATTGGATTTCACAACCGGGAACAACACGCCATATATCGCTTCTTGGTTCATACACTATGCTGACTCTTTGGGATTGCAATTTAAACCCGGCTCTATAGTACTCTACGGTATGAATAGGGTAGAAATGCTGAAAGATTATAAAAGCATAAGCAGCCACAACCATGTGAAAGATGCCATAACAAAACCACAGGCAAAGAAAACTGCTGATCAAATAATAGAAGAATATTTGTGCCTGCCGCAACTACGCTATGATATAACCGGTGGCCTTAAAAATAAATACGATGAACTATTCAGGGGAGGCAATATGTATCGTAAAGCAATTGACAAAAAATATCTGGGCAGTGACGAGGACTTCATGAAATACATACAATCTGCAGCGGTCAAAACAGAGAAAACAAACAAGTTTGATCCAGAAAGAATTGCGGAGATAAAAAGCCTCGCCTTCTTTTTACAACAAAAAGGCTGTAAGCTGGTGATACTGAAGCTACCACAGTCGCAGTATAATGACATCATCCTGAACACGGCAGGGCATTCATGGTTTGATGAAGAAGCTACTCAATTTAATCAAGATAATATTACCTACATAGACGTATCGGACATGAACAGGTTCGGCATCACTCAGTTGGACTACATCTGGCCCGGAAATATATTTGACCCCGAGCATCTGAATATAGAGGGTTCTGAAAAATTCACCAATGCATTAATGAAGCAGGTATTAGATACCAGGCTCATTAAACAAACTACAATACATTGAGTTTAATATTAGCTATTAACGCGGGTATCAACAGCTCTGTCGGCTTGTTCAAATACGGCAGGCCGGTTATTTGTGTGGAGGAAGAACGCTTCAACCGTGTTAAAAACTGGTTCGGCTTTCCCGAACAGGCATTGCAGTACCTGGTTGACAATGGATATTTCAATCCTGATGACCTTACCGACATAGCAATTTGTGATGAAGTAGTCAATGATATTTCCCGCGAAAAATTCTACAAGCGGTACGATTACCATTATAACTATGGCAAGCTACTGGCCTATAACATCAGGCTGGAACGTACCAAACTGGACATCAAAAACAAACTGAAGTCGGCAGGGTTATATAAATCATATGCACAAGCACGGCAGGAGCAGGTAGAAGATAAAAGCTACCACAACCAGCTATATAACAAGATAGCCACATACGGACTAGACATATCAAAAATAGTACACGTAGAGCATCACCTCTGTCATGCCGCTTCGGCCTATTATGGATTGGCAACTGATATAAACGAACCCTACTTAGTATTTACGTTGGACGGTGGTGGCGACAATCTGCGCTCTACAGTGAGCATTGCCCAAAACGGAACTATTGAAAGAAAATCTGCTGGCAATGAGTACTCCATCGGCAATATGTACTCGGCGATTACCCACCACCTGGGCTTTCGCAGTCATGAGCATGAATACAAACTGATGGGCTTAGCGCCGTATGTCGATTCGAAATACGCAGATAAATATCGCAGCTTTTTTGAGCGATACCTGAAACTGGTGAATGATGATACTGAATTTGCCAGCCCGCATTTTATTAATCACTCTGTTTTCTTTGCAGAAGTAATAAAACAATTAACAGGAAGCAGGTTTGATAATATTGCTGCGGGGCTGCAGGCATTTACCGAAGATATTGTTCTGCGATGGATAAAGGCTAATATCCGGAAGTATGGCATACAGAAAATACTATGTGCCGGAGGTGTATTCATGAATGTGAAGCTGAACAAACTGCTGTCGCAACTACCGGATGTGGAGTATATAGACGTATTCCCGTCTTGTGGTGACGAGTCAAATATCTTCGGTGCTGCATTTCATATTCACAACAACAAATACAATAAAGCCTGTGGAATCTTGCATTCATACACATTAGGGCCTGATCCCTCTATGGATTTAACAAGAACTATAGAGCAATACAAAGAAAGCATTACGGTAGAACAATCTGATAATATTCATGAAGCTGTTGCCGCAATGCTGAGTGAAAATAAGATAGTAGCGCATTGCAACAGCAATATGGAATTTGGTGCACGTGCTTTGGGTAACAGGTCGATACTGGCCAACCCATCACAAATGCAGAACATCAATAAGATTAATAAGAGCGTAAAAAAACGTGATTTCTGGATGCCCTTCGCCCCGGCCATGATTTGGGAAGATGCTCATAGAATGATTGACATCCCGGCTTCCTTGAAACAGCAGGGTTCACCTTATATGATGTTCGCTTTCGACACGAAAGAAAGCATGCGTGATAATATTATCTGTGGTATACACCAGGCGGACTTTACCGCGAGGGCGCAAACAGTCTCTAAAGAAAAATACCCTGCTCTGCACGCTGTCATTTCAGCCTTTAAAGCAAAAACAGGAATTCCCTGCGTACTCAATACTTCTTTCAACCTGCATGGCTTTCCTATTGTAGCGAATAGTGAACAGGCCATAGAAGTATTGTTACACTCTGAAATAGACGTACTCGTAATTGACAATTATATCATCAGGCGTAAATAATAGTATATGGACTTATTTCTTTCAGCCGGAAGCATTGATATAACTCCCGAAAAGCCGGTAGCACTTGCAGGTTTTGCAGAACGGCATGGGGTATATAGTAAAGTGCACGACACATTGGAAATTAACCTTGCCGTACTACGGCAGGATGGGAAATATGTGCTCATCTATTCTATTGACACCCTGTTTGTACCTGAAGAGTTTACGCAAATCATTTTAAAACAATTCGGCCAGCAGTATAGCCTGCAAGAAAAAGATATATGGATGGCCGCCTCTCATACACATTTCGCACCTGCATTGGATAAAGAAAAGCCGGGACTTGGAGCTGTGCATGAATCATATTACACATGGATAAAAGAAAGACTGGTACAACTTACTGAGCAGGTATTAACATCAGCATTTACATCTGTAACCCTTTCCTATGGCAGCAACAAATCATCCTTAAATGTCAACAGGCGAAAAAAACTCCTTCGCCCTAAGGGAGGCCTGGCGCTTTATTGGAAGACCTTGATGTACCCCGACTACAATGGCGTGAAAGACGATAATATACACCTGGTACAACTTAAAGACGATGAGGGCAAAACCCGTCTTGTACTTTGGAACTATGCCTGTCACCCGGTTGGTTTCAGGCACCGCAGCCAGGTATCAGCCGATTTCCCGGGGTTGATACGATCAGAGTTCAGGGGTTATTTGCAGGATGATAAACTGCCGGTACTATTTTTAATAGGCTTTGCAGGCAACCTGAAACCCGATGTAACCCCCGTTACGCACACAATATTCAAAGACAAGCTGAATTACTTTTTCCAGTTTGGGCCAAAGTATACACGCTTCCCTTCTACAGCTGAATACCTGGAATGGGTTGGCTTACTCTGGAAGGAAACAAAAGCTGCATTAAAGTCATCATCCACAGTAACAACATCAACCCTGGCAACAACTCAATACAAGCTACCCCTGAGTGAGATTATCGGCGACGAAGACAAACATCATATAGACTTCAGAAAGCTGAGTATTACTGAAAACTTTCAACTGGTAGCGTTGTCAGCAGAAGTACTGGTAGAATACAAGGACATTGTTGCAGATGCAGTAAAAGGCAATACGATAAATATCGGTTGCCTGGCCGGTACAAGGATATATCTGCCAACTGATAAAAATGTACAGGAAGGAGGTTATGAAGTGCATTGGTTTCAGCACAGGTTTGGGATAAAGGGTGACTTCAAAATCGGGCTGGACGAAAAAATCAAAAATGCCTTAATGCGGTTATGAGTAAAAGACCAAGGATAATATTGGTAGCTAACTCTGTGCCATTACCGGCAACAGATTTTCTGAAATATAAACTCTTCGGACTATCCAAAACATTCGACCTGCACTTTATATGTTGGGACAGTGCGCTGAACAGGGATACGTTCTATGACAAGTATAGACATGAACTACATGCTAAAAACATTCACCTGTTTTATGAAAAGCTGAATGCAGCAGGTGTAATCATGCTATTGTTCCTGAACTTGTTCCGGCTTTTGTTTAATCCTGCAATCAGCTGGCAACTCATGTACAGGTTAATCAGCCATTACGGATGGAACATAAAAAAGCTGTTTACAAAATTCAGCTTGTATTATCCCTTAGCAGCATTGAAGCCGGATATTATACACTTTGAATATGGCACCCTGGCCCATCAGTTCAGTGATATAAAGAATTATGTACGCTGTAAAACATCCGTTAGCTTCCGCGGGTATGACATCAACTATACCGGACTGGAAGACAACAATTACTATCAGCGGGTTTGGGAAAAGTTTGACGGTTTTCATTTTTTGGGGAATGACTTGAGAAACCGCGCTATTAAGAGAGGATATAACCGGGTTAAACATGAAGCATTAATTCCTCCCGGCATTGATACATATTTTTTCAGTCCATCGAAAAATGATAAGCGAGCTGATAAATTCGTAATTGTAAGTGTAGGCAGGCTGGCGTGGAAGAAAGGATATGAATACGGCGTACAGGCTGTTGCCAAACTAAAAGCCGCAGGCATACCTGTTGAGTACAGAATAATCGCCGACGGTAACTACAGGCAGCCGATACTATTCGCTATCTCAGAATTTGGGCTTGATAATGAAGTTAGAATAATTCCTGCCCAATCACCCGAAGAAGTAAAGGCACATTTAAACGATGCACATGTGTTGCTGCACCCTGCTTTGTCTGAAGGATTCAGCAATGCGGTGTTGGAAGCACAGGCAATGCAACTATCCGTAATCACTACTAATGCTGATGGCTTAGCTGAAAACGTGGAAGATGGCGTTACAGGATTTGTTATGCCAACTTACAATACTGAAGCGTTAGCTGAAAGGTTGGAATGGTGTTATCAGCACCCTGAGCATATGAAAACAATGGGTGAGGCAGGGCGAAAAAGGGTAACAGATAAATTCAGGATAGAAGCGCAATTAAAAAAGTTTGAAGCCTTCTATAGTAGTTTGTACAATGGGCATTAAGGCTGACCTGGTATATTTTTCTGCCAACACATCTGTGAACTGGCAACCCGGCAACTCCTATCAATCAGGGTGGAGTGTAGATGAATTGCATAACACACTCGGGAAACTGGTTGCAGAAATAGCTGCCGAATGGGTTGTATTTTGGGATTATACACTTGGTGAGCCCGATACCAGATTAATACAGGAACTAATTACACAGCCTATAGATGTTTTTCATGCAGGCCTCAGGTTAGGCACACGCGGTTTGCCCGACGTATTAAACTACGTACACCCTACATGGATGTACAACGCGGATGGTGATAACGAAATTACACATAGTAATTTCCGAATGAGCTTCCGTGCCTGCATCATAAGGGCAAAAGTGCTGAAGAAAATAGGTTTTCCGTCAACAGATTATTCTTCGCTTGAAATGGCGGGTGTAGCCTACGGATACAATGTGTTGAAGCAAGGCGGTATCATAAGGTATCATTCAGCGCTGTTACAACACAACGTAACGAACAAGTTAAACGTATCACTCACCGATGAATGGGTATTTGCCCGGCAGTTTTTTACAAAGAAGTGGCAGCGATGGATTTTGTTTAATAAACCGGGGTTTATGGCAAACCACGGCGCATGGAAGAAAACAAAGTCTGTTAAATATATAAACGCCAAGCCGTCATTACACCCATCAGTTGTCACAGATACACCTGTTCTGCACAAAACAGTATCTGTACTTGCCCCAACGTTGGACAGGTACCCTTACCTCGAAGAAGAGCTAAGGGAATTGAATGAGCAGACCATCTTGCCGCACGAGGTATTGATAACCGACCAGACGGACGAGGACAGGCGGCAGCAAATAGACTTCAGCAAGTATCCTAGTATAACTGTCCGCTATTTTCCACAAAACGAAAAAGGCCAATGCCTGGCATGGAACAAACTGATAGAAGAGTCAACTGGCGAGTATATTTTCTTTTTCGGCGACGATGCCTATGATATAAAACCCGGACTCATCGAAAAAATGCTGCAAACCATGCAGAGATATGATGCAGACATGGTAGCGTCTAACGTTCGTGAAAAAGGTATTGTGTATGGAGCAACAAACTATCATTATTACATGTCCGATACCTTTCCTATTACACTGATAAAGAAATCGGTGGTAATGGAGGCCGGGAAAATGGATATGTTTTTCAACAGGAATGTAAAAGCCGACCATGACCTGGCAATGCGTTGCCATTTGAATGGGGCGCTTATGATATACGACCCATCCGCAGAGATAGGCCACCACAGGGCGCCATCAGGTGGATTACGCGCACACAACGCAAGGGTCATTACCAACTTCATGACCAAAAACACCATCACTAAAGTATTAAACCCCGGCCCCAGCGAAATATTCATTGCACGCAAATATTATTCTGAAAAACAGTTGGCAAGCCATGTACGCATCAAGTATATGAACCAGCTGATCATTAATGGTAATATTCTGAAGAAGATTGCACGGTTGTTGTTCCTGTTATACAAAATACNNTCAATATGGCGTTGGTAGATGAAGAAATGGAAAGGAGGAAGGCTAGCAAATGAAAATCCTGCAGGTGATAGACCGATTGGAGGCGGGTGGTGCTGAACGTTTGCTAATTAGTATTACGCATTTGCTGGCCGACAAAAATATTGCTGCAGGCGTACTATTATTTAATGACGGCGGGGCGCTTGATAAAGAATTAGACTCTCGTGTTGAAGTACATCTGCTGAACAGGACTAATAAATTCAACCTGTTCACACTCTATAAAGCGCACCGTGTTTGTAAACAGTACGATATTATACACGCTCACCTGAGGCATGTATATGCCTATATCCGTATGGCTCAAATATTGTTTGGCGGAAAGTACAAACTGCTGTTGCACGACCACGCTGCTATAACAACTTATCCACCTGTGCGTATGCGCGGATTCTTTAAGCCCCGATACTATATAGGTGTAAATAAAGAGCAAACTAACTGGGCTATAAATACAATCGGTATCGAACAACAAAATGTGTTCCTGCTGCAAAACACCGTACTGGCAAAAGAACAATCATCAAATACACGACCGGGTTCAAAAAAAGCCATAATGGTAGCTAACATCCGGCAGGTAAAAAATATTGAGTTTGCCATATCTCTTTGCAGGAGCATGGGTTGGCAGCTGGATATTTATGGCAATATCATTGAGCAGGAGTATTACGATAAACTGAAAAATCTTGCAGGTGATAATAACGGCGTAAAAATCATAACAGGCATTACGGAGTTCGCAGGTTTATATGGTAAGTACGAATTAGCAATACATTGTTCACCTAAAGAAACAGGCCCGCTTGTATTGATTGAGTACCTGGCGGCAGGGTTGCCATTTATCGCTTATCAAACAGGTAGCGCTGCCGATGCAATAGCAGCTGAATTGCCTCAACTGTTCATGCAACATTTCGAACAGGAGCAATGGGAAAGGCGTATCGGAGAAATAATACAGGATAAAGAATTGTCACTGCAAATGCAGGAACTCTATAAAAAGAAGTTTAACCCCGAAGATTATATAAACAAGTGCCTGCAGATATACCAAAACGTACACTCTTAGTAGTATCAGATACTGCCATGTATAACGATGCGGGTAAGCTGCTCGTTTTCGACCCCGTATTGCGCGAGTTGAAAGTGGTGCAGGACATGTTTGATAATATCATCTGGCTCGGTGCGCGAACGTTGAATAAGAAAGGTACCTTAAGGCAGGTTAATAGTGAAAAAATTCATGCGGAAATGCTACCCTGTGTCAGCCGCAGCGGATTTATAAATATTTTCTTCGTGTTGCTGGCATACCCTGTATTCCTGTTAAGGATATTAAAGTACCTGCCACAGGCTACACATGTACACACCCGTGCCCCGTCTCACCCTGCCTTTCTTATGATACTACTCTCCCTGCTGGATAATAAACGTACATACGCACATAAGTATGCTGGCGAATGGACTGATAAAAATATTCCCCTCACCTACCGCATACAACGTAGCCTGCTGAAACGTGTACGCAAGCCAAATATAAAAGTCATCATCAGCGGCAAGAATGAAGAAGAATCTGTGAACGTACATGATATGCAGAACCCCTGCATCTATGCACATGAAATAAATGCCATGAACACTATCGGCTTACAGAAGGATTTCAGCAAAGAACTACGACTGCTGTTTGTAGGCAACATGATGCCCTCCAAAGGTATTCTCCAGTTATTGGATGCTTTAAGCAACCCGCAGGTGAATAATAAGATTGTACAACTACACATTGCCGGTGGCGGACGGCTGTTGGACGAAGTGCGAAAAAAGGCAGAGCAAAACAGTAGTGTGAAAATTACAGTAACAGGCGATATAACAAGAGAAGAGTTAAATAAACTCTACGCAGATGTCCACCTACTGATATTACCCAGCAGTTCTGAGAGCTTCCCCAAAGTGGTAGCAGAAGCTGCGGCTTATGGTTGCATACCGGTCACAACATCCTTGTCTGCAATAACACGGCAGATAACCGATGGCGTTAATGGTTTCCTGATGACGGACAACTCACCGGATAGTATTACACAAACAATTAACCGTGTAGCTGACAATACTGAGCTATCAGCCATCAGCCACAATGCAATAGAAATGAGTAAACTCTTCACATACGAACGTTTCAGGCAGCGTATGGCGAGGGTGTACAATATTGATACATGAGGGCGTATAAAGCAGATAAGCTCAACATATTACAGGTGGCAGGCTTGGTAACAGTAGGTACTATAGCCTGCTATGTACCACTGCTGGTAACAGCCGTGTGGGCGGTAATATTTATTATTACACTGGCTGCCCTCGTGTCCGACAGGCAGGACTGGATATGGTACTGCATTGCAGCATCGCCTATCATTGAAGTGTGGGCGCGTATGGTAAAGGGTGCTGTGGTACCCGATGAAATAGGCAAATACTATCTGCTTTTTGCCATAGCATCTATATTGATATATCACATCAAAAGTGCATCGAATAAACCCTTGTACAAGGCAGGCATACTGATCATCGTATTGCTGCTGCCCAGCCTTGTGGTTAACCTGGCTGATTTCAGCTTCGACCAATGGGCATTTAATATTTTGCCGACACTCGAATTAGGCTTCCTCTTAATGCTGGCAGCACGCGAACGATGGGATATAGAACGTTTTGCAAAAACACTTCAAATGGGGTTAGCGCCTATAGTGTTTGTCGTCATGTACCTCATCCTCAAAACACCTGCTATCAGCAATGTAAACTTTATGCTGGGGGCGAATTTTAAAGCTGCTGGCGGTGGCAGCAACCAGGTAGCTACAGTACTGGGGCTGGGTATATTATACACTATGCTGTTGTTGTTGCTCAAGCGTCCTGTAGTGGCACGCTGGGCATGCTACCTGCTTATTGCCTTTCTGTTCTTCCGCAGTTTCCTTACATTTTCCCGTGGTGGTGTATTCACAGCAGTAGCATCGGTATATGTCGCTATCGGCTTCGCCATGATAGTCAACCGGAAAACATTTATACGCTATTCAACTATCATGATTGTTTTCGCGGCATTGGGAGTATTTGTATTTAATAAGGTGGATGAACTGACAGGCCACAAGCTGACACAGCGTTACAGTGGTGAAACAATCGCCACTATATCCGGCGAGCAGGAAAAAACATGGAATAAAGTCACCTCCGGCCGAACGACTTTGATTAATGCCGACTGGAATATATTCAAAGAGTATTTTCTATTCGGCGTAGGGCCCGGTGGTGCAAAAGATTTGCGTACAAGCTATGGTGCCCCGCCCGACTCCGCAGCACATACCGAAGTAACACGCCTGATGAGCGAGCATGGTATTGGGGGTCTACTGGCTGCTGTAGTGTTGCTATTGTTCCCTATATATTGGTTGAGGAAACAACGCTACAGGTTGTGGATGGGTATCAGTGCGGCGTTGTTTTGCATGGCATTGCTTACATCGATGCACTCGGCTATGCGTACAAATACTACCATAGTGTGTTATGTGCTGGCATCTATACCCGTGTATATAAGAAGGACTAATGGCAGCTAAGCAACTGCACATATTATACATTGGCAATAAGCTGGCAGAGCATGGCAGAACTCCTACATCTATCGACACGCTAGGGTCCTTGCTGGAGCAGGAAGGGCATACAGTTTATTATGCCAGCAACAAACTAAACCAATCAGCCCGCTTGCAGCATATGTTGCTTAGCATATTAAAGTACAGGAAAGAGGTTGACCTGGTATTAATAGACACATACAGCACTACAGCTTTTTATTACGCATGGCTATCTGCAAAACTGTGCAGGTGGTTGGGCGTAAAATATGTACCTATCCTGCATGGAGGCAACCTGCCCGCCAGGTTTCAGCGTTCTCCGGGTAAATGCAGAACGGTTTTTGGCAATAGCACAATAAATATAGCCGTTTCACCATACCTGTTGTATTACTTGGAACAGGCAGGGTATAAAGGAACAGTTATTGAGAACAGTATCGCATTAGAAGATTATTCTTTCAGGCATCGTAGGCAGGTACGACCACAGCTTTTGTGGGTGCGCTCTTTTCACGAAACCTATAATCCGCAAATGGCTGTGTACCTCGTTCATGCGTTAAAGAAGCAATACCCTGATATACACCTCACCATGGTTGGCCCTGAAGTGGATGGTAGCATGGAAAAATGCAAAGCATTAAGTGCGGAATTGGGAGTAATGCAACAAATAACATTTACTGGTAAGCTGAGCAAACAGGAATGGACAAAGCTGGCGCAGGAAAAAGACATATTCATCAATACCACTAACTATGACAACCTGTCNNAAGTGTGTTGGAAGCAATGGCGCTTGAGTTACCTGTGGTATCTACCAATGTTGGGGGTATTCCTTATATAATTACCGATAAGCAAAACGGGCTGCTGGTAAATGCAGATGATGTAGCAGCAATGAACACTGCTATAACACAACTACTGAACGACGACAGTATGGCTGCTACCATTGGTAAGAATGCCCGCGAATATGTAGCACAATACGACTGGAACATCATTAAAAACAAATGGCATAACCTGCTGCAATCAATAGGAAAGTCTTGAACCTGTTTGAGAATATATTACAGCTTAAAGGTTATCCTTTTGCGGAAGCTAAAAAGGAATTAGCGGCATTGCAGGCTATGGGTACCGATGAGTTCCTGAATTGGCAACAGCAAAGGGCATGGCTGCAGGTACGCTTTCACTATGAACACAACCCTTTGTACAAAAAACTGGTGGGCAACAACCTGCCGGACAAATGGGAGGATTTACCCATAGTCACAAAGAAAGATTTGCAACAACCTTTAAATAGTATCATCACAAAGAGAGTAAATCTTAAGAACTGCCATACCGGAAATACATCAGGCTCCACAGGCATACCCTTCTTTTATGCCAAAGATAGAATGACCCATGCCATGACATGGGCTGTAATTGCCGACAGGTACAGTTGGTATGGATTAACTTTCTCGTCAAGGCAGGCCAGGTTCTATGGCATACCCAAAGAATTTTTTGCCAACAGGAAAGAACTGTTGAAAGACAAAACGCTGAACCGCGAACGCTTCAGCGTTTTCGATTTGTCAGACAAGGCGATGGAGCAGTTCATTCACCGCTTTCGCAATGGAAAGTTTGACTATGTGTATGGATACACCAGTGCGCTCGTCATGTTTGCCCGGCATCTTGTTAGCAAGGGTACTACCCTGAAGGAAATTTGCCCGTCTGTAAAAATATGTATCAGCACATCTGAAACAGCTACACCCGAAGACCATAATATATTAGAAAAAGGCTTTGGCGTTCCGCATATACGCGAATATGGTTTATCCGAAACCTGCATCACGGCGTTTGATGCGCCCGATGGCAACTGGAGGCTGACTGAGGAAACACTTTTTACGGAAACATTAAATGGTAAAATACTATCTACATCTCTATACAATACAACCCTGCCGATGATACGTTACGAAACAGGTGATATAGGAATTATTGAACATGAAAGAGTAGGCATATATCGCAGCTTGCAACACTTGCATGGCCGTACAAACGACATGATAATCCTGCCCTCTGGCAAAACGGCGGCGGGGCTTACATTTTATTATATATCCCGCAGCGTACTGGAGACCAGTGGTATATTAAAAGAATTCATTATCAGGCAAACAGGACTGAATGAATTTACATTTGATATTGTTTCCGACCGGGATTTGACCACAGAAGAAAAGGAATTGGTAAAACAGAAAATTAGCTTATATCTTGAGCCCGGGCTGGATATAATACTGAACAGGGTGCAGCATATCGAACGCCCCGCATCAGGAAAGCTGAAACATTTTTACTCGGAACTGAACAGGCATTGAACAAAAAGTTAGTACTGCTTACAAAATACTTTCCACCTGAAATGGGTGCGCCCCAATCACGGTTATACGAAACCGTAATCGGGTTGCAGAAGCGTGGCTGGGAAATTCTTATTATCACTGCCATGCCCAATTACCCGACGGGCCGTGTGTTCGACGGCTACCGTGGTTTGTTCACCATGAAGGATGAAAAAGATGGCATTGATGTAAGAAGGTATGCCCTGTATGCCTCACATTCCAAAAAGTCATTCCCCCGCATAGTCAGCATGCTCTCATTCGGTTTTACGGCTATGTTCTCCCTGGCAAGGGTAAGGGCATTTAAACCCGCTTATATTATTACCGAATCTCCGCCGCTTACACTCGGGCTTACAGGTTTAGCACTGGCACGTATCGCAGGCGCAAAGCATATCATGAACGTATCCGATATATGGCCTTTATCCGCACTCAGGCTGGGTGCCATTTCAGAGGGCTATATGTATAAACGGTTNNGCGGTATCTCTACCGCCGTTCATTCGCCTGCATGGGCCAGTCTTCCGAAATAACGGAGCGGCTGGAGCAGTCAGGCAGCAAAAGAACGATACTCTTCCGTAATGGTGTTGACTTCAATCGCTTTGAGCAAACAAGGGATACTGTGCAGAAGCAGCAATCAGATAAATTGCGCATAGTTTATGCTGGCCTGTTGGGTATAGCACAAGGGGTAAAAGATATTTGTAAGAAGATAGATTTCGCATCACTTGGTGCGGAGTTGCATATATACGGAGAAGGGTCTGAACGAAACGAGATAGAGGATTTTATCAAGAACAACCCACAACAGGGTATAGTATTGCATAAAAGTGTTACCCGCGAAGCCATACCTGCAACATTGATGCAGTATGATATAACTTTGATACCGTTGGTAACGCCTATATATGGTGCCATCCCTTCTAAAATATATGAGGCTATGGCTGCGGGATTGCCAATAATATTTTCAGGTGGTGGCGAAGGCGAAAGGATTATCAACGAACACCATACAGGCTGGACATGTACTCCTGCTGACTATGCAGATATATCTGCCAAAATAAAAGAAGTGGTCAACATGGATACGGACGAGTTGAATAAGATGAAGGCAAACTGCGTAAAGGCAGCCCGCAATGTANNACACCTCAACCAGTTTTTGCTCAAAGGAAAATAATGAAGGTAACGATAGTAGCAGGAGCACGCCCTAATTTTTTAAAAGTAGCGCCTCTTATAAAAGAGATAGAACGCGTACGTGATGCAGGTGCTGATATTGGTTACCGGCTGGTGCATACAGGCCAGCATTACGATGATAACCTCAGTCGTGTATTCTTCGACGAGTTGGGTATTCCCTTGCCGGATGTCAACCTCAATGCAGGCTCGGGTACACAGGCTGTACAAACTGCCAATATCATGGTTGGCTTCGAGCAGGAGCTACTGGAAAACCCTTGTGATATAGTAATTGTTGTTGGTGATGTGAATTCGACATTGGCATGCAGCATCGTAGCAAAGAAACTGAATATTAAAGTAGCGCATGTTGAGGCAGGCATACGTTCGTTCGATATGACGATGCCCGAAGAGATTAACCGTATAGTGACGGACTCTATCAGCGATTACTTCTTTACGCCTACCGAAACGGCTAATGAGAACCTGATGCGCAGTGGCGTCAGCGCGGCAGATGTTTATTATGTAGGCAACATTATGATAGACAGCCTGTATATGAACAGGCACCGGTTGACGGAACCTGAATTGGTGCAACAGTATGGACTTGATTTATCAAAATGCCTGGTACTTACGCTGCACCGCCCACACAATGCCGACGACCCGGCAAAGCTGAATGCCATTTTAGAAGCACTGGTAAAGAACAATCCGGGCTATCATATCATTTTTCCCGTACACCCGCGTACACAAAAAACATTAGAAGCTACGGGCTTCTCACACCCGAAGCTATTAGTAACCGAGCCCCTGAGCTATCTTTCCTTTATCTACCTGGTTAGCCATTGCAAGGCTGTAGTTACCGATTCAGGAGGTATACAGGAGGAAACAACCGTTATGGGTGTACCCTGTATCACGCTGCGCAGCAATACCGAACGTCCCGAAACAGTCACGATAGGCACCAACGAACTGGTGGGTGACGATTTAGATAAGCTGGAATCCGCATTGAATAGTATTTTTACAGGTAACTGGAAGGAAGGCGCTATCCCCGATATGTGGGATGGCAAGACCGCACAGCGAATTGTAAAAACACTACTCGATATTGGCAGGCAGGGCAACAAATAATTTTCCCGTACAGGATATAATTGAATGGGATGTACGCAACTGGTCGCAGTTGCTGCATCACTGGTTGCCTGTATTGGAGGAACTACCTCGCGATAGCAGAGTCCTGGCAATAGGAGAACGCAATGGCGGCCTGTCCCTCTGGCTGGCCTTGATGGGTTTCCACGTTATCTGCACTGATATAACTGATGTTGCTGCATCTGCCACGCCACTGCACGAAAAATATGGCGTACAAGGCAGTATAGAGTACAGGCAACTGGATATTGTAAATGATGAGTGGGAGGAAGCGCAGTTTGACATCATCATTGGCAAATCGGTAATAGGCGGGGTAAAGCCCACTCGCGGCAGATCCTCTTCCCGCAATTTCGAAGCACTCGAACAAGCTATGCATAATATCCATCGGCTATTAAAGCCCGGTGGATATTTTTTTTCCGCTGAAAACCTGCAGGGCGGCATGCTCAACCGCTACATGCGCCATAGGCTGAAAGGCGGCAAAGGCTGGTATTACCTGTCCTTGCCGCAGCTAAAAGGATTATTCAGCCCGTTCAACCTTGTGCAAATCAAAACATTTGGTATTTTACCAACCTTTTTTTCAAGTAAGGCAGTCAATATGTTTATGTATTTTATAAACCGCAGCTTGCAACCGATATTACCCGATAGCAGCAAGTACATAGCATTCACGATAGCCCGGAAATAGTAAGTGAGGATGACAGCAGGCAGGCCAATACATTTTGCAATACTGGGGTTGGGGCATATAGGCACCCGCCATGCCGATATGGTGGCAGCGCACCCCGGTGCCGCACTGGTAGCTATTATTGATGAGAACATATCGGTAGAAGCTAAAGCAACGAGTTACAACGTCCCGTTTTTTACGTCGTTGCAGGATTTCATTGCCTCAGGTATAGCCTGTGATATTATATGTATAGCTACACCTAACGGGCTGCATGCCGCACAGGCTGTCGATAGCATGAATGCCGGTATGCACGTGGTTGTAGAAAAACCCATGGCATTGACCACAGCTGAGTGTGACAACATACTCGCTTGCGCACAAACCAATAATAAACATGTATTATGCGTCATGCAAAACCGGTACTCCCCGGCTATGCAATGGCTGAAAAACATGATATTGGGAGAGAGGCTCGGTACCATTTATATGGTAGATGTTCATTGCTACTGGAACAGGGATGAACGCTATTACACAGGCAATACCTGGCACGGCACAGCTCATCTGGACGGGGGGACTTTATTTACCCAGTTCAGCCATTATGTCGATTTGCTGTATTGGTTGTTTGGGGATGTGCAGGATATATCGGCCCGCTTTGCCAACAACAATCACCGGGGAATGATCGAATTTGAAGATAGCGCCTCTGTTGGCTTCGGATTTGTACATGGCGGGCTGGGCTCACTTAGCTACTCTACCTCCGTTTGGGACAGAAATATGGAGAGCACGATGGTAGTAATAGCAGAGAAAGGAACGGTGAAAATAGGTGGCCAGTATATGGATAAAATAGAATATTGCCACATTAAGGACTATGAATTAAAGGAAAGTATATCTTCGCCTGTTGAACAGGTAGCGGGATATACAGGCGCTAAGGCCAACCATTATTTTGTGATACAGAATGCTGTGGACGTACTCAAGGGCAGGTCGGAAATAACGACCAATGCCCTCGAAGGCAAAAAGGTGGTGGACATAATAGAACGTATATACGCCCTAAAGAATTAAGATGCGGAAAATAGATTTTGCGCCGCCATATATTGACGAAGATGTGATAGCGGCTGTTACGGAAACACTCAGGACCGGATGGATAACCACCGGGCCCAGGGTGCGTGAACTGGAAGAACTTACAGCCAGTATGTTTGGGTTGGAAAAAACTGTGTGCACCAATTCCTGGTCATCAGGGGCTGCACTGGTTTTCAAATGGCTGGGCATAGGCCCCGGCGATGAGGTAATTATTCCCGCTTACACTTTTGCTGCCACTGGTTTGAGTGTCATCCATACAGGCGCTACTCCTGTAATGGTAGACGTGCTGGACGACTTCAATATAGACCCCGAAAAAATAAAACAAGCCATCACGCCACGCACCAAGGCTATCCTTTGTGTGGACATTGGCGGCTGGCCATGCGATTATGATGTCATCAACCCGCTGGTTGCAGCCGATGAAGTGGTAAAAAATTTCCAAGCTTCAAACGATATTCAAAAGAAGTTTGGCCGCCCGGTAGTAATTGCCGATGCCGCGCATTCTATCGGAGCCATATATAAAGGAAAGCCCGCCGTGCAGTATGCAGACATTTCCGTTATATCTATGCACAGTGTGAAGAATGTTACTACTGCCGAAGGTGGTATCGTCTGCCTGAACCTGCCGCAGCAATTCAGCAACGAAGAAGTGTACAAATGGATGAAGCTCAATTCCATGAACGGGCAGGACAGGGACGCTTTTGCAAAAAAGAAAAACGGAAGCTGGCGGTACGATATAGTTACCGACGGCATCAAGGCCAATCTGACTGATGTGTGTGCATCGATAGGTCTGGCGCAGCTCAAAAAGTACCCAGACTTTATGCTGCCGCAAAGAAGGCGCGTGTACGACCACTATACCAATTTCTTTAAGGATAAAGACTGGGCGATAATCCCTCCGGGCTATGGTGCTGAAACTGCTTCGTCGCACTACCTGTACCAGTTACGCATCAAAAACATTACCGAAGAGCAGCGTGATAATATCATAGAAAATATAATGGAATCGGGCGTGAGTGTCAATGTACATTTCCTGCCCCTGCCCCTGCTTACTGTGTACAAAGACCGTGGTTATCAGCTCGAAGATTACCCCGATACTTACAGGAACTACGCCTGCGAAATATCATTGCCTATTTATGTACAGCTTAGCGATGCGGATTGTGCCTATGTTGAGGAACAGGTAGAAAAAGCGTACATTGAGGTTGTTTCATGAAAAGGCTGCTCGATGTCCTGTTCTCCTTATCAGGATTGACATTATTAAGTCCGCTTATCATCTACAGTGCTATCCGTGTCAAAATGGATACAACAGGCAACGTATTCTACAAACAAAAACGAGTGGGCAAGAACGGTAAAGAGTTTTACCTCTATAAGTTCCGCACCATGCATGCCAATTCCGACAAAGTAGACCTGCTCACTTACGGTGGTGACGACCCACGCATTACCCCCTTCGGTTCTTTCCTCAGGAAATATAAGCTGGATGAACTGCCGCAGTTGTTCAACGTACTGCGCGGCGATATGAGCATTGTAGGCCCTCGTCCTGAAGTAAAACGCTATACCGATTTATATACTGCTGAGCAACGCAAAGTATTGAATGTACGCCCCGGCATTACTGACATAGCCTCCATTACATTTATTGACGAGAACAACCTGCTGGCAGCACAGCCTGACCCTGAAAAATATTACATAGAGCAGGTAATGCCCGAAAAAATAAGGCTCAACCAATCCTTTATTTCGTCCCCTACCTTATTTAATTACCTGCGTATTATAGCGCTAACTATAAAAAAAATAGCCACACGTTAGTGCGGCTATTTTATGACAATCTCTTTTTCTATTCCTGTGTCAATCGTTTATCCGGCTGGTTGGTTGTCTGGTAGGCCGAGTTGTTGCTGATGTATTCCGGCACCAGATCTTTTATCAGGCCAACTGTTTCCAGTGTATAGTGCTGTTTGGCGCTGGCTATTACCTTATCTACTTTCTCGCGCACCACCTCAAAGTCATACTCGGCCACCTTGGCTATCATTATCTTATCGTGGTATGTCGGCATTACGTTTTCTGAATCGTTCAGCAACTCTTCATACAACTTCTCACCAGGGCGCAGGCCTGTATATTCTATTTTGATGTCAACATCAGGTTCTTTGCCTGCCAGCTTTATGATACGGCGTGCCAGGTCTGCAATCTTCACCGGCTTGCCCATGTCAAATACAAATATCTCGCTGCCCTGTCCCATTACTCCTGCCTCAATTACCAATTGACAAGCTTCGGGTATGGTCATAAAGAAACGTGTGATTTCAGGATGGGTAACCGTTATAGGGCCGCCTTTATCCAATTGCTTTTTGAACCTCGGTATTACCGACCCGTTAGAACCTAATACGTTACCAAAACGCGTAGTTACGAATTTGGTAATCTTGCGCTTTTCAACAGCATCAGCATTTGTTTTCACCAGGTCTTTATAGTAGCTCTGGGTAAATATCTCTGCAATGCGTTTTGTAGCACCCATTATATTAGTAGGGTTCACCGCCTTGTCGGTAGATACCATCACGAATTTCTCCACTTCATTGGCTACTGCCAGTTCAGCCAGGTTCCTGGTGCCTTGTACATTATTCAGCACGGCTATCGATGGGTTGTCTTCCATCAGTGGTACGTGCTTATATGCCGCAGCATGGAATACTACCTCAGGATTGTATATCTCAAACAGGTGTTCCATCCTCACCCTGTCTGTTATATCGCCCAGGTATGTTTTCACACTTGCCTGCTTGTAATTTTCCATTATCTCCAGGTGCAGGTCATGCATCGGAGTTTCAGCCTTATCACAAAGGATAATCAGCGATGGTTTATAGTTGATTAACTGCCTCACCAGTTCGCTGCCTATTGAGCCTGCAGCACCGGTCACCAATATCCTCTTGCCCTTCAGTTCAAAATGAATCTTGTCATTGTGTATCTTAATGACTTCACGCTCCAACAGGTCTTCAATCTTAATATCTTTCAGCTGTTGCGCACCCAGTTGCCCATTCAGCCACTCGCGTATTGGTGGCACTTGCTGTACTTTCATGCCGTATTTCAGGCCCGTATCTACAAGGTGCACCAGTTGTTCTTTACTTATACTCCTGTTGGCTATTATCAGCAACTCAACACCTTCTTCCTTCAGGCGTTGAAAGCTGTTGTCATCAGTATTATAGATAGGGATATTCTCCATAAGCTTCCCGCTTCTGCTTAATACATCATCTATAAACGCTACAACGTTAATATTACTGCTGGGGAAGTTGTTGATAACCTTTTTTGTTTGCAGTCCGTACTCTCCGGTATCAAATACCGCTGCCCTCACTTTTACAGTTTCGCTTTGCGTGGCCTTATAGTAGTTGAAGGTATAACGTACCAACAACCTGTAGGTAATCAATACGAAGTTGGTAATGAAGAAGTTGATAACGACTACCGAGGTAGGGAACAGGTTAATATCGCCGGCAAAGAAATTGACAACAAAGTTGATAGAGAAGTAAAATATCGCTGCTATGGAGTTAACTATCAGCAGCCTGAATGTATCCTCAATATTTGTGTACCTTATTATTCCTGCATAACTCTTCAACAAGTAAAACAGGATACCATTCAGCAACAATGATGCGATAAGTATAAAGGAAATATTATAACGTGCTACCTCTTCAAGATTGAAGTTGAACCTCAGGATAAAAGAAAAGAAAATACTGAGCTGTATGCACGCCAAATCAAGGAGAAATATAAACCACCGAGGCAGGATGCGTATTTTATATTGCATATTTTCTGTTTAGGCTTTTGATATGTGTTGCTGTTACAGTAGTTTATATACAGCCGCAAATATCATATAACGCTGTTTCTAATCTCCCTTATTCCAACGCAAAGCTAACAAATACTACATGTTATTGTTGTATTTTAATTCTTGATTTACCGTCATCCTTAGACAAAAAAATACAAATTATTTTAAATCAGCAGAATAAACATGTATATTATTATTATTTAATGGTGATTTAATAATTTAGTTTTATACCGAAAATACCGTGCCATCTTTTATATTTTTGTTCATCTGAGGATGATTTTTTACTTATTACCAAAGCTTAATTAGATGGGTAGCAACATTGTAGACTTTAGCTTACTCGAAGAATTATCGGGAGGAGACCCGAAATACAAATATGAATTATTAGAAATATTTCTCAGTACGGTTGATAGCGGTATGGAAAACCTGCTACAATTGGCAAATGAGGGTATCGACTATGATGCAATGTACAAGCAGGCCCACGCGCTAAAGTCCAGTGCGGGAATAGTTAAAGTAAAGGATATGTATGAATGCCTGCTGCAGGTTGAAACCATGAGCAGGGATATAGCTGAAGCGCGCACAACTGAAGGGAAGGCTGAAATTGCCGGGATTGTAGTACAAATGGCCGAAGTATATCACGATGCCCGTCCTATACTTATGGCCGAATACGAAAAAAACAAAGCCGCTATCTGATGTTCTTATCAGTGGCTGATACAACATGGGCAGAAAACTATATGCTTACCTGCCCTTCAAAAAAGTTCTTTTTTATTGATTGCCCCGGTTGCGGCATGCAACGCTCAGTATGGGCTTTGCTCCATGGCGACCTGTCTGCATCCTGGCACATATATCCGCCCACCCTGTTTGTATTAGCTACTTTAATTTTCCTGGTACTGCACCTGTCTATAAGGTTTAGCCGCGGGGCATATATTCTCAAAATATTGTTTATTATTACAATAGTAGTAATGGCAGCTAACTATATTTACAAAATTCTAAACCACCAACTGATATGACAGACTATACCCAACCACAACAGGATTTTAACCAGCCACAAGTAGCGCTTCCTAATGCTACTGCAGTCCTTATTTTAGGCATTATCGGTATAGTTACATGCTGCTGTTGGGGTATTGGTGCAGTACTGGCTGTTATTGCGCTGGTACTGGCCGCAAAAGACATAAAGCTGTACAAGGCCAACCCATATATGTACACCAAATCTTCTCTTAACAACCTTAATGCAGGCCGTATATGTGCTATTATAGGGTTGGTATTCTCCCTGTTATGCATAGCATATTATTTATACATTGGAAGTATAATAGGCTGGGAGAATATGCAAGACCCTGAAGCATTGCAACAGGCTATGGAAAAACTGCAAAACGGAAGCGAATAATGTCAACTTTGAAGGATAGTCGTACTTATTTCAAAAAGTACTTGCTTACATTATCGGTAGCATTATTTCTGGTTTCATGTCAGCAAAACCACCGAAACGAAACGGTAGCCGCAAACAACGCTACTGGTTCAACCGAAATTCAGAATGATGTGAAGAATAGAATAAATCTTCAGATCAGTAATTTTATTGAAATTGACAGTTCAGGAATACTAATGTTTCTACTGACCGCCGACTAGTCGGAAAAATACTCATCAAGGTCATCTTATAAAGAAATTCCCAATGACAGCTATTGGAATATCATCTTCTTTAACGGCAAAACAAACGCATATCATCTATTGTCTCATAAGAAAATATTAATCAGAGAGCACCACCTGAAATCCGGTGACAACTATAGGCTGCATGCACACCACACAGGCAATCATATATTTTATACCGCAACAGCCGATGATTATGATGGAGACAAGAAATTAACCTATGACGACCCATTATATCTTTTCATTTCAGATNNTAATTTTAGACAAATTTCGCCTGGTGGTTACGACTTGCAGAGTTGGCAATATGTACAATCACTCAATAAGGTGATATTGACTGTACAAAAAGACAGCGATAATAATAAGATGTTTGAAGACAAAGACGAGATAATGGCCTTTGAGGTAATAGTAAATGAAGAGTCCGCACCAAAAGAAATCCTGTCTGATACTTTCAAGAACGAACTGAAAAATTTATTCGACAAAGACTGGAAACGGATAGAATAACCATAACTATTGCTGGGTTTTTGAGACTAACGATCGCTGAAATGACACCCTGAAAATTATTTCAGGCACTTCAAAATATTCTGCCAGAGCACATCTGCGGCCTTGTCCCAGGTAAACTTCTGCACCTGTGCGGGGGCGGCGGCTATAAGCTTAGCTCGCAAAGCCTCATCTTTATATAGCTGCTCCATTTTAGCAGCTATATCTTCCACGCTTTCGGGGTTCACCAGCAGGCCTGCATCACCCGCCACTTCGGGCATCGACGATGTATTGCTGACAATAGCCGGTACATTGCATTTCAACGCCTCCAGTATGGGTATGCCAAAGCCTTCAAAATACGATGGGTAAACCATAGCGTAAGCGGCCCCTGTTACCTGGCTCAGTTCATCTACGTTCATATAGCCCACCCATTTCANNCCAGCCAAAGCGCCCTACTATCACCAGCTTCATATCGCTGCGCTGCATTTTTTTGAAAGCAACAAACGCTTTCAGCAGGTTCACGATATTCTTGCGTGGGTGCAAAGCACCTGCAAACACAAAATATTCGCAGCCGTCGGCATATTTCTTTTTTACTTCCTCTTTCTCTTCCCAGTTCAGCGGCCTGTAGGCATCGTGCGCGCCATTGCATGCTACATCAATTTTCGCTTCATCTATACCATAGTGGCTTACTATATCCTGTTTAGAAAACTCAGATACAGTAACTATTCGTTTTGCTTTGTGCGCGAAGCGGGGCTGAAAAAACTTCCAGTAGTGCTTATGGCTGAATTTAAAATGCTCGGGATAATGCTCAAATGCCAGGTCGTGGATAACCAGGCAGGTAGGCACGGGTGTACGCAGCGAGCAATAACCGTCCGGCGACAGGAACACATCTATTTTGTACTTCCTCAATACATAAGGCATTGTCCAATCGAACCAAAGGGTAAACAATATAGGGTGCCTGGCCTGCGGGGGTATCACTACGGGTGTTACATTCCTCGAAAAAACGAAAGACTCATCGTAAGGGCGGTCAAAGAAAAAGAAAAAGTCATGTTCAGGGTGCTGGTGTACCATTCTTTCCAATGTCTGGTAGGTAAACCATCCGATTCCTTCCAACTTTCCTTTCAATAATAGCCGGGTATTTACACCTATGCGCATAGTAATGGCGACAAAAATATAATTTTACCCATTACAGCCAACCAATCATTGCCGGATGCGCCGATTTTTTGTAAAAAACCTCCTGTTTGTAATAGCCGTCAACCTGCTGGTAAAGCCCCTTTGGGTGTTTNNAAAACAGGGTGGGCCATGCGGGCTATGGTACCTACCAGGCGCTGGTCAACCTGGGGCTGATTTTCAATATAATCCTCGATTTCGGACTAACATATTACAATACACATATTATATCAGGTTCACCCGGTAAGTTACGCACCTTGTTCCCTGCCATGCTGTCTGCAAGGTTGGTGTTGGCCGGGGTATATGCGGCAATAGTGTTGATAGCCGGGTGGCTGCTCGGCTTCTCTTATACCGAGATGCTGTTATTGGCAGGTATAGTAGCCATACAGTCTTTAAACTCACTCATGTTATTCCTGCGCAGCAATATATCAGCCCTCCACAAGTTCAGGCTCGATGCGTTGCTTTCAGTTACCGACAGGCTACTGATGATTGGTGTATGC
This sequence comes from Bacteroidetes bacterium UBA5543, assembly GCA_002423665.1. Lineage (GTDB taxonomy): Bacteria > Bacteroidota > Bacteroidia > Chitinophagales > Chitinophagaceae > UBA5543. Next base: position 3,423 of record DINJ01000037.1, on the reverse strand, counting down.
AGTGTATTGCTCTTCTGGCCATCTATGCCTGCGTTTCAAATCGAATGGTTTGTATTGGCACAAATAGCCTGCTATGCTGCGGCTATCGTCCTTGCCATGTATTTTATACGGCGTATAGCTTCTGTTTCATTTGTCCCCTCGTTCAATGTACAGGAGGTAGGCGGCATCGTTAAGAAAAGCATTCCCTACGCTACGCTCGTATTCCTGATGGCAGTACATATGCGGGCCGATACAATTTTGATAGAGCGCATCAGCGGGCCTGACAGTAAAAGCTTTGCAGGCATATACGCTGCAGGTTACCGCCTGCTGGACGTAGGCAATATGTTCGGCATTATGTTTTCGGGTATGCTGTTGCCCATGTTCGGGCGGCTGCTGTCGCAAAAGCAGGATATCCAGCCCATAGTCAGGCTGTCCGTCAATATCCTGCTGCCCGTTGCCTTTATAGCTACCGGCGCGGCTGTATTCTTTGGTACCGATATTATGCAATGGCTCTATACCGATATGAACGAATACAGCGGACAGGTATTCGCCTGGCTGATGGCTTGCTTCCCTGCTTATTGCATCATGTACATCTATTCTACCCTGCTCACCGCCAATGGCAACCTGATACTGCTGAACAAAGTAGCGGTTGTGGGCGTCGCCATCAANNACCTCTGGCTGATACCCGAACAGCAGGCGCGGGGGGCGGCTAAAGTGGCATTTATTACACAAACCACACTGGCATTGCTGTATATATTTTTCTCCGGCAAAAAGTTGCAACTGGATAAAAGCATCAGGCTGTTAGCGGCGCATCTTGGGTATGTACTCATGCTGGGAGCTTCGGGATATTTATGCACCCGGCTCGAAATATATTGGCTATATGCCATGTGCATATATGCAGCAAGCGGACTGCTGTTCATCTTCCTGTTCAGGTTTGTTTCTATCTCATCAGTTAAAGCGTTGATGGCTAAGTAGCATTTCTCTTAAGGTATTTGTTTTGATTCTTTTTTACTGATGAACACCGCATTGGGTTTGGGGCGCACACCATCTCCGCTATGCAGTGCATACACTTTGGTAAATTCTGCCCCGAAGTATAAAATAATAGCCGTGTAATACACCCATGATAAAATGATGATAATAGACGCCGCCGCACCATAAGTATTATCCATTTCCGACGAAGCGATGTACAGGCCTATCAGGTACTTGCCCAGCATAAACAACAACCCTGTAAACAGCGCGCCACGCAGGGCATGCTTCCATCTTATTATCACATCGGGTAGTAGCTTGTATATGGCAGCAAATAAAATAGTGATGACACAAAACGTCAGCAGGAAGTTGAATACCTGCAATACAATCACCAACTCATCCTGCAAAGAGCGGAACAGATTTTTGGACAACAGGTCGGTAAGCGAACTGATAAACAGGGATACAATCAGCAGAAAGGCAAGCCCCAATACCAATGAAAAAGACAGCAACCTGTTTTTCAAATACTTCAGCCAACCGCGTTCGGGCTTCGCCTTTACCGACCATATATAGTTTATCGAGTCCTGTATATCAGCAAAAACCGTGGTCGCGCCAAATATCAATACACCTGTGCCTATTATGCTGAACGTGCCGGCGTTTTGGTCGCGCAGCTGTTGTATGATATTAAATAACTGGTCGGCGCTCGTTTGTCCCACCAGGTCTTCCAGTTGCCAGTACACCCGCCACATCACTGCATTTGTTTCAAAGAAAAAGCCCGTAACAGATATTACCACCAGCAACAATGGTCCCAGCGAGAAGGCTGTATAATATGCCAGCGATGCACTCAGTTTCGTAACATTATCATCCGAAAACTCCTGTACGGTTTTCTTCAGCATCTGCATATACTGCTTAAGTGGTTGCATAAAAACAATTTATTAATAGTGGNNTAAGTTGGGTAGCCATGGGCATACATAGCGCAAAAAAGCGTGCGGCAAATACCGCACGCCTTCTGCATGATCTACAGGGTACTTGTTAGTACCTTGTAGCCAGTCCACCGTCATTAGGCACCTTAGTAGGGCCAAAATCCAGGTAGTTTTTATTCCTTTCTTTATTTTTTGCCACACCGTCATTCGATAATACTTCTTCTCCTTCGTATACATCACCCGGCATATCGTAGCTGGCTGTGAAACGCGGGTTGTCTTTCGCGCTTATTACAGCTATGGGGCGAATATCATTTTTCTGATGCTTCAGGCATACTACCGTATTGTCACATACTTTGGGGTTGTTACCATACTGCGTAGTGCTGGTAGGATAAGCAAGTGCAGCGGTGCATTCAGGTTCCAGCGTTGTGTGTTCGTCGTTAGGCATTTCATATTTCACGGTCAATGCTTCATTGCCCTGGTTGCTTTTGTTTACATATACCACCGTTGTTTTACAGTCAGGCTCTGTATATCCTTTTGCGGGCACAGCCTTACCCGATGATAACCTCTGCGCGCTGCGCATAGCGTCATCTTTATCGCATATTACATAATCACCACCTGCTTTACATACAGGGTAGTTAATATCAAATTGGCTCTTCTGCGCTTGTGCACCCGTCAGTACAAATCCTAATCCCAGTGCCAGCATTACTATTTTCGCTTTCATAACTTATCAGTTTTAGTTAACAATCATTCTTTTTGAAAAAGAACGTTACACCCAATACAACACGGTTAAGCCATGATAGTTTTAAAAACTATGTTAAAGAGATTATTTCATGTGCTCTTCCCGCACTTCATCTTTCTGATGCCCCGGTGCGTTGGCGTCCTCATCCTGGTTTTTATGCCTTTCCGGTATATACTGCTGCGCCCGGGGGTCGGCTTTTTTCGTGTCCCTTGTCGATGAGCAGGAGCCCCCAACACAAATAATAGCTAAGCCAAAAATCAATATTGAATTTTTCATAACATATAAATTTTTATCCCTGAATAATGCGTTTGTATTATAGCCGTATATTGGCTTTTGATTGGTGGTGGGCGGTTAATTGTCTATTTTTGCTAACAAAACGGATAGTAAAATGTTGAAAACAGGAAACACCATCGTGAGCATATATACCGAAATGACTCCCAATCCGGAGACAATGAAGTTTGTAGCCAACAAACTATTGTACCCCGGCAAGAGCATTGACTTTCCTGATGAGGCCAGCGCAGCACCCTCACCATTAGCCAAAGAATTATTTGCATTCCCTTTTATAAGGGGTGTATTCATAGCCAGCAATTTTGTTACACTGACCAAGACCGCAGAAACACAGTGGGAAGAAGTAATTCCATCCGTACGTGAGTTTCTGAAGCAATACCTGGAAGAAGGCAAAGTGGTATTGAACGAAGACCAGGTAGTGAAGAAAGTAGAAAGCAACAGCATCAACGAAGATGATACTGATGTGGTAAAACGCATCAAAGAACTGCTGGAAAACTACGTGAAGCCCGCTGTGGAAATGGACGGTGGCGC
>DINJ01000151.1 GCA_002423665.1 Bacteroidetes bacterium UBA5543 | reverse complement strand
GAAGTAGCTTCAATAATAACAATAACAGAGGGGGTGGACATATGTCCACCCCTTTTTTGTATTTAAAAATTACTGTCAGGGTATAGTCAAATAATTTTTGTGCATTATTTATACATATCTTAACTTTGAATTTACGATACACGCAGCCCTTAATAGCCATATTATCCAGTTGCTGGTACGGTAAACGAAACAATCTATTATGAAAAAAATCAATTTTACCATTTCGGGAAAAATGCCTTCGTGGCGCAATTTCGATTTTGTCAGTAGAGTAGTGCTTATTGCACTTTTTTTGACAGGAGTCAATGTTGGCAACTTGCTTAATGCACAAACCAACTTTACAATCGGAACAGGGACATCCACCAACAGTTCAACCGGTAACCCTACTCCTTATAATGACTTTTATGAGGGGGATAAGCAACAATTTTTATATCGTGCTTCTGAGCTTTTAGCCGCAGGTATGGGGCCGGGCTTTATCTATGCTATAAAGTGGGATGTAACAGCAACTAATAATAGCAACCCGCAAGGTTGGACGATGTATATGGGAGGTACAACTGTTAACTCGTTAACTACCGCGTATCAACCTACTCCCACCACCCTGGTATATGGACCGGGAGGTACGGGTTTTGCTCCGGCAGCCGGTGTTAACACCTACACATTAGGTACACCATATTTCTGGAATGGTAGTGATAACATATTGATTCAAACTTGTCACGGTATAGGTAGCGGTTGTCGTGGTTATACTCGTAATGCTTCAGTTCGTTACTCTAACGCAGGATTTACTGCCAGTACCTACAGGCAGCAGGATTGCGCAGGTAACCTTTGCGGCAGCACTACCAACGGTACTTCTAGTTCTAACAGGCCTAATGTTATTTTTAGCTGGGGTCCTGCAGGTCCTAACAATGCAAGCGCAGCAGCCATTACAGAACCTGTCGATGGTTTTTGTGCAGGTACATATGCTGTAAAAGCACGTATCGCCAACAACGGTACTAACACAATTAATGGAGTACAGGTATATTGGTNNTAGATGGTACACCTGGTACCCCTATTAACGTTACAACGCCTATTAATACAATAACAAGTGGTTTGGGCAACAGCCTGGTAGTAACATTGGGTAACGTTACTTTCGGTTCTGTACCAAAGAACATTGTAGTTTATACGTCTATGCCAAACGGTGTAGCCGATACGGCAAATCTTGATGATACATTGAAAGTGACAAAAGGTGCGAGTTTGGCAGGTATATATACAGTAGGTGGCACTACTCCTGATTTCCCGGATGTGCTTACAGCTGCAAATGCGGTAAACCAATTCGGAGTATGCGGCCCTGTTATTTTCAATATTCGCCCCGGTACATATAATCAGGGTAATATTGCTTTAGGCAATATCGTTGGTTCCAGCACAACAAACACAATAACATTCCAGTCTGAAACCGGCAATAAATCATCTACAATCATTACCAGTGGAGGGGCAACTTTTGCATTGCAAAATGCCAAACATGTCAGGTTGAAAAATCTGACTATTACTTCGTCTGTTGCTGCATATGTATTGTCTTTGACAGGAGACGTAGCTAATGATAGTATAGTAGGTTGCGATATTCTTCAGCCTATCAATAATACTTCTGCCGCCGCAGCAATGTATGCCACAGGACTCTCTGGTACAAACAGCAATATCATCTTTGCAAACAATACTTTCAGTGGCGGTTACTATTGCTTTTATTGGGCTGGTAATTCAGGTAGCTATACTCCCGGAATGATTGTAGAAAATAATAACATGCAACAAAGTAATTTCTATTGCACGTATATATCATATACCAATGCACTGAAATTCAGGAATAATACAATTACCGGTAACAGTTCTTCATACTACAATGTGTATATCTATAACCCGTACCAATCGCCGGAAATTACCGGCAACAGGGTGACAGCTGAATATGGATACGGAATGATGCTGTATTATGTAAGGGGTAACAATACCTCTACAGATAAAGCATTTGTTGCCAACAACGTTGTGAAAATGACCGGGGTGAATAACTATGGTGCAATGTATGTACCATACCCTACCAATATGAAGTTGTATAATAATACGGTGTATGTTACAGGTACGTATAATACTTGTTACAACTATTATATATACATGTCTTCCAGCACTTATAGCAACAATGAGATATTCAATAACCTGTCTGTAAACACATCAGGTGCGGGTTATGCAACGTATATCTACAACTACGGAAACAACAACCAGGTAAATTATAATAACTGGTATGCAACTGCAACTAACAATGCGTATTATTATAATGGTGCATACAGCACGTTCCAGGCATTCAGAAATGCGTCAGGTCAGGATAAGCAATCACTTACCTATGATCCTCAGTTGAATTCTGATGGAAGTCCAAATCCGACTAATCCCGGTTGCTGGTCGTTAAACGGACATGGTGTACACCTGTCAGGTAATACAGTGGATATTAACGGTAATAACAGGGTCACTCAACGTCCCGACGGTGTACCTGATATCGGTGCCTTCGAGTTCGATCCTGAATCTGTTCCTCCGGTAGCAACAGCTGTTCCTGCCACGGCCGATCCCGGTGACACACAGTTGTTTACATTTGGCGGCAACGAAGTAGGACGTATTACATGGGGCAATAAAGCACCTGTGGTAGCTGTTGAAGTAAGACAGTACAGTGGTGAGAAAGCACCGGGGATAGCTGCTGCAGCCAGCCCATTTGGTAGTATGTATTTTTATACAGACGTTAAGCCCTTAGGCAATAACACTACTTTTGATTTTGATCTCAATATCGACTATATGGATATATGGTTGGGAGATATAGCAAATGAAAACAACCTGCGATTGGCTCATAAAGTAACTTCATATCCATGGATGGTATATAGCGGAACGTTAAGTACTTCTAATGCGGTTACTAATAATATAGATGCAAATTTGCTGAACCGTTTCGGTGCATTTACAGGTCTGGAAGATGGTAGTATACCATCAGCTTTTGTTCGCCCGCAAGGCAGCATAATAATTTGCTTTGGCAATAGCGTACAACTTAATGCTGAGCCACAAAATGGCGATTATTATAAGTGGTATCGCAATGGTGTTGCTATTCCGGGAGTTGAAGGTATAAATGCCAAAACTTACGTTGCAACCCAGGCGGGAGATTATAGCGTAGCAATTACATATAGTGGAAAGACTATTGAGTCGGTACCGGTTACAATTACGACAATTGCTGCGCCAAATGCATATATCAATGCAAACGGGCCGCTTACATATTGCGTTGGTAATGGTCTGACTTTGGATGCAGGTGTCGGTCTGGGCCTGAAATATCAATGGCAATTAAACGGTACAGACATACCCGGAGCAACTAACAACACATATCCTGTTAATCAGCCCGGTAGCTATAATGTAATTGTTACAAATATTGGCTGTTCCAGTTCATCTACTATCAGTACGGTTAAGAGTGGTCCGATTGTTGTTGACCTGGGCAATGACACAAGCTATTGCGAGGTGCCAAATGTTTGGGCAACTTTGGATGCAGGATACCCCGGGNNAAGCCGTATCATAGAAGTGAAACAAGGTGGTGATTATTGGGTAGAGGTTAATGGTGGCCCTAACTGTATAGGTGTTGATACTATTAACGTTACAATTGATGAGTTACCCTCAGCAAATGGTATTTCATTTGTACAAAATGGCAACTCTTACCAATTCTATCCTAGTGGACCGATTGGAGTGACAGGCTTCTTGTGGTTGTTCAGTGATGGCTCTACCAGCACACAGCAGACACCTACAAAACAAATCAACGGTGAAGTATACGTAAGGTTAGTGTTGTTCAACAAGTGCGGTACCGATACAGTTCAGTTAGGCTGGCCTTTGGGTGTGCAGCAGGTGGGTGAAGAAAATGCTGTCAGTGTATATCCTAACCCCGCTACAAATACAGTTAATATACATACACAAGGCGTAGCAATGCGTTATGTAGAGGTATTAAATAGTGTAGGTGGTGTTGTTTATAGTGCCAATACCAATGGTTCGGATAATCACCGTATCGATGTTAGTATGTTGGCTAATGGCCACTACATGATTCGTACTGCAACCGAAAAGGGTATAGTCATTCGTAAGTTTGACATACTGAGGTAAATAAAAAGTGTTTTCATTATACGACGACGGGGTGGACATATCCACCCCGTTTTTCGTTGGGTACACTGTGGTTAAAAATAAGTTAAATTAAAACTTNNCTGCTTGTTTCAAAACATTCTAAGGTAAACGAAAACGAACACGTATGAAATCACAATCTACTTCAGTTAATCTGAAACAAATCAGAATTAAAGTATTGTGGCTGGCGGTATTACTGTTAAGCGCAGGCTTAGTTCAGGCACAAACGCCACAATATTCCGTAGGCTCCCTCACAGCAGGAAGCAATGTTATTCCCTTTGGCAATGGTACCACATGGAACAGTTACAGGTGCCAGTTTTTGTATTTGCCGGGACAGTTTGGCCCTGTACCTACGGGAATGGCCATCAGCAAAATTTACTTTGTACCTACATCGTCAGGTACGGCTACACTTACTGATCTTAATGTGAGTATTGGCCAGGCTAATATTACCGGCCTTTCAACAGCGTCATGGGTTCCGGGTCTTTCACTGGCATTATCCCAGTCTTCATATACTTTCACAAGGGTTTCCAGCCAATGGTGGCAAATTACCCTGCAAACACCAATACCCTATGATCCGAGCAGGCCGCTGATTATCGACGTGTGGAAGACAAGTTCTACAGCCAGTATTGCTTTAAGAAATCAAACAGCTTCTCCCGGCAACAGAAGGGCCTATGCTCCATTCCCAAGTACAACACCATCGGGCGCCAGCACCACTATGTATACTTTCGGATTCGACCTTATTCCATTGGCTCCGGATAATGCGGGAATCACATCATTGATTTCACCTGTTAATTTCTGTACGGGTAACCACCCTGTACAGGTTGAACTTACTAATAGTGGGTTGAACACTCTTACTTCTGCAAAAATAGATTGGGAGTTGGATAATATTGCTCAACCACCTTTTAGCTGGACGGGTTCATTGGCTACCGGAGGTAAAACTACGGTTACACTGGCAACTTCTGTGCCTTTTGGTGCAACAGTACGTACTGTAAAGGCTTGGTCTTCATTACCCAATGGTAAAGCTGATACTGTTAATGCAGACGATACATTGAATAACGCTGTTAGGGCAGGGTTGAATGGAGTTTATACTGTTGGTACAGGTGGCGATTTCCCTACTGTAATATCGGCTGCGGATGCGCTTAACCAGTATGGGGTATGTGGTCCCGTTACAATGAACATACTTAATGGTACCTATACCGGCCAGGTACAACTTGATGATATAGTAGGTAGCAGCGCAGTGAATACTATTACATTCCAGTCTCAGAATGGCAATCCGGCAAATGTTGTAATAGCTGCATCACCTTCAGCCACAGGGCATGTGTTCCTCTTCAATGATGCCTCATTTGTTACACTACGCAATGTTACAATACAGTCAAACGGTGGTACAAATGACGGCCGTGTAATCGTATTTGCCGGTACGCCGTCATCTGATAGTGTGATTAATTGTACAATCAACTGTTCTCCCGGTGCTACTGGTTCCAGCACAGCAGGTATTTATGCCGACGATATGCTGGGCACGAATAATGTATTTATCAACAACAGGATAAACAGGGGGTATTATGGTATTTATTATACAGGTGTTGGTACAACAAGCCTTACTCAAAATCACATTTTTGAAGGCAATACTATTACTGATGCTTATGTGTACTCCAACTATTTCTACTATACAAATAATACAAAATACAGGAATAACACAATCCGTGCTATCAGCTCCCCCACTACTCACTACGGCATATACGGCTATTATAATGATGGTGCGCTGGAAATTATCAACAATGATATTGTAATAACAGGTAATGGACAAAAGAGTGGTATCTATACCCTTTATAGCGACGCATCTTCAGCTACACCGGGTATTATACTCAATAACGCTATTGGTATAGATTGTGGTTCATCTACTGCCTACGGCATTTACAATTCTTATAGTAGCTATCAGAATTTTGCACATAATAGTGTCAGTGTAAATACTTCTTCAACATCAGCACTTGCCGCACGGTTCTATTACAGCACTACATCTTATAGAAACAATAATATAGTGAATAACGTTTTTTCCAATGTAACAGGAGATGGCTACACTATGTACGTTTATAATCCGAACACATCATACAACAACAATTGGGATTTCAACAATATTCATACGGGTAATGGTAAAGCTGTGCAAGTAGGCACACCTGCAAATACTTATGCCACACTTACTGCCTGGGTCAACGCTTATAATTATGATAAACATTCGATTAGTTACGAACCTGGCTTTATGAGTATTACAGATGTAAGGCCTGACGTGAATAACCCGGCGGCATGGTCCTTAAATGGCAGGGCATTGCATAACACGGCCAATAACAAAGACCATAATGGTAATGCACGAGTAACATTGCGGGCAGATGGAGTTCCTGATATTGGCGCTTTCGAGTTTACACCTGAAACAATACCTCCTTTAGCCAAAGCAACACCTGATTCAGTTTCTCCCGGTGATATACAGGTATATACCTTTGGCGAACAAAAAGTAGCGGCTATTAAGTGGGGAAACGCAGGTTTAACAGCTCCGCTGGAAGTACGTCAATACAGCGGTGAGAAGGCTCCGGGCATTGCCGCCGCCGCCAGTCCCTTTGGCAGCATGTATTTCTATACCGATATCAGGCCAACTACCGGAGGTAATACCTTCGACTTTGAAATTGAACTGGATTACATGGATATTTGGTTGGGTGATATAGCCAGTGATATCAACCTGAAACTGGCACAAAAAGTTACAGGTTATCAGTGGATGGTATATAGTGGCAGTCTTAGTACGGTAAATACAGGCAGTAAAGAGATTGATGCGCCTGCAATGAACCGCTATGGCCAGTTTACCGGGCTTGAAGACGGAAGTATAAAATCAGCTTTTGTTCGCTCTCAGGGGAAGACTATTATATGTATAGGTAGCACAGTTCAACTGAATGCTGAGCCCCAGGATGGTGATTACTACAAATGGTATTATAACGGTACTGCTATTCCGGGCGCTGAAGGTGCGTCAGCCAAATCAATTACGGCTTCACAGGCCGGAGACTACAGCGTTGCTATCACATTTGCAGGCAAAATAATTGAATCTGTACCCTTGTCATTGGTTACTATCGCTCCTCCTAATGCGATTATTAGTGCAAACGGCCCGCTTGCATATTGTACGGGCAATGGATTGACACTGGATGCCGGTAATGCGCAAGGTGTTTCATATCAATGGCAACTCGACGGTAATAATATTCCTGGTGCTACCGGTAATGTATACGCTGTCAACCAGCCCGGCAATTATACTGTAGTGGTGGAAAATATAGGTTGCGCTACTACATCTGTTATCTCTCCGGTAACATCAGGGCCTATATCTGTCAACCTGGGCAATGACACAAGTTACTGTGAGGTGAAAAATGTATGGGCGACACTCGATGCAGGGTATCCCGGGGCGCGGTATTTGTGGAATACCGGAGATACAAGCCGAATAATTGAAATAAAGAATAGCGGTACGTATTGGGTAAACGTAGATGCGGGTCCTAATTGCCAGGGAACTGACCAGATACTAGTGCATATAGATCCGCTGCCTGCTGCAAATGGCATTTCTTTTGTGAAAAATGGTAACTCATACCAGTTTTATGCGAGCGGCACTTCAAATGTAACAGGTTATATGTGGATGTTCAGCGATGGCTCTACCAGCACTGTGGCTAACCCTGTAAAGAGTATAGAGGGCGAGTTGTATGTACGCCTGGTGTTATTCAATCAATGTGGCACAGATACAGTACAGCTGGGTTGGCCGCTTACAGTTACTAATACAGTGGAAGAAAGTTCAATTGCTATATTCCCTAACCCCGCCAGCAACTATATAACAATACGTACGGGCGATATGGCGGTTAAACAATTCATGATAATCAATAGCTTGGGTGCGGAAGTAAGTACTATCAGCGATGTAAACAACAAACAGGAACACAGGCTGGATATCAACAACCTGCCAGCAGGTAATTATATATTACGTATTGCCACCGAAACAGGCATAGTGAACAAGCAATTTAATGTGATAAGGTAATTCGTTTACCATACTAATTATGGTTAAGCCCCGCCCCGTAAGGCGGGGCTTAGTATATAGAAATCATTTACACCACTATATGGCATGACATTATAGAAGCTATTACCTTTGTCTGCATTCTTGCTCTGCGTATGAAACTGTTAATTGAATATTTAAGTCGCTATAAGGGGCTGGTAGTATTGGCGTTGCTTTTGGCAGCCATCAACCAGGTGTTTTCATTACTTGACCCTTATATTTTCGGTCGGTATATTATTGACCCGTTTGCCAAGCAGCCGGATAAGTGGACACAAGATGAATTCCTGAAAGGGATAACTGTGGGCCTTCTTATGCTGGTAGGCACGGCTATGGTATCACGTATCGCCAAGGCCTTCCAGGACTATACAGTCAATGTCATCATACAGAAATTTGGTGCCAGGATATATACCGATGGGCTTCGACATGCACTCAGGTTGCCTTTCAGCGAGTTTGAAGATCAGCGCAGTGGTGAAACATTATCAGTACTGCAAAAAGTGCGTACAGATACAGAAAAGTTCATCAGCGTATTTGTAAACGTCCTTTTTGCAACCATAGTAGGTATCATATTTGTGATTATCTATGCACTGTCGCTCAA
>DINJ01000077.1:11680-11805 GCA_002423665.1 Bacteroidetes bacterium UBA5543 | reverse complement strand
TGGCAACACTTTGGGAACAAAACGGACATTTCAGCACAAAACAACGCATTTTTCAACCCAGGTTCCGGGGCTCTTTTACCCTGAACACCTGCAAGACAAAAACTCATGACTTACGACTCACAACT
>DINJ01000077.1:11191-11426 GCA_002423665.1 Bacteroidetes bacterium UBA5543 | reverse complement strand
AAACCGCAATACTGAAAAAGCGCTGGACCGTATAGTATGGCGCCGCGTACTGGACGTTAACGACCGCTCGTTGCGTTATATGGTCAGCGGCCTGGGTGGCAGTGCCAACGGCATACCGCAGGAGATGGGTTTTGACATCACACCCGCTTCTGAGATTATGGCACTGTTCTGCCTGGCTACCAGTGTAGAAGACCTGCAGGCGCGTATAGAGCGTATAGTGCTGGGTTATACCCGC
>DINJ01000077.1:4843-11147 GCA_002423665.1 Bacteroidetes bacterium UBA5543 | reverse complement strand
CAGCGCTCAAGTTGCACGGGGGTGTACATGCCGATGACATCAAAAAGCCTAACCTGGAGGCGATGAAAGCCGGTCTGCCCAACCTGCAAAGGCATATCGAGAATATGAAGAACTTCGGCCAGAGCGTCATAGTGTCTTTCAACAAGTTCCATTTTGATACAGAGGAAGAGGTAAGCCACCTGGAAGAATGGTGCGGCAGCCATGGTGTGGCTTTCGCTATCAACAGCGGTTTTGCCGAAGGTGGTAAAGGTGCGGCGGCACTTGCTGAGAAAGTGGTAGAAGTTGTAGAAAACAAACCATCTATTGACATCAACTTCACTTACGATGATGAAGACAGCTTGCGTACAAAGATTGAGAAGATAGCTACTAAGATATACAGGGCCAAGGGTGTGACATTTGGTGCGGGTACGCTTACCAAGCTGAAATCGTTTGAAGAAGCGGGCTGGGGCACCCTGCCTGTGTGTATCGCTAAAACGCAATACTCCTTCAGCGACGACCCCAAGNNGAAGGTATGCGCGCCGGAGGGCTTCAACATCACCATACGTGATGTGGTTATCAATGCCGGTGCGGGTTTCATTGTGGCAGTAGCGGGTGATATCATGCGTATGCCCGGGCTACCGAAAGACCCACAGGCCAACCATATCAAGCTGGTAAACGGCGAGATTGAGGGACTGAGCTAATAAGTAAAGAATACTACAATGGGCGGCTTTGGCCGCCCATTGTTTCTTATACAGGCCGGTTAATTGTTAATACGAATGTTATTAATACATATACCACTACCCTATACGCTTAATCCGTTTTTAATTTGCGGCATATCAATTGATGATGATAAAGCCACTAACCTCCTTACGTTTCGTTTTCGCCCTGATGGTATTCCTCAGCCATCTCTGGTTCTTGCAAGACGACTCACCATTCTACAGGCAGTTATACGATGACATATTTTACGAAGGTTATATTGGCGTAAGCTTCTTCTTTATACTCAGTGGCTTTGTATTGGGCTATAGCTATCACGATAAGATATTGGCCGGGCAGATTAAGTTCAGCCAGTTCTGGCTGGCACGCTTCGCCAGGATATACCCCTTGCACCTGCTTACATTACTCATAGCCATTCCCCTATCGTTCAAAGGAGATTCCACCGAATGGATTAACCGATTTGTTCTGAATATATTTCTCATACAAAGCTTTGTACCTTCCAGTGATATCTACTTCTATTTCAACTCTGTATCTTGGAGTATATCTGACGAGTGGTTTTTCTACGTTATGTTCCCATTCCTGGTATTCCTTATGTTGCGTCGGAAATACCTGAAATTTCTGCCGGTGCTCATCCTGCTGATACCCTTATCGCTATTGCTGGTAAAGGAAACCTATCATGAAAAATACTTCTACATAAACCCCTTACTGCGTATCGGCGACTTTATGATAGGCAAGCTACTCTATCGTTTCTACCGCAAACGAAAGGATATTGAAATACTGAACAACCGCAAAATTGCGAACCTGGCCGAAATAGGCTCAATATTGTTCCTGTCTGTATTTATCTACTATCACAATATGGTACCACAGGGGTTCAGGTATTCCTGTTATTACTGGCCGCCAATGGTAATGCTGATATACACATTTGCATATGCTAAAGGTTTCATTTCAGATATGCTATCAAACTCCACACTGGTATTCCTGGGCGAAATCAGTTTCGGCTTCTACATGATTCACATGTTGGTGCTTCGGTATTATCAGTATCTGCCGGGCAAACTCAGGTTTCTACAGAAATTGCTTCCTGTAAACCACAACGCGGTATTTGTCATATTCGGCATATCGCTTACCCTCAGTATACTGANNACTGGGAGCCAAAATATAAACAGTTGACAGAAGCCAACTCCCGTCAACTGGGTGCTGAAAAAATCACGCTCGCCTGATGAGCCCCAAAATGAGTGATATTACAGCAATCACAAGTAGTACATGAATAATCTGGCCTGCGCTGTAAAAAAAGAAGCCTAATAACCATCCTATAACCAGGATTACCGCAATCAAATACAATATAGATCTCATAATATCAGATTTTATACATGTATAACACCTGTCTTGATAATAAGTTCTGCAGAATATGAAAATGTAAATATTCTTTAACTTTATGAACCAAAAAGTCCGTGATATGAAAAGATTCCTGCCTGCAATTGCACTGTTGATAGTGGCTGCCATGATATTTGGAAGTTGCCACAAACCACCCATAAGTACAGGACATAAAAGCTATAAACATAGCCGTAAAAACAGGTAAGAGCACTGCCCGGAAATGTCAGACGCTACTTTTGCCATGGTAAAAGCCAAACATAAGCCACCAACTATTTGTTTAAACGGCTTTTTACATTATTTTAGCTTCAAATCAATATACTCACAATGAGAAATAAAGCTGCCTGGTGTTTATTGGCCGTATTTTTATTGTCTTACCTCCCCGGAGAGGCTCAGTTCATTTCAGGCCTTAACAGGTATCGCAACAACGAAACCAAGGAAAAAAAGTTTGATATGCAGCTGCACAAACGTATCTACCTTGGAGTATATGGCTGGCACTTTATGAGTAATCCGCTCACTATGAGGGTTCGTGATTCTATCTATCTCAACCAGGACGATTTTAAGAACAAGGTAGGCGCTAAAGAAATTGATACGACATTTACAACCATGGCAAGGCTTACAAAGTCATTATCAGGGTATTTGGGTGTGTCAGTACCCTTGGCTATGCCAAGTGACAAAAGCATGTTCTGTCTTGACATTGAAGCAAATGTATTAATGGGAGAACTGACCCACGACACGGTAACTATCCCTCTCACATATAAAGACCTGACAATAAAAGAGAGCATGCCTTTTATGAGTATTTCAGGCCCTGTGAGCTTCAACTACAAATATGGAGGTGATGCATCATTAAGTAAAGACCACAGGACATTATTGTCAGCTGGTGCCGGTATAGCCACTTCATATATTACTATTGACGACGGAACAGGCAGCGAAGCTATTATACAAGCCATTCCTTTTGTGAAAGCAGAAATAGGTTTTGTATTAGGAGTAGCTATCAAACTCAGAGGTACAGCGTATATGGGCAACTATAGCCTGATAGATTACAAATCTCCCGAATTAAGTAGCGCCACAGGTATCATCAGCAGAAGTTATTCAGGGCAAATGGGGTATAATCTTTCAGTAATAATCATGCCGCTCTCACTGGCATGGGATAAGCCCCTTATTCGATAAAAACGTTTTTCATTAATACAACAATAATGCCCGGCCTGCCGGGCATTATTGTTTTCAAGATAATCTATAGGCTCTAATACGCCATGAATATAATTTTTACACTATTTTAGAGTGAATGGAATTGCATAAAGCATATGAGATACTTGAAGACAAACTCAGCGTCTGGGTTGTAGAGTTTATACGAATGCTCCCAAATATGATTTTGGCTGCATTNNGTGTTTGTGCTCGGCATGTTTTTGTCGCGAATACTTAAGCGCTTTGCAAAAAAGTTAGTTAACAGAATATCCAACCAGGTTACAATAAATAATCTCTTTGCTTCATTTATTTACATCCTGTTTATATGTATCACCATCTTCGTTACCCTGAGCATACTGAAGCTGGAGAAAGCCGTAGCATCTATGTTGGCCGGGGCTGGCATTTTAGGCCTGGCACTTGCTTTCGCATTCCAGGATATCGCTGCCAATTTCATCTCAGGTATTTTCATCACATTCCGCAGGCCCATAAGGATAGGAGATATAGTGAAGCTGCAAGACTATATGGGCAAAGTCATCAACATTACACTACGCGATACAGAGGTGCTCACTTTCCAGGGGCAGTATGTAATAATACCCAACAAGCAAATTATACAAAACCCTATTGAAAACTACTCAATGTTGGGTAAGCGCCGCATGGATTTGATTGTAGGCGTTTCTTATGGTGACGACCTGGGCAAAGTGAAGCAAATAGTATTGGATGCCGTGCAAAATGTTAGCGTTCGGACCGATGATGAAATCACTTTTTTCTACGATGAATTCGGCGATAGTTCTATCAACTTTGAAGTAAGGATATGGATAAAAGACCCTGAGCAGCCTGTATGGTTGCAAGGCCGCAGCGAAGCAATTATGGCCATTAAGAAAGCATTTGACGAAAACAGCATCACCATACCGTTCCCTATTCGTACGCTCGACTTCGGGATTAAAGGTGGTGAGCGGCTTGGCGATATGCCTTATTTCAAGAAGTAACCGGTCATCAGTTCAGATAATATCCATTACTTTTACATACAGATGCAGGCAAAAACAAAAAAACGCGGATGGCTTACTATTGCTATTGTACTGATAGCCCTATCTGGTTTCCTTGTATATAAATATGCCTACCTGGTTTACCAAGATTATGATTATTACGCCTACTACGACGATATTCATGCCCTGCAAATAGCCAACCCGGTATATGTGAACGGGGTAAAAGTGGGAGAAGTAAGCCAGATAAAACTCAATGGTAGCGAAAAAGTAAGGGTGACACTCTCTATTGATAAAAAAACAAAACTAGCAAAAGGTACGATTGCTGTTTTGGCATCCAACAACCTGCGTGGCGACAAAATGATATTCCTGGAGCCGGGCACTGACGTTGAAATATTATCTCACAAAGCAGTGATAACCGGTATATACGACACGACAGTAATGGATATGAGCGACCAGATAAACCCGATAATCGAATCTGCCAAATATATCCTGAACACAGCTGATAAGAACTTTACCACTTTCAACAGAAAAATAGATAACGGGCTGGTAAAAAAGACCCAAAATGACATAAGGCGTATTGAGCATAGCATGGCAAGCTATCGCACTAAATTAAGCGAAATAGAAACCAACTCTTCAAAAATTATCGGCACTATCGTAAGCCTGAAAAACCGGGCTCAAAGCATCAATAATAAGAGTACGGAACTCAACAATACTATGAAAAACGCTGAAAAGACTACCGGAGAGTGGAGCGTGCAACCTGTTGCTGCAAATATCGATACCATCAACAAGGGCATAAGATCTGCTAATGAGCAACTGTCTCAAATAGAGGGTAACAAAACAATACAAGGCGTCCTCGAAAAGAAGGAAATGTATAACGACGCGGCTAAAAAATCTGCCGAGCTCAATAACAGTTTCCGTGAAATGAAGAGAGACTAGACAACTCTTAGTCAATCAGGTACATCAATCTCAAGCTAAATAAATCATTGAACTGGCTGAACGAATTTTGCCATACAGGAATATTCTGGGCCTTGCGTATTGAGCTTAACGAGTGCTGATACCTCCCCATCAGAAACCAGCCATCTCCTATCTGCCAGCCCCCTCCAATTATAAAATTGATATCAGAACTATTAAACTCTGTAGTTGCAGGGTCTATCGTCACAGGCTGGTCGGTATATATCTCTTCTTTTGAATTGATAAGTTGTGCATATGCCGCACCGACACCAATATGCCAACGCGGCGTAAATGTATAGTGCAGCATCAGTGGTATTTCTACATAATTCAGGTCCAGCCAGTAGCGCTCAAAGAAATCTCCGGTATAATAAGAGTTCTTCAACGCCACTCCCCTGCTACCCTTCATAGTGTACAACAACTCAATATTCGTCAGCAACTTAGGCAATAACCTCACGTATACGGTACCTCCGGCTACAAAACCTGCCTTTTTGTAACCATCATAATTATCTCCATTTACTTTCGAGAAGTTTCCACCTGCAGTGAAACCACCATAAAAGACCTGCTCTTTGTCAGGAGAAAAGAAATTACTTTTTTCAAACCTGCTATCAGACAAATCCTGGCTATATATCTNNTACACGTAACTTACCATCCAGTACAAAATCAACGGCATATTTTCTGAAAGGGTATTTTGCCTGATCAAAGTTTTGGTCAGGATAAATTGTTGCCGTTTCGCTACTGGTGACAAGCCGTGCAAAAGAGAACCCCGCTCCTAAATGACTCTTGCTGGGAAAGAAATAATGTAACATAACAGGTACCTCTGCATAAGTAAGATTAACTCTATAATTGCTTACAAAAATCCCCCTTTGTCCCAAATCGTCAGCATCTTTACCATAAGAGCCACGCTGTGTGTATAGTATTTCTATACTGNNATAATATTAACCAGCTCCCCTTCATACAACAATAAAACTCCCTATTTTGTCTTCTTATTATATTTCAGCCCAAATATGTAGACCAACCGTAGTGCAAGCACATGATTACTTTGCTTCCTCCCCAGGTATTGCGGCATTTCCCCTTCTCCCCTCAATGGCACTATAGAATATTGAAACCTGGGATTTACATAAAGA
>DINJ01000077.1:0-4791 GCA_002423665.1 Bacteroidetes bacterium UBA5543 | reverse complement strand
ACCTTTGTATACACGATACCTCCAACATTCAAGCCGGCTTTATCAAAGCCCCTGTAATTATCCCCATCAATCTGGGAAAAGTTTGCCCCTGCCACCAAGCCACCAAAGAATGTCCTGTCGTTGTCAACATAGAAATTACTTTGTGCTATGGCAGCCTGAGATGCAATGCACAACATAATTATTGCGCCTAACAATGATTGTTTGAACTTATTATACTTCATGACGTGCGTTCTTAAAATATATACATAAACCTGAAGGCCCATAAATTATTGTACTGTCCTCCGGCACTGGTACGCCCCAGGTCAGGGTACCATTTATCCCTGATTGACATCAAANNATTCAGGTCGGCCTTTTTAAACGGATAGTTGTCAAGGTCAGCAGTGTCTGACAATGCTGGTGTTGTTCTGGCCGACTCCTGCGAGCTGATTAATTGGGAATAAGACAGGCCTGCGCCAAAGTGGCTTTTACGCTTATCAAAATAATTCAGCATAATCGGAACCTCAATATAATTGAGGTTCACCTTATAGTCGTTTACCCGCACGTTAATACCCGGCTTTTCGGTGTTCGACACCGCCCCTTTTTGCGTAAACAGCAGTTCCATACTAGGGGCAATACGCGGTGCAACCTGTGCGTACACAATAGCACCTCCTGTCAACCCTACTTTATGATACCCGGCAAAGTTATCCCCGTCAAGTTGGGAAAATATAGCCCCTAAAGAAAGTCCGCCGTAAAATGTCCTGTCATCCTCCACATAATAGCTTTGTGCATTTGTTTTACCTAAAGCCAGCCCTAAAACCATCATTAATAGCGTTATTTTTCTAATTTTGAGCATTGAAACCGGATTTTGCTAATGAGCTTCAAATATACTGCAAACACCCTTAAAAAACTGGAACAGCTTTTCGAAGAAGCTAACTTCACCATACGTTTTGAAAAGGGCAATTTCANNATGGAGGGGCGCATCAACGCGCTATTGGAAATACTGCCAACCATATCAGTGAAAGAAGAGGAGTTAAGCACCGAAATGCAGAAGTGGTATAAGCAACTACAAAACATACATGCTGCCAATAACTCATCTGAACAAACTGAAATAGAGTCCTGATTGTGAAAGTTACTTTTTTAGGCACGGGCACATCGCAGGGTGTTCCTCTTATCGGCTGCGATTGTGAAGTATGCACATCTGCTGACAAAAGAGACAATAGATTGCGTTCATCAATCTGGATACAAACAGAACACACCAGTGTTGTGATTGACTCCGGACCGGATTTCCGCTACCAGATGTTACGAGCAAAAGTCCATCAACTGGACGCCATAGTATACACCCAATGGCACAAGGATCATGTTGCAGGAATGGATGATGTAAGAGCCTATAACTTCTTCACTAACAATCCAATAGAATTATTTGCAACCAAAGAAACTGAAGAAACCCTGAAACGAGAATTTGCATATGTGTTTAGTGGTGACAACTACCCGGGCATACCCAAAGTAAAAATAACTACAATTGACAGCTTAAATAAATTCACTATCAATGATTTAGAATTCACTCCTATCCTAGTAAAACACATGAATATGGACGTATTAGGTTNNGCCAATTACATATCACCTGAAGAAACAGAGAAAATAAAAGGAAGCAAATCATTGGTTTTAAACGCATTAAGACACACAAAACACGTTTCACATTATACACTTGAAGAAGCGATTGAAGTAGCTCAGAGTATCAACCCTGAAAACACTTACTTTACCCATATCAGCCATCAATTAGGAAAACATTCAGATATAGAACTCCAACTGCCGGAGGGGATACACCTGTCTTACGATGGGCTGACGCTGGAATTCTGATAACATCCTTAACTTAGCAAGCAACAGATTTAATCAACAGATCAAACATTAAAAGAGATTATGAAGCAACTGGTTACAACATTGTTATTATTAACCCTTGGCCTTGCAAANNATTGGTGTGGCCCCTGCCGCAGGGCTAACCCCAGGCTGGTAAAAATGTACCATGAATACAAAGACCTGAAGTATGAAGATGCCAAAAAAGGCTTTACGGTATTAAGCGTATCGCTGGACCAGAATAAAGATAAATGGGTACAGGCAATAGAAAAAGACAGCCTGACCTGGGACTATCATATGAGCGACCTGGGAGGCTGGAACGCAGAGCCAACCCAGATATATGGGGTAACATTTGTGCCGCAGGCTGTGCTGGTGGGCCCTGATGGCAAAGTGATAGCTACATACAACTTTGCTGAGCAGGCAGAGCCCGAATTGAAGAAAAGGGTAAAAGCCCGTAAAAAATTCCTGGGCCTTATCTGATTTTTTGGCTGAATATTAAAAAAAACATACCTTTGCACACTCTGTAAAAACGCATGGCCCAATCCATGCACAAAAAAAATAAGTAATGAAAAAAGGCATTCATCCGGAAGGTTATCGTTTGGTAGTATTCAAAGACATGTCTAACGACTATACGTTTTTGACACGTTCTACCGCACCAACAAAAGAAACAATCGTTTGGGAAGACGGAAAAGAATATCCCGTAATCAAAGTCGAGATTTCTCATAAGTCACACCCTTTCTATACTGGTAAATCAGTGTTTGTGGACACTGCAGGCCGTATCGACAAGTTCAAAAAGCGTTACGAGAAGAAGAAATAATCTTCCACTCACATTATTTGCATTACGCATCAAAAATCCCGACTTTTGTCGGGATTTTTCAGTTATGCATATCATCCTATTTGACGATAGCAGCCGCTACAGTCTTTTGCCATTCACACANNTATGAACATCATCTTATTCGACGATAGTACACGCTACTCTCTCCTGCCATTTACACATACCCGCCCGATAGCTGATATACGTTGCGGCATTATGACCATGCGGGAAAGGTGGGAGCACTTTATCGGCAAGGATACAGGCACGATGACTGCCCCCTACCTACAGGAAGTATATCCTATGAATGGCGGTAGCGACAATCTGTTCATTAACGGCAGCATGTTCGCGACAGCTGATTTGTATGCTGCAATACAGAAACTGGAGCCCATGCAGCAACTGGTGCAGCACGGGCTGATAATAGGCGCCCGTGTAAGCGACAGTGTAATACAATTTGTACCGGAACTGATAATTCCTGTGGAACTGAAAGAGGTGGAGTATGCCGGACAGATACNNAGATTACAGCATATATGGGATATCTTCTCTTTCAATGAAGACGCAATTGCCGGGGATTTCACACTAATAACGACAGGCAGAACCAGTCAACCTATACCGGAAGGTGTGGTTGTAAAGAACAGGGAAAACCTGTTTATAGAAGAAGGAGCCATAGTAAATGCAGGATGTATTATTAATGCAGAGGGGCCTGTGTATATAGGTAAGGATGCGGAAATACTGGAAGGAGCATTAATAAGAGGGCCGCTTGCGCTTTGCGAACATGCTGTGGTTAAAATGGGAGCTAAACTATACAAGGGCACCACCATTGGCCCGGGCTGCAAGGTAGGCGGTGAAATAAGCAACGTTGTATTCTTTGCCAACAGCAATAAAGCACACGATGGCTACCTGGGCAACTCAGTAATAGGCGAATGGTGTAACCTGGGAGCTGACACGAACTGCTCGAACCTCAAGAACAATTATGACACGATCAAGATTTGGGATGAACATAATTTCAAATCGATACAGACGGGCCTCATATTTTGCGGGCTGATGATGGGCGACCACTCTAAATGCGGCATTAATACCATGTTCAATACAGGTACAGTTGTAGGTGTATCAGCCAATATATACGGAGGTAGCTTCCCTGAGAAATTTATACCCTCCTTTGCCTGGGGAGGTAGTGAGGGACTGACGGGATACAGGCTGGAANNCTGGAACGCGCCCTTGAAACTGCCAACAGGATGATGCAAAGGCGTGGCAAAACACTGACAGCGGAAGAAGTAAAAATGTATAATCATATCTACGAACGTACCCGTGAGCAAAGGGATATGTTCGCTAAAGGTTAATAATAAATCAATCAATTATAATATTATGCGTAAAAAGATAGTTGCAGGAAACTGGAAAATGAACCTGGATATAGAACAGGGCAAAACATTGGTAAATGAGATACTGGCAGGTATGCCCCAACTGGGCGATAACCATAAAGTCATCATCTGCCCCCCATTCGTACACCTGCAACAGACAGCGCAGCTAACCGTACCAGCCAACAGGGTATACACCGGCGCACAAAACTGCTATACTGAAGCATCGGGCGCATATACGGGAGAGATATCTGCAGCAATGATAAAAAGCACAGGTGCGTTGTTTGTTATTCTCGGCCATTCCGAGCGCAGGGAATATTTTAACGAGAACAATGAAATGCTGGCTAAAAAAGTAAATACCGCTTTAGCCAACAACCTGCAGGTAATATTCTGCTGCGGTGAGCCGCTTGAAGTTAGGGATGCAGGAACACAGAACAGCTATGTAGAGCAACAGATAATTGAAGGTATATTCCACTTAGACGCAGAGCAGCTTAGCCATGTAACGATAGCGTACGAACCCATCTGGGCTATAGGTACGGGCCGCACAGCATCGTCACAACAGGCACAGGATATGCATGCCCATATACGCAGCGTGGTTGCGGGAAAATATGGAAATGACGTTGCTAACAGTACCAGTATACTTTATGGTGGCAGTTGCAAACCTTCGAATGCAGCTGAACTATTTGCCTGCCCCGATGTGGATGGCGGCCTGATAGGCGGAGCATCGCTGAGTGCTGATGATTTCCACGGAATTATCAATGCGATGGTGGGGCAATAAAATTTTGAGATAAAATT
>DINJ01000143.1:153-4173 GCA_002423665.1 Bacteroidetes bacterium UBA5543 | reverse complement strand
GTCGGTGGTGGTGGCGGTGTGGTAAGCCGCACATAGCTATGATGTTTGCGCAGCAGCACCCACAACCGGGGATTGGCATGTATGGTTACATCGCCGGTATCCCGTTCGTGCTGAGCGTGTGCGGTAGCCGCAGCAAGGGGAAGCAGGGCCACCAGGATCACTTTCTTAAAGGTTGGTGTCAACCGTGCAAAATTAGCCGATACGGTGCAAAGTTTATACAATGTAGGGAGTGCAACAAGATCAGGCGGAGACCTGTGCCTTGTATTCTTTCATTATCTGCATGCTGTTGGAGCAGCCTATGCGGGTAGCGCCTGCGTCAACCAGCTCTTTTGCGAAGTCGTAGGTGCGTATACCTCCCGAAGCTTTAATGCCTATATTGCCGGGCAGGTATTCGCGCATGGTCTTTACGGCATGTACTGTAGCCCCGGTACCAGAGAAGCCTGTAGAGGTCTTCATAAAGTCTATGTCGTATTGGCCATAGAGCCTGCATACAGCAATGAGTTCTGTATCTGTGAGCAAACCAGACTCAACTATGAGTTTTAATACCTTGCCTGCGGCCTTTACGGGTTTCAGGCAANNCATTGAAGCCCAGTGGAAAGCCGATAACGGTGGCTACGCGTACCCTGGAGCTGTCCAGCAGCTTTTTGGCTCCCCATACATAGCGTGGTGGCACGCAAACTGCTGCAAACCCCGACATCGATGCCTCTACACACACCTTATCTACTTCTGCCGCTGTGGTTGTTTGCTTCAGCACGGTGTGGTCTATATATGATGCAATGTTGAATGACATGAGTTTCCCGGGTATATGATAGAATGGCTACAAATATAACGTTAAATTAAAATAAAGGTAGGGTTTTTAAAAACATTAAATGATAACAGATTGATTACCTAACATTTCATTATCAATCTGTTAAGAAATGCTGACAGCCTGAATTAACAAATGGCAGCCGTTGCGTGGCTGCCATTTGAAATAACTAAAATCATATTTTACTCAGCCATCTCAGGCCATTCCTCCGTTCTTTATAATTTCTTCTGCGAACTCGCTTGTTTTGAGCAGGGTAGCATCGTGCATCAGGTTAAAGAAGTCTACGGTTACCCTTTTGCGCTTGATGGTGGTACTTAACGCCTCTTCAATGAGGTCGGCTGCTTCTGTCCAGCCCATGTACTGCAGCATCATTACACCGCTAAGCAGCATAGATGATGGGTTCATGGTATTGGTATTGGCAAATCGCGGGGCTGTGCCGTGCGTAGCTTCAAATACCGCGTGGCCGGTGAGGTAATTGATGTTGGCGCCCGGAGAAATACCGATGCCGCCCACAGCTGCAGCGGCCGCATCTGAGATGTAATCGCCGTTGAGGTTCAGCGTGGCAACTACAGAGTAGTCTTGTGGTGCAAGCAGCAGCTGTTGCAGGAAGTTATCTGCTATCACGTCTTTGATAATGAGTTTGCCCAATGCCTCTTCACTTTTCAGGCGGGCATTTGCGGCATCTTCTCCCTGTGTTTTACGTGCTTTTTCCCACTGGCCCCAGGTATACACCTGGTCGGCAAACTCGCGCTCGGCAAGCTCATAACCCCAGTTTTTGAAACCGCCTTCTGTAAACTTCATGATGTTTCCCTTGTGTACCAGGGTAACTGATGGTAGTTTGTTTTCCAGCGCAAACTTGATAGCTGCGCGTACCAGGCGTTCTGTACCCTCTTTGGATACTGGTTTTACACCAAAGGCTGAAGATTGCGGGAAACGTATTTTTTTACCTGCACCCAATTCGTTGGTGAGGAAATTGAGCATTTTTTCTGCTTCGGGGCTACCCTGGGCAAACTCTATGCCAGCATATATATCTTCTGTGTTTTCGCGGAAGATGGTCATGTTCACCTTTTCGGGGTGCACAACTGGTGAGGGTACACCCATATACCATTTTACGGGACGAAGGCATACGTACAGATCCAGCTCCTGGCGGAGTGCCACATTGAGAGAGCGGATGCCACCTCCCACCGGAGTGGTAAGCGGGCCCTTAATAGAAACGAGGTATTCGCGTGCTGTAGCGAGGGTTTCGGCAGGGAGCCACTCACCTGTAGCATTGAAAGCCTTTTCGCCTGCAAGTATCTCTTTCCATTCTATTTTGCGGTTTCCGCCATATGCGTGGGCTACAGCTGCATCAAGTACCATTTTGCTGGCGCCCCATACATCCGGGCCTATTCCGTCTCCCTCTATAAAAGGTATAATNNCGTACGTTGAGTACGCCATTTGCGCCCATTGTTATCTTCTGTGGTGTCATCCGTAAATTTATTTTTTTGAGGTGCGAAGTTACGGCTAGCAGCCTTGCACTCAAAATAAAATGCGGGAATATATCCCGCATTTTCAGTGTATTCTGCAACTATGCAGCAAGCAATAGAAGCCTAGCAGTAGGTTTCAAAAGCCTGCATCAGGTTTGCAGCAATCATTTGTGCTGACCGGCCTTCTATGTTGTGTCTTTCAATCATATGTACCACCTTGCCGTCTTTGAGCAATGCAATAGCAGGTGAAGATGGCGGATAAGGGAGCAGATAGGTACGTGCCTGTTTTACGGCATCGACATCGAAACCGGCAAAGCTGGTAGTAAGTTGGTCGGGGCGCTTGGCGGCGTTCTTTACAGCCATGAGTACTCCTGGCCTTGCAGTACCTGCAGAGCAGCCGCATACGCTATTAATCATCAGAAGTGTGGTACCTTCTTTGGGCAGCGCACTGTCTACATCAGCAGGGGTAAGCAGCTCGGTAAAACCTTCACTGGTTAGCTCTGCTTTCATCGGATTCACTATTTGTTCTGGATACATGTCGAAATCAATTTTAATAGTGCAAAATTATAGCTTGTATACAACAGCAACCCAATCAGCCGATAGGGAAAAGTTATTTGTGGAGATGCAGGGNNTGAGTCTATGCCCTGAATTGTACAAACGGCACTGTCGTCCCAGTCGTTAAGAAAATGTTTCATGGTCATCTCCCTGGGGTCATCGAGCATAGCCCTGAAAGAAATGAAATACGAGTTGGTAAGTTCTGACTCGTAATACATGCAGGTGTCGTGGCCATTGAAGGTTTTTATGAACTTTTCACGGCTAAGGACCTCACATCTATCGCCCTCGAAGCCGGTAGTACAAACGCAGTTTCCTCCGTCGCAGGCACCCAGGTTCAGGCATATCACATCTTTGCACGGATCTTTCTTACATGAGGTATAACCGATGATGGCAAAAAGACCAATGGTCAGCAAAGCTGAGAACAAAATACTACGTAACGGCATCTTCAGAACAATTTGGGAACGCTAAAATATCAAATGTTTGAGCAAAGTTAACAGTAAGCCTCATATTTTTTGGGACAAACACCCTCTGGAAAAGACGGTTGTTTGCTACATCACGTTGGGAAAGCCATAAAAAGAAAAAAGCCCCGAGCACGGGGCGTGGTAATCACGGTGCCAGGGAAATATCTCTAAAGAATTAAAAATACACCCTTAAGCCTACAAAATTACCCTATTAAAACTCATATTTCAATACTTTTAGCAATAAATTTTTTTCTGTTATATTACTGATTTGTAGTGCGTTCGCCCCGCATACTGTATCTTCGTATTTTGCGTTAAAGAGCACAAAGGGTAATTCATGCGTTTGGCCNNGTTTGCCAATACCGATACTTTTAAGACCATTCAGCCGTACTGGCAGCCGGGCTTCAATATGGGGTTGATGGGTAACCTGAGGCTGACAAGATTTATCGATTTACGTTTCGTGCCATCGCTGGCTTTTGCGGAGAAGCGTCTGAAATTTAGTTATGGGCCTCCTCTCGATAGCATATCGGATCGGAATATTGAGAGTATTTACATGCACCTGCCCTTCCAGCTGAAGTTCAAGAGTGATCGTATAAAGAATTTCCGGTTTTACGGATTGGTTGGCGGAAAGCTAGACTATGACCTGGCGTCGAATGCACGCTCTAAGCGGTCGGACGAGTTTCTGAAGATCAGCCAGCTGGATTATGGCTTCGAGTTTGGAGCCGGTTTTGAGTTT
>DINJ01000143.1:0-138 GCA_002423665.1 Bacteroidetes bacterium UBA5543 | reverse complement strand
TTTTGCTGGATGTGGTGCTGCCGCCGAATGATTTGTATGGTCGGAGTAATACCCTGCTGTAGTTTATTCCGGCAGCAGTTTCTGATTTATTATTGGGTGTCGTTTCAGGAAAACAGGGATCAAGTTGAGAAGTTGGGG
>DINJ01000064.1 GCA_002423665.1 Bacteroidetes bacterium UBA5543 | reverse complement strand
GGTAAATATGCTGCAATCGCTGCAGGACAGCGGTGAACACAAGCGCTTTAAAAACGCGTTGGCTCACGCACAGCAATCGGCTAAGGAACAGCAGGCAGGTAGTATCATGCCCAAAACCATATCGCTGGTGCGCAACCATTGGCGTACGGCTGCCATAGCTGCATCTATAGCTATCATCACCTCACTGGCTACATTCTCCATAACCCGACACAACGACAAAAAAATAGCTTCGCAATACAGCCTGCTGCGCCGCGACTGGGAAACTTACAAACGTTCACAGAACAGGATTATCAGGGACATAAAGAAACAAACCACTGTAACACCCCAGTTGGAAGCTCGTTATACAGGTACAGGATTCGCGCTGACCAACGATGGCTACCTGGTAACAAGCTACCACGTAATAGCAGGGGCTGACTCAGTATACATACAGAACCGTGATGGCAATTATTATAAAACGCATGTCGTAGCCTTCAACGAAGCAAACGATGTAGTGGTGCTGAAGGTGGAAGACAAAAAATTCAAATTTGGCAAACAGGACGTACCCTATACTATAGCCAAGAGCAAAAAGAAGCTGGGTGCCAGGGTGTTCACGCTGGGTTTCCCGCAGGACGAAATAGTATATAACGAGGGATATATAAGTGCGAAAAACGGTTATAACGGTGACTCANNCGCGTCAGGAAATATCATCGGTATCATCACGGGTAAAGAAAGTGAAAGCGAAGCTACCTACGCAGTAGCATCTGAGGCCATCATAGACCTGCTGAACAGTATGCCCGAGAAGAACAAAATAAGGCTGAACAGCTACGGCAAACTGGGTAAACTGGGCCGGGAACAGCAGATTGAAAAAATGGAATACTATACACTAGCCATTAAGGTGTACAAAAAATAGCTTTATTGCTTATATATAAAAGGGCGGCATTAATGCCGCCCTTTTATATTATGGAAAATATGGTTATACAGGCAGGGGTTTTATTATCTAACTTTGCCGCCTGTAAATAATAAGCGTGAGCGATAAAAGAAAATATCTGCGCAGGCGGGACAAAAAAGACCCCAACAGCGAAATGTCCTTTACCGACCATATAGAGGAATTGCGCTGGCATATAGTACGCGCTTTAATAGCTATACTGATAGGCGGCGTAGTGATGTTCATATACAGTGGCGAGGTGTTTGACAATATCATAGTTGCGCCGGCCAAAAAAGATTTCCTTTCGTACCGTGTAATGTGCAAACTGGGCGAGATGACCAATATCGCCGCCCTGTGCCTTGATGAAATCAACCTTGAATTTCAGAATACAGAATTATCGGGCCAGTTCATGATGAGCTTTTCGGTATCGTTCATGCTGGGCTTTATCATCGCTTTCCCTTATGTTTTCTGGGAGTTCTGGCGATTCATTAAACCAGCACTCAGTTCTAAAGAGCTGAGGCATGCACGGGGTATTGTATTCTGGACATCTCTATTGTTTTTCACGGGTGTATTATTCGCCTACTATGTGATAGCTCCGTTTACTATCAACTTCTTCGCCAACTACACACTCAGTCCCACGTTCAAAAACATCATCACCATCACCAACTATTATGATACCCTCTTCGACCTTGTGTTGGGGATAGGGTTAGTATTCGAACTACCGGTGGTGGTATATTTCCTGTCGCGCATAGGGCTGCTTACCCCCATGCTCATGCGCTCCAAAAGGAGTTATGCTATATTGATTATTTTTGTGCTGGCGGCCATTATTACCCCGCCCGATATGTTTTCGCTGTGGCTGGTATGTATCCCATTGCTGATACTGTACCAGGTATCNNGGTATCTATAACCATCAGCGAGCGTGCGTATAAAGAAAGATTGAAAAACAAAGACTAAATAAGGTACTTATGCAACAGACAGCTTTCAACAAAGATCTTCCCATTGTAATAGGCGGCGACCATGCGGGTTTTGAATACAAGGGGCATGTTATAAAAGCCCTGCAAGACGCTGGTTTAACTGTTGAGGACAAAGGCACCTTCAGTGCAGACAGTACCGACTACCCTGACTATGCGCACCCTGTAGCTGAAATGGTGGAAACAGGTAATGCAGCAGCAGGTATATTGATATGCGGCAGCGGCAATGGCGTATGCATGACCGCCAACAAACACCAGGGCNNGGCATCGCTGGCACGCCTGCACAACAACGCTAATATACTGTGCATACCCGCCAGGTTTGTATCAGAAGAGCTGGCACTGAAGATGGTGGACACTTTCCTGAATACAGCCTTTGAAGGTGGCCGCAACCAGAACAGGGTAAGTAAAATCTAACTGCTGCTTTTTACAAGGACAACCTGACTGAAGTAAATACGCTGCGTGGCAGGAAACTACTGCCCCCACCGCCGTGCGTGCCTGAATTCGTACGGCCTGCAACATTAGCCTGTCTGAAATCAAACATGTTTTTCACACCTGCCACTACCTGCAATTTTCTTTCAAAGAATTTCTTCTCCAGCGACACATCACATAAATGGTATGCGTCTCTTGTACCATCATAAGATGCACTACCGTCTATATTAGATTGTATGAAAGGTTGCCTGCCACTAAGTTTATATACTGTATTGAAATTAATACCGGGTTTCTTCCATGAGTATTGCAACGTAGTGGTCACTTCGCTGGCTGAAAAAGCATTATAATTTCCGGGGTCAGCAAAAGTGTAATTATAAGAATAGCCAACCTGGTAATGCAGCCTCTTATATTGCCCGTCCGCCTGTGCAGTTGCTATCGTATTTGTTTGATGAGACAGGTTGGCGTAAGTATAATCAATACTATTCGGGTTAGTTGGGTCAAGCGGCGCAAGTGTAATGCCGTTATAGACATCATTGTAAAAACCTGAAAGAATAAATTGCAGGTAGTCATTATCTTTTTCATATGCCTGGTAGGAAGCTGATACCTGCATGTGCCTGCTGCTTTCAGCCACAAGGTTTTCATTACCTATTATATGATGGTTCAGGTCAATGAAGCTGAGGTGCATTTCTTTGAGCGATGGCGCACGATAGCCTTCAGCATATGATGCCCGTATTTGCAATTTCTTGACCGGAGTGTACAGGATATTAATAGTTGGTATAACCGGTGGATTATATACCGTATTGTACGCGCCCCTGAAACCCACCTGTGCTTTCAGTTTATTTTTCCATACGTCATATCCCAGGTTGAAATACGCCGCATAGTCCTGTATCTGTTTCTCCTTACCTGTTATCTTAAGGCTGGTAGCATATTGCAGGTTGATATCGTAGCCCACTGTATAATCTAACCTGCTGCCTATGCGGTTGTTGTAGCTGGCACGTGCATATACGTCGCGGAATGATGATGTGTCCTGAGACCCGGCCTGGCTGTTCAGCTCTTGTTCCAGGGTCACCATATCTTTCAGGTAGCTGGTGCGTGTGCGGTAGTATAGCATATAACCGTTCTGGCTTTGCCAGGTACCCTTACCCAGTTTACCATCCAGNNAAGGGTCCCATGTTTCCAGTGCGCCTTTATTGGTCACTTTTTCCTGCATATAGTCGCTGGCCAGGCGTGCGTTGAAGCCGGATGGTGCCGTATAGTTGTATGCAAAATTGCCCAGTCCCTGTTCATTAGGCTTAAACAGGAAACCACGGGCGTAATACAGGGTATCATCTTCATAAATTTTCACCTGCTCTATCTTGTTCCAGCCGGCAAATTCATTGCGGCCGCCACCTATTGTCATTTGGCTGCGCTTACCTATACGTGTGCTTACCGATGCGTCAAAGTTGTACCTGCCGATAGATTCGTAATATCCGCCTGCATTTACAGATAAAGGTTTCTTTTCATTTTTGGTAATGATGTTGATAACACCGCCCAATGCGTCAGTACCATACACCACGCTCATTGGGCCTTGTATCAATTCAATACGGTCAACATTGTTCAGGTTGATCTGGCTCAGGTTGATATTACCACCTTCGCGGCCGTTGATGGGAATTCCGTCTATCAATATTTTCACTTTATCGCCCCCTAACCCCTGCATACGCATATCAGAGCCCAGCAACAAGTCATTTTTTACACTTACATTGAGCTGGTTTTTCATGATTTCATCTAATGTTACAGCCCCTTGCGCCTGTATCTGCTCTTTGGTAATGATGCGATAGACTGACAATGCGTCTTTCTGCTTCTGTGGTGTGTTCAGCCCGGTAACCACTACCTCGTTCAGGGCTGAGAATTTTTTATTCATGTACAGGGTAAGCACATTCGCTACAGGCGGAGTAATAAAAGTTTTCTTCACGGTCTCAAAACCCAGTGTGTTCACTTCAATGTTCATGGGATATTCCTCAGCAACGATATTTACTATACCGTTCTCGTTGCTCTGCACTGTATTGAGCACTGCACCCGTACCCGACAGCATATGCACGTATGCAAAGGGCACCGACTCACCATTGTTCCTGTCTGTTAGTTGCAGGCGAATGGTTTGCGCCTGTGCGGCCACTACCGATAAGAGTAAACTTAATAACCCGAAAAACTTTTTCACTGATGCATTCATTTTTTTGAAAAAACCTTGCCACCCATTTCGGGCGGCAAGGTTTGTGTTTAATCCAACTCTTTTTGCCCTTTATTAACGCTGTACCTGTACTTTCTCAGCTATTTTCAGTTGACTGTTATTTACAGATACTATATACATACCGGCAGGGAATGCAGACATATTTACGCTGTACGCATTAACACCGGCAGACATTTGTACGCGCTGGTTAACCACTACTTTACCTGTTATGTCAGTAACCGCTAATACTGTGTTGTTGTCAGTTTGTTGTGCATCTACCATGATGTTTACCACATTCTGAGTGGGGTTGGGGTAGATGCTGTATTTAGCTACTGAGCCGTTTACATTGTTTACACCCAGGCTTACGGTAGCCAGCTTACGTGTTTCAAACACAATCTTTCCTGTAGCAGTACCATCGAAACGGGTAAACTGCAGGTGATAATATTCCTGTTGACCGTTGGCAGTATCAGGCATAATGATGTAGCTGGTATCAGTAGCCAGTGTCCACATACCCGCAAAGCGCTTCCAGTCGTCACCTATGGTGTTGGTATACTCGCTGGCATTGGGCGTGTACATCATATAATTGCTTGAAGTAACAGTAGATGGGTTAACACCTGTCACTTTAGCTACCTGTACTTTCAGGTTGCTGAGCACACCCACGTAGTTCTGGTATTTGTTGGGGTTAGCGCCAAACACGCGGTCCTTCAGGTATTGCGTGAACATAATGTGCCAATTACTTCTTGAAGGCTCGCGGTCCAGGAACTGGCCGGTAGCCATATTGTAATAGGCAAACAGGCGGTCGTTGTACGGAGCTACACGCTTGATGCTGTCGCTTACATCTCCTGTACCATCCCACTTAGCCACGCGGAACCAGTAACCCACGTTGCTTACACTTTGGTATTTCTGTATCCACAGCTGGTAGAATACACCGCCCGCTTTAACGAGGTACAGGCTATCGCCGGTAAGGTTGTGCGTAGTCATATCATATGCACCCCATCCAAAATCGAAAGGATTGCTCAGTGCCCTGTTGGTAGTAAATGCGCCTGTACCCCAGGTCGTATCTTCGTTCAGCAACTGAGAACCATAAGCAACCATGGTATCAGCAGCGCTTAAATTGCCGAAGTGAACGCTGGCTTGTTTATGCAGCGAGTACACCTGCACATCGCGCTTGTTATGGTTGGCCCTTATCGTAGCGTTAAACATAGGCTCGCCGAAACGCGTAGTCTGGAAAGCTATATCCCAGTTGTTGGCAGCCTGTGTGGCGTCGTTGCCGTTAGCTATATTGTAGAAAACGTCGTTTGCATAGCTGGCACCCATTTCCACGGAGTCTGCAACCCATGTTTGTGCGTTTACCTGAGCGCCCGTTGCAATAGCGAGTGTTAATAAGGTAGATTTTAACTTCATCTTTGAGAACTTTTAGTTCCCAAAGGTACGTTGGCGCTACGGCCTTGCACTTACATTATCGGGAATGATTAGAAGTCTTTACAATCCCGTGACAGAAGCATTAATACAGGGTTAACCCTATATCCAGCCGTTGTTGTGCAGCAGCTTGGCNNGATTGTCGGCAACTATCCAGCAGTTAAGGGTATTAGGCTGTGAGTAATCGCGCCTGATACGGCCAACGAAGACTTCGTCTTTGCCTGCGGCATCCAATGGCATAGGGTATGCCTTCATTTCAGGATTGTCTACCACTATAATACCGGGGAAACGTGCCAGCAGATTGCGCACGTCCGATTCTTCAAAATCATTGCGGAACTCAATATTCACACTTTCGCTATGGCCGCCCGATACGGGTACACGTACGGTGGTGGCAGTTACCCTGATGGAGTCATCACCCATTATTTTATTGGTTTCCTGCACCATCTTCATTTCCTCCTTGGTATAGCCGTTGTCCATAAACACGTCTATCTGGGGTATGACGTTCATATCGATACGATGGGGGTAAACACTGTGCTCATTGCTGCCGGCGCGCTGTTGCATCATTTCGCTCACTGCTTTTTGCCCGCTGCCGGATACTGATTGGTAAGTGCTCACTACTACCCTGTTGATATGGTACCTGTCATGCAAGGGCTTCAACACCATTACCATTTGTATAGTAGAGCAGTTAGGATTGGCGATGATCATATCTTCCTTACTCAGTGCATGGCCATTCACCTCAGGTACCACCAGTTTTTTAGTGGGGTCCATCCTCCATGCAGATGAATTGTNNGGGCGGGTTTCATAGCAATTGCAGTATCAGCATTTACCACGGGCCATTCCTTACCGGCAAACTTCACCAGGTTGCCCACAGACCTTTCTGAAGCCACAGGTATCAACTCTGTAACCGGAAAGTTGCGTTCTTCCAATGTCCTCAAAATGGTACTACCCACCAAACCCGTGGCGCCTACTACTGCTACCCTCATAACTGATTTTTTTTAAGGCTGCAAAGATAAGGGCAAGTATGACAGGTAAAAAATGAGTTTCAGAATTTTCAGTCAAGCCCTGGCAGACCGTCAATGCTTTGCAGGTTCTTTTCTGCCCTGTATATCTTTAACCCGTCATCGCCTTTATTGGCGGTCCATTTGTCCAGCACTTCCCTGTCCGCTTTGAAGTCCATAAGCGGTACAGCATAGCCGCAGGAGTCGGATATTCGGGTAGCTATCACCTTAATAAACGCCCTGGTGCCTGCATGGGCGGGGAATAACTTCTCCAACTCCTCAAATTCTGCATGGGAAGGCTCTATCACCTCTCCCCTGCCATGTATGCGCACTATCTTGGGCGGGCCGTCAAATGCGCAGAACATAATCACAATACGGCCATTCTCCTTCAGATGGGCAACTGTTTCCACCCCGCTGCCGGTCAGGTCCTGGTACACGATAGTATCTTCACCGGTTACACGCAGCGAGTCCAGCCCCTTTGGAGAACAATTGATATGTCCCTCGCCCGACATGGGTGCTGTTGCCACGAAGAATATTTTTTGTGCGGCTATCCATTCCTTTAACTGCGGTGTGATGACTTCGAAGAGCTTGCCCATTGAATTGAAAATTACATCACATGCAAACTAATTATTATTCTCTCAAACACAGAAACTCCACAGCCGACCCGGTCAAACATTAACTTATTACAGCATAAACGGGTACATCATATACCCTTTTAAACCATTAACCTTATCTTGCAGGCCTAAATAATTAAAAAAATAAAAGCAATGCCACTGATAGCGCCTTCCATACTTTCCGCCGATTTTCTGAACCTGGGACGTGACATAGAAATGGTGAACAATAGCGAAGCTGACTGGTTTCATCTGGACGTGATGGACGGACGGTTTGTGCCTAATATCAGCTACGGTATGTCCATCATTAAAACCATGAAGAAGGTAGCTACCAAAACTTTTGATGTACACCTGATGATTGTAGAACCGGAGAAATACTTCGCTGAATTCAGGGATGCAGGCGCTGATGTACTGACAGTACACTATGAAGCCAGCGTACACCTGCACCGCAGCATACAGGCCATTAAAGCGCTGGGCATGAAAGCGGGTGTATCACTGAACCCACACACCCCTGTACATGTACTGGAAGATATCATCGGCGACCTGGATCTGGTATTGATTATGAGTGTCAACCCGGGTTTTGGCGGACAAAAATTTATACCCCAGGCACTGGAAAAAATAAAGAAAGTAAAGGCTATGATAACGGCCGCCGGCAGCAAAGCTGTAATAGAAGTAGACGGAGGCGTAACACTAGACAAC
>DINJ01000046.1 GCA_002423665.1 Bacteroidetes bacterium UBA5543 | reverse complement strand
AACAATACCTGGGTGAAGCGAAAGACAAACTGGAACAAGAAGAAACAAATGCCACTATTGAAGAAAAAATGACAGCCGCCAAGGCGCAGAAAGATAAGGGGCCTTTACAATTCCTGGTAGAAATGGTGCCGAGTAATATATTCCTCTCCTTTAACGACAGCCTGATGCTGCAGGTTATATTCTTCGCCATATTCTTCGGTATCACACTTATATCATTGCCGCGCGCCAAGGTGGCGGGTATGGTATCGTTT
This sequence comes from Bacteroidetes bacterium UBA5543, assembly GCA_002423665.1. GTDB lineage: Bacteria > Bacteroidota > Bacteroidia > Chitinophagales > Chitinophagaceae > UBA5543. The sequence continues at coordinate 9,978 of DINJ01000046.1, read as the reverse complement.
ATAGAGGGGGGCAGCGAGATATTCATAAAGATGGTGGATATAGTGATGCGGGGCGCGCCTTTCTTTGTGTTTGCGCTGATGGCGGGCAAACTCACACAAATGGCTAATGATAATACGGATCGTATCATCAACCTGCTGGGGGCCATTACTACCTATATGGTGGTGGTGGTGGTGGGCCTGAGCATCATGATGTTCATGGTGTACCCTTTCATTGTTACCCGCTTTGTAAAAAAACTAAAGTACGGTGCGTTCTTCAAAGCCATGGCACCGGCACAGTTCCTCGCATTTTCATCCAGCAGTTCGGCAGCAACGCTACCCGTAACTATGGATTGTGTACACGACAACCTGGGCGTGCGCGAAGAGGTGGGCAGCTTTGTACTGCCCATAGGCGCTACCGTCAATATGGACGGTACCAGCCTGTACCAGGCGGTGGCCGTAGTATTCCTCGCGCAGTTGCATGGTGTTGACCTGAACCTCACACAACAACTGACGATTGTATTAACGGCAACCTTGGCATCCATCGGCACCGCCGCGGTGCCCAGTGCAGGACTCATCATGCTCATCATTGTTTTGCAATCAGTAGGGTTGAACCCCGCATGGATAGCGTTGATATTCCCCGTAGACAGGATACTGGACATGTGCCGCACGGTAGTGAATGTAACAGGTGATGCAACGGTAGCTACGGTAGTAGCTAATTCAGAAAACATGCTGGATTATCCGCCGGTGCGGGAGGAGTAGAAACCTACCTCTTCCGCGCGGTAAGCCTGATTACAGCAGCCATACCATTATGAAAAGCCCCTTCTCTCAGTTCAGTATCAGTTTCGTACAGCTCTGTTATATCAAAATCTTTGAAGTAGTTACGCAACTCATCTTCATTATACAACATGCCCTCATCCCTGGGCCCGCCTGCCGATGGGTTTACAGAATTGTATTGTAAATGCCTTTTGCTGAATGCCTCCAGTATCACTATCCCGCCTTTTCTCACATAGCTGTTCAGCCTGTGGTGATATGCCTCCTTCCTGCTTTCAGGAAAATGAGCGAAAACTAAAGCCACAGCATCATAGGTTCCTGCTGCATATTGCATGTCCGACAACTCACCTACTTCATAGTTAATGGCCACATTATTCTTTTCCGCCAACAACAAAGCTTTGCGTTTGCCTTCAACACTCATATCAAATGCATCTACCTGCCAACCCAGGCCTGCTGCATATACGGCATTGCGGCCTTCGCCTTCCAGCGGCATCAATATCCTACCTGGTGTCAACGCTGCTAATTGCTGCCTGAAGTAGTCGTTGGGCGCTTCACCATATACATATTCTTCCCTATTATAACGCTCATTCCAGAAATCCTGCATAATTGTTTTGGTTATGTGTACAAAAATAGCAACCATGCCGCTACCATCCTGTTACTTTGGTTACGCTTCTCTATTAATCTACATTTCTCTATTTTCACAGCCATGAGCACATCGGCTATTCTACTTATTATCATAATATCATATTTCGCACTGCTGCTGGGCATTGCATTTTATACTTCACGCGGTTCCAACAACGAATCGTTTTTCATAGGCAACCGCAGCAGCAAATGGTGGGTGGTAGCCTTTGGGATGATAGGCACATCCCTCTCCGGCATGACGTTTATATCAGTACCGGGCACGGTGGGCTCGGCTGGCTTCTCCTACTTCCAGGTAGTGATTGGCTACTGGCTCGGCTACTTTGCCGTAGCTTTTGTACTGCTGCCCATCTATTATAAGATGCAGCTCACATCCATATACTCCTACCTCGACCATCGCCTGGGAACAGCATCCTACAAAACGGGTGCCTTGTTCTTTATCCTCTCTCGTACACTGGGTGCTACACTCAGGCTATACCTTGTTATCAAAGTATTGGAATTATTTGTACTCAAAGAGTTGGGCATATCGTTCGAGTTTACAGCCATACTGATACTGGCATTGATACTACTGTACACTTATCGTGGAGGCGTAAAAACCATCGTATGGACAGATACACTGCAAACTACCTTTATGATATTGGCGCTGCTGGTGTGTGTAGTGTACATTATGAACAACCTGGGCCTGAGCCTGAGCGGCACATGGGAGGCCATGACTGCCAAAGGTTACACCAAAATGGTGAATACAGATATCCTGTCTGCAGGCAGTTTCTGGAAAAGCGTGCTGGGTGGTGCCTTTATCACCATCGGCATGACCGGCCTCGACCAGGAAATGATGCAGAAAAACATCAGCGTCAGCAACCTGAAAGACTCGCAGAAGAACATGATAACCTTCTGCTTCATTCTTTTGGTGGCTAATTTCATATTCCTGCTGCTGGGAGGATTATTATATCTCTACGCCGATGCGCAGGGCATAACTGCTGCAGGCGATGATATATTCCCCTATATCGCTTTAAAAAGCGGGTTGCCGTTTATCATTACCGTTTGTTTTATGATTGGCCTTATATCAGCACTCTTCCCCAGTGCCGATGGCGCGTTGACGGCACTCACATCATCATATTGTATAGACATACTGGGCATGAAACGCCGTAATGACNNTTTTTCCGCGAGGTGGATAATGGTTCGCTCATCACTACCCTGCTGGCAGTCGCAGGTTATACCTATGGCCCCTTACTTGCGTTATTCGCATTCGGCATCCTTACCAAAAGAAACGTCAACAACAAATTTGTTCCGATTATCTGTATTGCTGCACCTATCATTTCTTACTTTATAAAGGAGTACGATGCAGCATTGTTGGGTGGTTATAAAATAGGTTTGGAACTACTGCTGATTAACGCAACAATAGCATATAGCTTCTTATGGTTAGTCTCGTCTAAACCCTCTGTTGAAGTCTCTCATTAGTTCGTTACTTTTGTGCGGACAGATGATTTTTCATCCTAAAACGAGAGGTTTTTATGGAGCATATGCTGCATTCACTAAACATTAACAATTACATAGAAAACTATACATCGCCTGAAAATCCTGTTTTAGCGAAGCTGAACAGGGAAACAAATCTGAAAGTAGAATTACCGGTTATGCTTTCAGGGCACCTGCAAGGCGCTGTTTTACAGGCTTTTAGCCATATGCTCCGTCCGCGCAGAATTTTGGAGATNNTGAAGACGGACATATGCACACCATCGACATCAACGAGGAGTTGCAAGACATGTGTTTTCGTTATATTTGTGATGCGGGATTAGAGGGAAGAATTACGCAACATATAGGTAGAGCAGAAAACATAATACCGGAACTGGACGATATGTTCGATTTGGTATTCATTGACGCAGACAAAGTAAACTACTGCCGTTATTACGACCAGGTTTTTGATAAGGTTCGCGTAGGCGGTTTTATATTGGCTGATAACGTATTGTACGATGGAGAAGTAGTACTGCCGCATGAGCAACAAAGCAAGAACGCAAAAGCTATGCATGCATACAACGAGAAACTGCGCAATGACCCGAAAATAGAACACGTATTGTTGCCCGTAAGGGACGGAATAATGATAGCAAGAAAAACAAAAGAATAAAAACACAAAAAACACTGGTGTATGAAAAAAATGTTCGTAGTATTTGCCACATTGGTACTGGCATGTACGATAAACACAAATGCACAGAACCTGAAAAAAAATAACGTTCAGGATTACATTGAACGTTACCGCGGCCTTGCCATGAGTGAACAACAGCGTACCGGCATACCGGCATCTATCAAGCTGGCACNNGAACCAGCGAGCTGGCCCGCAACGCCAACAACTACTTCGGCCTGAAATGTAAAACAGACTGGAGGGGCCAGACCTACGAACACACAGACGACAGGCGCAACGAATGTTTCCGTAAATACAATCTCGATTTCGAATCATTCCAGGACCAATCCAACTATCTCAAATCAAATCCGCGTTATGCTTCCCTGTTCCAGCTTTCTGTAACAGATTATGCGGCATGGGCCTTCGGGCTGAGCAAGGCAGGCTATGCCACCAACCCTCAGTATGCTCAAAACCTGATTAAGATAATAGAAGACTATAAGCTACAGGAGTATACCTATGCCGCCCTTGGCAGCGGTGGTGTGCAAAATAATATAGCCACAGCACCTGCCGTTGACAACCAGAGGAGTAGCCGCGGCAACAGTAATTATAACCAATCATACAACCAACCTGCACAGCAGCAACCCGCGTACAATAACTACAACACGCAAAACAATTATGGTTATAATAATGGTGGAGCTGCACCGGCATATACACAGCCTGCTAATACTTACGGCAATACACAACAGATAAACAACGCACCGCCTGAAAGAATTTCAAAATATATAGATACTCGCCCCAGCGAAAGGCAGACTGTAGNNCAACACGCCACAAACAGTGGTAAAAATCAACAATCTGCGTGCCGTGTATGGTAAGGCAGGTGATATGCCACTGCAATACGCCGTGCGCAACAATGTACGCTACGAGAAATTCCTGGAGATGAACGACCTGGAAGAAAAACCCTTACCGACTGATATGCCACTGTACCTGGAGCGTAAACACTTCTGGGGTATTCGTCCTATGCACCTGGTAAAACCCGGCGAAACAATGCTGGTGATAGCGCAGAAAGAAGGCATACAACTGAAATACCTGCGCGACCTGAACTATATGGAACCTAACGAAGAACCCATGCCGGGTGTTACCCTTGAGTTGCAGGCACAGGCAGGTACCAAACCGGCTACCCGACAGCACACGCCTGAAGATGACGGCAACTTCGCACAAAACAACTTTAACAACAACAATAGCTACGACAATAATAACTACAACAACAATGAAAGCTACGATGGGTACGGCGAAGATCCCGAAATAGCTAACAATCCACGTTATTACGATCCAAGCGCTGCACAGCAGGCACCGCCTACACGTTCTTTCCCGAAAAATCCTGCCCCACTGCCGCAGGAAGAGAAAACAATATTTGAAAAAATAAAAGAGGCACGCGAAATACGCAGGAAGGAAAAAGAAATTCAAGCTGTAATAGAAAAAGAACAACTGGCAAACAGCCCTGGTCCTGCTCAGCAGCAACAGCCCGCCGCCAACTCTACACAAGAGGCAAGCAAGTTCTTGCCACAATCTAACCAGCCGGCACAAACAGCACCTGCATATCAGCAGCAGCCTGCTAATAACAATACTGACACAAGGGGTAACTTCAAGCCCAATCCTGCCGCCCAGGTATATAACAGCAACACTGCTCCACAGGTACAATACAAACAACCCGCAAGGCAGGAAACGCCCGCATATACCAACAATACATACGAGCAGCCACAACAAAACGCCTATCAGCAACCACAGCAGTACACTACCAATACTAATGTTAAGCCTAATCCTGCAGCACAACAAGAAGCGGAAGAACCCTCAAAGCGCGAGCGCAGGAAGAATAGGAAAGACGATGACAATAAAGCTGCACCTGCCGTAGCTGCACCAACCCAACCCGCTAAACCAAGAACTGAACTGGATGCACTGAAAGAGCAGTTTGATAATGTGATATACGCGGGCAATGACAACAAGCAACAGTACGCACAGCAACAACCACAACAAAGGCAGCAAACATACCAGCAGCCTCAACAGCAGAATTACCAACAGCAGCAGGCATACAGCCAGCCTCAACAACGGCAAAATAATTATCAGCAGCAACAACAGCCTGCATATAACCAGCAACAAACATATGGCCAGCAACCTGCTTACAATCAGCAGCAAGGCTATCAGCAACAGCAGTATACACAACAGAACTATGCACAGCAACCACAACAAAATGCTGCGCCCCGTCAGCAGCAAATGGAGCCCGGTAAGTTCTACACTGTAAAAAAAGGCGATACGGCTTACACAATAGCCAAAAAGAACGGCATCACCATCAGGCAGTTGATGGACTGGAATGGGTTGGACTTTGACGCTATACAGGAAGGTCAGCAGCTGCGTGTGAAGCCTTAATAGACAATATGCACGAGGTTACAATTGACGATAAGAAATTCAAACTGTATATAGATAGCGCGACAATAGCGCGCAAAGTAAACGAAACTGGCAAATTGATTGCAGAGGAATACCGGTATAAAAACCCGCTATTCCTCTGTGTGCTCAACGGGGCTTATGTATTTGCCGCTGATTTATTGAGGGCTGTTAATATCCCTGCAGAAGTATCTTTTATCAAACTAAGCTCATATGCGGGCACAAGTTCTACGGGCGAAGTAAAGACACTCATTGGCCTGAACGGAGAGCTGAAAGACAGGCATGTAGTAGTATTGGAAGATATAATAGATACCGGCAAAACGATTTACGAACTGCTGCCGCTGATTGAGCAGCTATCCCCCGCTTCCATAAAGCTGGCAACTCTACTTTCAAAGCCTGAGGCGCGCACACATGATATAAGCATACACTTCAATTGCTTTGAAATACCTGACAAATTTGTGATTGGCTACGGGTTGGATTACAACGGGCTGGGCAGGAACCTCCCGGATATATATGTGCTGTCTGAAGGCAATTAATCTGCCAGCAGCTTCATACTCTCATCCATCAGTTTCTTTTTGCTAATCGGCACTACACCTACCTCTTCGCACACCAGGCCACCGGCTATATTCGATATTTTAGCCATCATCACCGGGTCTTTGGTAAGTGCATACACCATAGATGCAGTGGCAATAACAGTATCGCCGGCACCTGACACATCAGCAATACTGCGTAGGTGCGATGGTATTACTTCGGAGCTTGAATTGCCGTAATAAACCCCTTTTTCTGATAACGTAACGAATGTAATATCGTGCTGCAGTGCTGCTTTCAGCTCCTTGTGTACCTTATCCATCGTTGCCTTGTTGATGGTATGCAGTGATATGTTCAATCCCTCCTTCACTTCCTTCAGGTTAGGTTTGAAAATCGTGACACCTTTATACACCAGGAAATTGTCCTTTTTAGGGTCAACAGCTACTACCATACCCAACTCGCGGCAGTGCGCTATGGTGCGCGCTATTACATTTTCTTTCAGCACGCCCTTATTATAGTCTTCAAATATGAGCACATCCGGTTTTTGTATCTGCAGATACTTTAGCAGTTTATCCAGGAAGGGGTGTTCATCTTTTGTGCTCAATTCTTCATTCAGCTCATCATCCATGCGCAGTATGTGCTGGCTGCGGCTCATGACCCTGGTCTTGGTAGTAGTAATCCTATCGCTGCTCAGCATCAGCAGGCTGGTATCAATTCCCTCCTGCTCCGCCATATCGCGCAGCATATGCCCCTCGTGGTCTTTACCTACTACGCTGGCCAACGTCACTTTCGCACCCAGCGACTTACAGTTCATAGCCACGTTAGCCGCACCACCCATTCTGGCTTCACGTTTCTTCAGCCTTACCACAGGTACGGGCGCCTCGGGCGATATACGCTCCACATCGCCCCACCAGTAGTTATCCAGCATCACATCACCCACCACCACTACATGCAGGCGGCTCATATTTTTAAACAGCTTTGTTAGTTCTTCTTTCCTCATCGGGTATCTATCCGCGCTTTTTTACTAAATAATAAATAGGAATGCCTATCAGCACAATAATTAGCCCCGGCCATGTAAAGCCCGGCCTGTACATTATCAGTAATNNCATAACGATGTATAATGCAGGTAGGATAGGGTATCCAAAAGCCTTGTATGGCCTCTCCGCATCGGGCCTCTTCTTACGCAGTATGAATATACCTGCAATGGTAAGTACATAAAATATTACCACCACAAATGATATCATATCCAGCAAATCTCCGTACCTGCCACTCAGGCAAAGAATAGATGCTACAAGGCATTGCGCCCACAGCGCCCATTGGGGAACACCATTTTTATTCAGGTGACCCGCCTTGCTGAAGAACAACCCGTCCTTAGCCATAGTATAATACACCCTTGCTCCGGATAATATCAGCCCGTTGTTGCAACCGAAGGTGGATATCATGATCAAAGCGGCAATGGCAAATTTCCCATTGTCGCCAAACACCTGGTTGGCAGCAGCTACAGCCAACCTGTCTTCCTCCGGAAATGCAATTTCATTCAGCGGCAACACGTTCAGGTACATCAGGTTTGTAGTAACGTATAATAGGGTAACAATGAACGTACCTAAAAACAAACTCAGTCCGATATTTCTTTGAGGGTTCTTTATTTCACCCGCCACAAAAGTTACGTTGNNTTCGGCACCAACTGGCCGTTTTCATTACGGCTGCCCATGTCCTGCATGGCGTTAAAACCAGTCGACCAGTTTTCGGCGAAGAAGCTATGGTCTACTAAAATAAATCCAAACACAACCAGGCCGAACAGCGCCAGCATCTTCGAAAAAGTAAAAACAAGTTGTATAGTCTTACCCTCCTTCACACCACGCGAGTTGACCCACGATAGCAAGATTATAATACCTATTGCCACCAGGTGTGCGGGGTATATATTTATAGAGCCAGCTGTATATAATATATTATCAGCGGTCAGGTTAAGTGCGGGGAAAAAGTAGCCTGAGAACTTAGCAAAAGCTATGGCTACTGCTGCGATGGTGGCTGTTTGTATTACAGCGAAAAAACTCCAGCCGTATAAAAACCCGACCAGGGGATTGAATGCTTCTTTCAAGTACACATATTGCCCGCCCGCTTTAGGGTACATGCCGCTCAGTTCACCGTAGCTTATAGCTGCAGTCATCGTCATGATACCGGTGATAACCCATACAGCAATCAGCCATCCGGCGCTGCCTACGTTACGTGTCATATCTGCGCCAACTATGAAGATACCCGACCCTATCATAGAGCCAATAACTAACAGTGTAGCGTCTAGTAAGCTCAGCGACCTGTGAAATGATTCCTGTTTATTTTCCAAAGCAGTGGTTTTTGCAATGAAACGGTAAGCTATAGCAGAATGTTCGCGCCTTTCGCTACCTGCCTCACAAGCCCTGTCCTGCTGATAACGGGAGTTTCATTAGATGAATAATGAAAAAGATACTTGGTTGAAAGTACTATTTATTTTTCTTCTTTGTGGCTTCTTTATTCTCCTTGGTGGCTTCTTTCTTATACAGTTCGTTCATGCCGTTTACTACATCGGTTGTAATATCCAGTTGATCGTTGGCCAGCATAATGAACCCCACCGCCTTGCTGTGCGACAATATGTAATCGTAATGTTTGTCTTTGTTATAGTCTTTCAGAAACTCGTCCAGTCTCTTTTGCAGGTCTTTATTAAATTCATCCTGCTCTGCCAGCAATTTTTCAGTCAAAGCAGCCTCCCTGGTTTCCAGGCTTTGCTTCATCTGCATCAGCCTTTTAGATGTAGACTCATATTCAGCCTGCGTCAGTGTACCTGCCTGTGCTTTTCGCTCAGCAGCCAGGTAGTCTTGCTGAAACTGGCGCTGTGAACGCTCCAGTTCTGCACTCATTCCTTTCTTACGTTCTTCAAAGTCTTTCTTTTTGGTCTTCAGGTACTCGTATTGCGACTCCAGTGTATCTATATTGACATAGGCTATACGTGCCGCCGATGTTGCAGCTTTCTCTGTATCTGCAGATGCTTTATCACCTACAGGTTTCTTTTCAGCCATCCTCAGGCCGGCCAGGGCTACTACGCCTATCAGCGCCAGGGTGCTCATCAATACTGACAAATTCTTCATGTATGTATTATTAGTGTGTGTCTAAAAAAGAGTTAACAAAAGTAATATCTTATAGTTTGCCCGCTCATAATTGTTTCTTAAAACTTCTAAAAAGCAGGAAATATTGCACAAGAAAGGCTGCTTATAGAGCAGCCTTTCTTTGAATTAATAATATTCTGTATTGTACTACTCAAGCTTGAAGTTCACCGGTAAGGTATAATATACCTTAACGGCACGTCCGTTCTGTTTACCGGGCTTCCACGCCGGCATGGTTTTCACCACGCGCATCGCTTCTTCCTCCAGTCCACCACCCAGGCGGCGGTTGCCGGCTACTTCTACACCTGATATAGAACCATCTTCATTCACTACGAACTTGATGGCCACCCTGCCTGAAATGCCGTTTTCTTTTGCCGC
>DINJ01000138.1 GCA_002423665.1 Bacteroidetes bacterium UBA5543 | reverse complement strand
ACATCGTTGCGTCCGCCCAGCGACTGCAGCCCTCCGCATAGGTGCTGAGCTATATTCCATACTTCGGCTGTGGTGTAGGTATGCCACGCACCCTGCTCTTTGCCTGCAAACAATACTGACAGAGGATACTCATGTACCCTTTTTGCCACTATGTCAAATATGCGTTTCACCATAGCTATTCGTTTTAAGAGTCAAGTAATACCTGCGCACATTTTCTACTTAAATATAACTCTTTTCCTTCGCTTGCAGTTATGTTTCGGCGGCAATCTTCATTACTTTTGGCCTGATTTAACATAAAGAGGACGGTTCTTTCATGCGGCTCAGTATCAACCATCTTATACCACTGCCACTCAAACAACAACACAATACTTACAATGCTACGGCATGGGAGCAGGATTTGGTATTCAACCAGGGGGAGCATATACTGGTGCAGGGCCCATCGGGTTCGGGCAAAACATTATTCATTAATACCCTCTACGGGTTGCGCAAAGATTTTGAGGGCAAGGTACATTGGAGCGCTTTCAACCTGAAAGAACTGACCGCCATGCAACTGTCGCAACTACGCGCTGCATCGCTCAGCATCGTATTCCAGGATATGCGATTGTTTCCGGAACTGACTGTATGGGAAAACGTGGATATCAAACGCCGCATTACAGATACAGTAACCGGCTATGACGCTGAGCAATGGCTGGAACGCCTGGGCATGGGCAACAAACTGGACGTGGAGGTAAGCCAGCTCTCAGCAGGCGAACAACAACGGGTAGCAATCGTACGCGCCCTATCACAACCATTTGAATGGCTGCTGCTGGATGAACCTTTCAGTTATCTTGATTTCTTTAACCGCCAAAAAGCCATAGCCCTGATAAAAGAAGTGGCGGGATTTACGCGCGCGGGCATCGTAGTTACCTCCGTTGCCGCGAACGATGATTTTGTGTACGATAAAAAAATGCTGCTGTGAAACAGAGGCCGCGCAAAGTGATATTTCGCAAACTGCTGCTGCGCCGCCGCGGCAATAAGCGGCTGTGGCCGGCACTGCTTTCGCTATGCATGGGTACGGTGATATTGCTATACGCGATTATCCTCTATACAGGTTTCCGCGATGCATTATCGGGCAAATACGATAAGAGCAGCATAGATGGCACGTACCTCACTATCAGCAAGCAGATAGATGCGGAGCAGGAAATTACCAAACAGAAACCGGCACTCTTTACCAATACCGAAATACGCGCGCTTGGCAGCCTGCCCGTAGTGCAGGACATAGGCATGTTCACCTCTGCACGTTTTCCCGTAGAGGTGGGCTTTAAAGGTGACAGCCTGGAGTTTTCCACGCGACTGTTTATTGAGTCTGTGCCCGACAGGTTTATAGACGACAAACCTCTGGACTGGTACTGGCAATACACCGCCAAAGAAGTACCTGTTATTGTATCTACAGAATTCCTGAACCTGTATAATTACGGATACGCACCCAACCAGGGCGTACCACAATTGACGAGAGGCACGATACAAACCCTGCGCTTTACACTGAAAGTAGGCACGGATAACGATGCCGCTGAATACACCGCACGTGTAGCGGGTTTCTCTCACCGCATCAGTTCTATATTGGTGCCGCAGTCTTTTATAACATATGGCAACCGGCATTTCGCACCTGAACAACAAGAGCCACAGCCTGCAAGAATCATATTGAAAGTAAAAGACCCGTCTGATGAATTGCTGGTAGCATACCTGCACGAAGCAGGCTACGAAACCAACAACGAATTGCTGCGTGCCAACCGTATGCGCACAGTGGTATATGGTGCCACCCTTGGCATGGGTCTGCTGGCCATTGTATTACTGCTAATGGGGTTATCGGTCTTTACGCTATTCGCAGAACTCACCATCACGCGTGCACAACATAACCTGCAACTACTGGTACAACTCGGTTACAGCCCCCGTTTCCTCAGCAGGTTTATTTTCAGGCGGTATATATTGATTGTACTTGGTGTAATGATAGCCGCAGGCATAGCAGCCATATATGCACAGGTGCAAACGGCCAAAGCAGCACTTGAAATGGATATTTATATCGCACGCTTCCCGGGCTGGCAGGTATGGGTTGCATTGAGTGTTGTTGGCGTTGTACTACTTGTACTGGTGAAGCGGAAGATTGATAAGGGTGTGCATCACTGATAATAATTCCTCCTTTGAAGGAGGTGCCCTGTGAACACAGGGCGGAGGATGTACACTCGCGATGGATACACGCGCGATTGTCCTGCGCGAGTTGACATCCTCCGTCGCACGTTCGTGCGCCACCTCCTTCAAAGGAGGAATCGAAAGAGTGCGTATATTTACTATATGCGCAATAAGGTTATTCCATACAATCCGAAACTAAAAGACCTGGCAGGAAAACTGCGCAAACAGGGCATATTAAGCGAAGTGCTCTTATGGCAGGCAGTTAAGGGGAAAGCCTTGGGTGTTGAGTTTCACAGGCAAGTACCTATACTGGATTATATAGTTGACTTTTACTGCCATGAATTGATGCTGGTAATTGAGATAGATGGCATCACGCATATTTTTGACGGCGCGGATGAACGTGATGCGCACCGTCAGTCAAGAATAGAAGCCTATGGTGTTCAGTTTCTTCGATTTAACGATAGTGAGATAAAAAAAACATGACTGGTGTTATCCGCATCATAGAAAACACTATATGGCAGATTCAAGAAGAAAACAAGTGAAAACAGGTTGAATAAATTCCTCCTTTGAAGGAGGTGCCCTGTGAACACAGGGCGGAGGATGTACACTCGCGATGGATACACACGCGATTGTCCTGCGCGAAAGAACATCCTCCGTCACACGTTCGTGTGCCACCTCCTTCAAAGGAGGAATTACAAAATCAATCTCCCCTTTAGGGGTAACTATATACGTGTTGGGACAAGGTTAAAAAGAAAAAACACACGTTAGGGTGTCATTCCCGCAGTGCGCTATCCTGCGTATGATAGTAAACATCAAAACTCCTAAGAGGTCTGATTATCTTTCTTTTCGTCTTTCTCGGCTTCTTTACGCTCTTCAATACGCTTTTCAGCGTCCTTAACTGATATTTTTACCATATCCTCAAAAGTACCGTCAAAGGTTACTTTCTCTTCGTATTTAGAAGCCCGCTTTTTGCCTGTGTCTTTATTGTCAGTCATCGCTATATATTGCTTCGTATGTTTTTTTAGTATAGTCTGGCAAATCTTTATCTAATACAATTTTAACATTATTAGGTTTATGCAATAATTCTAAAGCAGCGTCATAGGGTTTATATAAAGACCTGTTTTGGGGCTTAGCAATGATAAGGTCAAATCTATAATTGTGAGATTGAGCATATGACTCTAAGTCTGTAAATTGCCCAAAATACCGATAAGCCTTGTTTATTATTGTTTCTGGCTTAATAACATCAAAGGAAATTGGCTTGACAAGATTTAAAGAGCCATTCTGCCATGCAACATCAAACTTAAAATGTTTTTGCTCATCAACATCTATAGTAAAATCATAGAAAAGCCTGTTGCTGTTTTTTATCTCTTCAAATTTATGTTCCTTATCAAATTCTTTCAAAAGTCCCTTGTACTTAGAGATTATAGCTTCTTCGTTTACTTGATTGGTGTGTCCTATAGGGCTTTCAAAAGCTAGTAAATATGAATTAAAAAGGTCGTCTATTAGCTTATCTACATTCTCTGTGTATTCAACACCCTTTTTGCTTTCTGTAAATTGTAATGTACTTGCGTCTTGTGGTATTAACTCCGTTTCAGCAAAGAAGTTTAAGGACTTGTCCAATCCAAAATCTATGAATATATCAGATTGTTTATTAAGGTTTTGGATTTTATCTGCGAAACTCCGTAGATATGCTTTAATGGTTTTTTCAGACGCTAAATGAGGATAGGTACAACGAAGCCTATTTAGCTTTTGAGGGTATATAAAATAAAGTCGTTTAATGCTTGGGACATATATAAGTACGCCAATATTAAGCACCTCCCCAAGTGTTTGGGAATGCTTGTATTGAAGCACTGAATATATGTATTGTATTGCTTTCATAATATATGTGATAATAGTGTTTCGGTGAATTGTTTTGATTTTTTCTTTAACGTACAAAGGTACTCAATTAATATATCATTATCTCCTACCTCTATGTTAAGATGGTTAATTTCTTTTATAACATCTTTGATTTTATCTATGTTTAAGTCCCTAAGCATAAGTTCAAATTCATCAAATACATTCTTTTTGTCAGACCGCCTCATGTCTTTTAATATAGAATAAAACAAGTGTTGTTGATACTTGTATTTCAACTCTTTATTGTCAAAAGCAGTCATTATTTCTTTATAGTAACCCTCACTGCCGAAATTGACAAATGGTAATATCTGCTCATGGTCTATCAATAAAAAGTTATCATCCTCAACTAATATATTTGGCTTGTCAACTCTTTTGCCCCTGTCCAAATTGTGTGCCAGACAGTCAAAAGCAAAGACGTTAGCGAAATCCCAACTTTTAAGGTACTTTTTGCCTAATGACTGGGTATAAACTGGCATGCCATCTTGAAGCCTACACGCAAACTTTAAACAGTCATCACTTTTTGACAATTTCTCCCTTTGGTTATCATCAAGAACATATTGGATAAAGTCAGCGTCAAAACGAGCTAACGCCATTTCAGGCACATACAGCCCTAATTCATCAGCTAGGACGTTCCCTATTATTTCTTTACCCGTAGATTGGATTTGCTCAATATGTTTCTGGGGGAATATTTTTACTACATAAGGTCTAGCTACTCCGTCTTCTTCCATTAAAAAAACTTTCCAAGGTTTAGTAGAACCTCCCTTTTCTATTTCCCCGCTAAACCTTGTAGCATTGTAGATTTTCAATGGTATCTATTTGGTGTAAAAGGCAAAATATAAAATCATAATTAGAAATTACAATATGGCATGTTTATTGTAAAAAATCTGTAAAATTCATTGCGAAATATTAGGTATTATGTGGGACAAGAATTATCTTTGTATCACAAAGCCGCTAAAATGATAACCAAGTTCAAAAATTTACAGTCATTACTAGATTTCTTTAAGGACGAAGAAACATGCAAAGCATGGTACGCTGAACAACGCTGGGCTGGTAATCCTGCTTGCCCTCATTGTGGCAGTATCAAAGTGTACACAACTAACAGGGGTTACAAGTGTGGCGAAAAAGAGTNNGCGCTAAAAAGTTCTCTGTTACGGTAGGTACAATCTTTGAAAATTCTAAAATCGGTCTCAGGACTTGGTTTGCTGCTATGTTCCTGTGTACCACCTCAAAGAAAGGTGTTAGCTCAGTACAACTGGCTGAAACATTAGGCATCACTCAAAAATCAGCTTGGTTTGTTTTACACCGTATTCGTGAAATGCTGAAAGATAACAGCAACGAACCATTGAGCGGTGAAGTTGAGATTGACGAAACGTATGTAGGGGGCAAAGAAAGCAACAAGCATAAATCTAAACGCCGTCCTAAAGAACTGACAGGGTATGTAGGTAAAACACCTATGGTAGGTCTTTTGCAGCGAGGCGGTAAGGTTGTATTGCGTGTAATCAAAGAAGAAGAAGCAAACGGCAGGTTTATAAAGCCTATCGTTCGTCAGCACGTTTCAACCGATGCAAACCTGCATACAGACGGTTTCGGTGCTTATAGGGGGTTAAATAAGGAATTTAAATCTCATAGTGTTGTACGTCACGACTTAGGCGAATATGTAGTAGGTAAAAGCCACACCAACACAATAGAGGGCTTTTGGTCAATTATGAAGCGTGGCATTTACGGTATCTATCATAGTGTATCTGTAAAGCACTTAAATAACTATTGCAGCGAATTTGGCTACAGGTATAATACCCGTGACAAATCAAGCGTAGAACGCTTTGAGGATGCTGTAAAGAAAGTGTCAGGCACCCGCATTACCTATAAACAACTGATAGCCAAATAAATATAAGGAATAGGCTCGTCTTATTGTCATATTTATGAAATATTTTAGAGGGTAGGTATTGTTTATCTAAATTGCGTCATTATTTTTACACCGTATTTAAACTGTTGGACAACAAATTTTAGGTTCAAACGTTATTCTACCAAAGCTATACTTATGGGCGGAGATGCTTAAATAATTACCAGAGGCTTATATATTTGCAAGCGTAAACAACAATTGCGCCATGCAGTCAAAACCGCATAAGGTAATCCAATTCTTTTTTGGCACCACTTTTATCGCAATAATAAACGTAATGTCTATTATTGGATTTGTCGTTCTATTCGTTACAACCGAAGAACAAGCTATCATTGCACTGGTAGCATTCATTCTATTCTTGATTGCATTATTTATTAGAGCCTATTGGGTAACAGACCAATTCTTAAAAAATAAATCACCAAATGGATATGAAAAACTGTCAACCAGTGCAAAATATACTTGTGACGGGAATACCGTGTTTTTTGAACTAAAAAAGTTTATACAATGTAAGCAGGTAATCATGAATACACATGAGCATAGTTTTTATTGGACAGGTTCTAAAGACCCTAGGATATCATCTGAAACTATGGAATATGTTCAAACCATACCAACGGAAAACCAATACCGAAAAGCCATTTTTAAGTTTAAAGAACCTCTTGTATATAATGGCGTATTTGTTGCACACATAAAAATGGAAATGGATGATTCAGATAAGCGTTCATCACCCCATATGGAGCAATATGTTAGGGAGCGAACCCAACTTATAAGTTTTAAGGTACAGTTGCCATATAAGAATAAGAGAGTAATACCAGCTGCCAAATTAAGCAGAAGACCGATAAATTCAGTAAACAGCCCGTATGAGTTCTTATCCTCCATAAGTTTTGATAAAAACACTAAGACCTATGAGCATAATATTTTTGAACCTGAAGTAGGGTATTCATATCGCTTAGAATGGATAAGATAACCACCTTGTCCCAACACGTATATAGTTACCCCT
>DINJ01000023.1 GCA_002423665.1 Bacteroidetes bacterium UBA5543 | reverse complement strand
AATTGGCGTGTTACAGTACAGGATAAGGCCGACCTGGAGGTACAGGCAGCTGAGTTGGAACGGGAGAAATCGGAACTGCAATACCACCACCTGAAAAACCAGGTGAACCCAGACTACCTGTTCAATATGCTCACCTCGCTGGACGGGTTAGTGCATACCAATCCTGAGCTGGCGTCTGACTTCATCCGCCATATGGCCAAGGTGTACCGCTATGTGTTGCAGCACAAAGAAAGCGAGGTGGTGAACGTAGAAGAAGAATTGGATTTTATTGAGCACTATATCCAGTTGCTGCATATTAGGTATGGCACCGGACTGGCTATTGATATTCAGGTTTCAGATGAGGCACGTGAAAAAGGCATTGTGATGATAACCCTGCAAATGCTGATAGACAATGCCATAAAACACAACATAATACAACAATCTGAGCCACTGGTAATCACCATAACCGACGGTGAAGATTATATTGTAGTAAAAAACAATAAGCAATTGCGTAAACAGATTGAAACATCCAATGGCAGAGGGCTGGCTCAATTGAGGCATTTGTATCAATACCTGACAGGCAAGGAGATAATCATTGAAGATAAGGAGGACAGCTATGCAATAAAGCTGCCTTTGTTATAAAAAAGCGTGACGATGAATATATTGATATTGGAAGACGAACCGCTGGTAGCGGAAAGCCTGCTGAAACTGTTACGTCAGTTAGAGCCGGGCGCAGTAATTACCGGCCCTGTAGATAGCGTAAAGGATGCCCGTAAAAAACTGGAATTGCAACCCCCTGACCTAATCATATCGGATATTCAACTGGCAGACGGTATCAGCCTTGATGTGTTTACTGATTACAATATTCAATGCCCCATCATATTCACTACAGCCTTCAATGAATATGCTATTCGTGCCTTTAAAGTGAATAGTATTGACTACTTACTGAAACCTGTAGATAAAACAGAACTGAAAGCCGCACTGGATAAATTTCATTTGCTACAAAGCAAATTCGGCAACCAGGCCTACCTGCAGCAAATTGGTGAATTGTTCAAAGATTTCCAGGGAGTTAAAAAATATAAAGAACGTTTTGCAGTTCACCTGGGGCGCAACGTGATACTTGTTCCGGCAGAGGAGGTAGCATGTTTCAGCAAAGAGGAAGTGATATATTTAGTCAATGACGAGGGGAAAAAGTACATCACCGATTACCGTTCGTTGGATGAGGTGGAGGAATTATTAAACCCCGCCCAGTTCTTTCGTGCCAACAGGCAGCATATAGTGTCACTGCCCTTTATAGCATCTATGCACAGCGATGAGGCTGGAAAGATACATTTGAAAATGAAACAACCGGGTTGTGATGATATTATCATCAGTAAGGAGAAAGCCGCGGCTTTCCGCAGGTGGGTAGAGGGGTGATTTATTTCTTAATGAAGTGGGCGTTACATTCAACCACCTTTCCGTTGCGGTGGTGTTGCTTGTAGTCAAAATTAATTACCGTGTAATTTCTGTCCAGGTAGCCCTCTCCTGTAATAGTATAGTTGCCGGTGCTTTGCAGTGGAATAGTCAACCTGTTTTTGTTGCAGTTCACTATAGCATATACAACAGCGTCTTGCCACAGAAATACCAGCTTTGTGTTATCTGCAGAATCTGTCAGGAAGTGCATATTGTTAAATATCAGCCCGCTGCCATCCTGGCAAATNNGTTCCCCGGTAATAACCTGATGCCTTTTCTATACAAGTCTTGTTATGTGTGGTAATGTTGAAAGTAGTAATGTGTTTGACACCTTTAGCACTTATTGCTTCAACTGTGATGGGGTATGTACCACCTTCCGTAGAGTCGTCCTTGATGTAAAGTTTCACAGTAAAAGTTGGCTTGTCTGTTGTCCTGTTGAAATTCATAGTCAATCCTTCCGGTGCACCTGATGCTGAAAGTGTTACTTGTTCTGCTATAGGTGATTGCTGCTCAATGGTTACATCGACGACTAATGAGCTGCTTTCCGGCAGGTCAATATCATGCAATCCGATGATGGAAAATTCAGTAGATGGTCCTTTGTCTTTTCCACAGGAAAAGATGAAAAGAAACATGCAAATTGCAATGCTCCATTGCCACTTTTTGACTATTCGGATATACACAGGAAAATAAAATTAATCTTAATTGTTATTAAAGGCAAGTACCCGGTATTAATATCTGATTATACGGATGTCGTTCTGTACTCTCCCATGTTATTCACTTGTTAAGTTCAATGTTTTTTTTGTTATATGATGCGCTGTGGCGCTACTTTTGAAACAAACCTGCATACTACGTTATGAGGTTGAGGTGTGAACCCTTGATATTTAGGTGTTTATGCTGAAATGACAAAAAATACAAAACACAATGAAAAGGATATCCGCGTCCATTATTTTGGCGTTCTCATTTTTGACGGCTGCCGTATCCCCTATTTCAGCCCAGTGGTCATTGGTTGGCAGTGCCGGTATAAGCAGCTCGGTAGCTAATTATACGGTAATGGCTGTGGATAATAATAATGTACCCTATATCGCATATGCTGACAATAGCCAAAGCAATAAACTTACTGTACTGAAATACAATGGTTCCAACTGGACTGCAGTAGGTAGTATAGGCGTATCTGCAGGTTCTGTTGAGCATATATCAATGGCTATAGATGGCAGTAACAATATCTACGTTGGGTTCAGAGATGGAGCACAGTCTGGGAAGGCTACTGTTATGAAATACGATGGCTCATCATGGTCAAATATTGGGAATGCAGGTCTTTCAGACGGAGGAGCATATTATGTTTCTGTTGGTGTTAACGCCTCCGGTACGGTATATGTTGCCTATCCGGATCAGACCGCAGGTAGTAAGGGATCTGTTAAAAGGTTCAATGGCAGCAGTTGGGTATATGTCGGCAGTAAGGGTTTCACTTCAGGACAAACGGACTACCTGGATATGGATATAGATGCTAGTGGTAGCTTGTACATTGCGTATCGAGATAATAACTTAGGCTGGAAGCCGCGCGTGATGAAGTTCGGCGGCAGTAGTTGGTCTACACTAGGCTCTGCAGGCTTCTCATCCGGGGGCATTTCAGAAATTGCAATTGCGGTGGATGGAAATAACAAGCCTTATGTAGTGTATAAGGATTGGTCGCAGAGCAATAAAGCTACCGTACAGTCATATAATGGTAGTAGTTGGAATGTAATCGGAAGCGCTGGTATCTCTTCTGGTAGTATTGGTTCTCCGGATATCACCCTCGACGGCAATAACACTCCCTATGTAGTATACCGTGATGATGGTAACAGTCAGAAGGCTACCGTTATGACATTTAATGGTAGTAGCTGGTCTGCGGTTACCGGTGCGGGATTCTCATCCAACACTGTTGATTATACTACGATTGCGATTGCCCCCGGAGATAACACGATTTACGTCGGATTTAAAGATAATGCAGTCAGCCAGAAGGGCACTGTAATGAAACATGCAGGTGCAGCCCCGTTGGTAAATACGTGGACAGGTAACAGTAGCGACAGCTGGAATACTGCCGGCAACTGGTCGGTAAATACTGTGCCAACATTGTCGGATAATGTAAAGATTCCGTCAGGACGAAGCCGCTATCCGGATATTACCTCCGACACAGCCAAATGTAAGAATATTGAAATCGCTTCAGGAGCAACTGTTACTGTAGATGGTGGTACACTTCGCATAGCTGGTATCTTGGACAGCAGCGGTTTATTAGATGCTGAAAACGGTACCGTTGAACTTGTTGGCGCTACACTTCAAACCGTTCCCGCTAATGCGTTTAAGAATAAAACCGTAAGGAATTTCAGGCTTAACAATAGTTCAGGTGCTTCTTTGAGTGATACTTTAAAGATTAAGGATACCTATTTTCCCACCAGTGGCAAGCTGACAACAAATAACAAACTGGTATTAAAAAGTGATACTACCCGTACCGCACGCATAGCACAAGGCAGCGGCACCGGTAACTATATTGACGGTAGCGTTACGGTAGAGCGTTTCGTGCCGGGCAGGCGTGCATTTCGTTTTCTCAGCCATCCATTTGGTAACGCGATAGCACTTAGCCAATTGATGGATGACATAGATATCACAGGTGATGGAGGTGCTACTAACGGTTTTACAGTAGTGCCGGTAAATGCACCGTCATCTTTCTGGTTCGACCAGTTTAGTGCTGATAACAGTACATATGGCAATAACCCTGGTTGGAAAGACTTCCCGAATGTATATGGCTTGTATTGGGACCCGTACGAGATGGCACGAATATTTATACGTGGTGAAAAGGGGCAAGGCCTTACTGGCAATACTTACACAGCCAGGTCGGTAACATTGGACATGACAGGTAGTGTGAACCAGGGCGATAAGTTGGTGGGCCTTGCAAAAGGGAACAACTCAAACTTTGTTATTTGCGGCAATCCATATGCGTCACCGGTACAGATGAGCCAATTGGTAAGGACTAATATAGCATCCGCATTTGTGGTATGGGATCCCTACCAGGGGCAACGTGGAGGGTACACATCCCGTTATTTCAGTTGGGGATATGTATTGCCGGCCTATAGCGCTTTTGTAACGGCTATATATAGCGGCACAGTGGGTTATATCAATTTCCTGGAGTCGCACAAAACAGGCTCAACTCCTGCAGGGCTGCTAAAGCCTACCACGCCTGATTTTAAAGTGGAGCTGGCCATAGAGGACAGCACAATATTCTGGGATATGCTGGCGATTGATTTTGACAGTACGGGTATGGCTGTACAGGATACTTTTGATATGATAAAGTTGAATAACCCAGATGTGGATTTTTACACTTTATCTGACGATAACCAGCCGTTGTCTATTGATATGCGCCCATACGAGGATAATAAATCCATCAAGTTGGGTTTCATGCCTTATATGGAGCAGAAGTTTGTATTGAAAGTTCCTTCTATGGTGGTGCCTGCAGGGGTGAAGTTGTACCTGTATGATAAATTTCTGAATAAGACAGAGGAGTTGTCTGAAGGATTTGAATACTGGTTTGACGCTACGGCGGACAGCAATTCTTATGGCCACGACAGATTTTCTATCAATATGGTGGGCACGCCAACAGATGTTAGCGTACTTAATCACCGTACTAAAGCTACTATGCAACTGATACCCAACCCCGCACAGTCATCGGTAAAAGTGTCATTCGAAAAAGTGGAAGGAGCTGAAGCAAGGATAAAACTGATGGATATTACAGGCAAGCTGTTATATACTGCGCAAGTAGCACAAGGGCAGGGTAGTGTTACAATCCCACTTGCTGATTTGCCAAACGGTATTTATATAGTAGAGTTGGACGCGAAGAATGCAAGAATGGCAGAGAAACTGATAAAGCAATAATAGTCAAAGCACAAATAAAAAACACGCGATGAAATACGTAAATAAGCTAACGAATNNCAGGTGGTCCGGGTTTTAAAGATGATGTTAAAACCTGGAATAGCAGTGGAGATGATGATAGTGACGATGAGAATACGAACAACTATAACGACGACAACAGCAATAACTATAATTGCGATGACGATAATGGCGATGATGATTACAATGATGACGACGCCAACGAAATACCCTTAGATGGCGGCCTGGGTTTCCTGGCGGCGGCAGGTGCGGCTTACGGAGTTAAGCGTATCAGGGATATAAGGGCTAAGAAATAAAGTTGTTATTATGATAGCGTGAGGCGCCGGAGATGCGGGTTAACCGTGTCTCAGGCGCTTTGGTGTTTATAGTTGTGTATTATTTAATAACAGGGTTCTTTATCTTAGTCTATATTTCCCGCTTATGGATAAACGAACATTCCTGAAAAATTCAACCTTGCTCGGATTGGGGAGCTTAATAAGTTTTTCCTCATTAGGTAAAATTGTGGAGTCTGCTTCAGGTGTTTCCGCCGATGCTTTGGCCGCTGACGAAGATTTCTGGTTGGCTATAAGGGGACATTACAAACTAAAGGATGAATACATTAACCTGGAAAGTGGATACTACAATACTCTGCCACAGCCTACACTGGAGAAATACTTGCAACATATCAGGTATGTTAATAAACAAGGCGCTTATTACATGCGTACCGTACAGTTTGAAAATAAGCAGCGAATAGCGGGTAAACTCGCCGCATTGGCAGGATGCGATAAGGACGAACTGATTATCACACGTAATACTACTGAATCGCTGGATATGGTCATAGCCGGCATGAACTGGAAAGAGGGTGATGAGGCTGTGATGGCGGTACAGGATTATGGTGCCATGCTGGATATGTTTCAGCAGGTGGGTAAGCGGTATGGTGTGAAGAATAGGATTGTATCTGTGCCGGTTAACCCGCAATCGGATGAGGAGATAGTAGCTCTGTATGAAAAAGCAATTACCAAGAAGACGAAGTTGCTGATGATATGCCATATGATAAACATCACGGGGCAGATATTGCCGGTGCGTAAAATATGTGATATGGCGCATAGCAAAGGTGTGCCCGTACTGGCAGATGGTGCTCATGCTTTTGCGCATATCAACTTTAAGATTTCAGAACTGAACTGTGACTATTACGGTTGCAGCCTGCATAAGTGGCTGGCTGCTCCGCTGGGTGCAGGTATGCTGTATGTGAAAAAAGGCAGAGTGAAAGATGTATGGCCGCTGTTAGCAGAGCATGGCAAGAAAGAGGATGATATATTGAGGCTGAACCATACAGGTACTCACCCCGTAGCCACCGACCTGGCAATAGAAGATGCTATTGACTATTATACACTGCTGGGTGCTGATAGAAAAGAAGCCCGCCTACGCTATCTGCAACGCTACTNNCCCCGTGTACAATTGTACACTCCAGTAGCACCGGAGCGTAGCTGTGCCATAGCAAATGTTGGTATCAGCGGTATCAAGCCTTCTGATATGGCCAAACGCCTGCTGAAGGAATATAAGATATACACGGTCGCGATTGACAACGCGGGTGTGCATGGCTGCCGCATTACACCTAATGTGTTTACTACAACCGGGGAATTGGATAAACTGGTAACAGCAATAACGGAGATGTCAGCCGGTTAGGCTTTAGTTCCTGCATACAATTCATATTCCAGCAGTCGGCAGTCAATTTTACTGTTATAGAATTCAATACGCCTGCTGGCTTTCAGGCCTATCTTTTTAGCCAGCTCCATATTGCCGGTAAAGATGTAGCCATGATAACCTTTGCATTGTTGTTTCATAAAATCACCCATACGTTTATAGGTGTCTTCCAGTTCATTTAATTCGCCCAGGCGTTCACCGTATTCAGGGTTAATATATACCACGCCATTTTTGCCCTGTGGCACGTGTGTATCAGCAAAATCTACTTTGTCAAACTCAATAATATCTGCCACACCCGCGGCCCGTGCATTTTTACCTGCATTGATAATAGCTTGGGTATCGTAGTCAGTAGCAATAATTCGTAAACCCGGTACGCTGTCTTTTATCTGGTTTTCCAGCCTCCCGCGTTCTTCCTGGTAGATTGTTTCATCAAAGCCCTGCAGGTGCATAAATGCATAGTTGTTCCTGAATAGCCCGGGGCATGTATCGGTAGCTATCAGTGCGGCTTCAATAGCCAAGGTACCCGAGCCACACATAGGATTGATAAAGGGTGACTTTTTATCCCATTTTCCGGCTAAGATAGTGGCGGCCGCCAGGGCTTCCAGCATAGGGGCACGGCCGGGTATCTTCCTGTAGCCATGCCTTGCCAGCGAATCGCCCGATGTGTCAATGAACAACTCGGCGCTATCTCCTTTCCAGAAAAGATGTACTACAGCGCCGGATAGTTCAGCACCGGATGTGGGGCGTGTGCCTTTCTTTTCCTGTATGCGGTCAACAATTGCGTCTTTAACCCGCAGGTTAGCATACATATTGTTGTTGATGGTATCATTAAACACATTGCTGGTCACGGAGAAATACCCGTCTTCTGTAAGCAACTGTTCCCATGGGTATTTGTTTACTTCTTTGTAAACGGCGTCAGCGTCTTTCGCTTCAAATTTCCGGATACTATATAATACCTGGCTGGCACAACGCAGGCTTAAATTCAGCCTGATGCACTCGTTCATGGTGGCATTAATACGAACACCGGTTATGAATGCTTCTTCTATAATAAACCCGAGGTTCTTTACTTCCTGTTCCAGGTAAGGCGCCAGCCTTTTGTTGCAGGTAATGGTAACCGCACCTTTTTTTTCGTACATCGACATATTGAGTGCGAAGTTATCCCGTTTGCCTTNNCAAGTGTGACTATCCATTTTCTTTAGACTGAAATCTCCATTAAAGGAAAACACTTCATTTTTATAGGGGTATGCAAAATGATGTACATCTTCTTCTAAAACTACTGGCAGGGAGTCATTCTCTTTTACTCCAAAAATAAAATTATTGCGAACCGAGTACTTTGGATTTTTTTCCAAATCCAGTTTTTTCATTTGCATCATAACCTGCATTACCCTTTGTGCGTTGGCTGCATCTTTACCCTTCAGCAAGGCAGGTAGGGCTCGGGGCACGACCTGCCACGATAAGCTGAACCTGTCTTTCAGCCAGCCGCACATCTGTATTTCACCGCCATCCGACAGTTTGTCCCAGTAGTAATCTACTTCGGCCTGGTCGTCGCAATTTATGACGAAAGAAACTGCCTCAGTAAATTTGAACATTGGCCCGCCATTGATAACAGCAAACTCCTGGCCGAATAACCTGAACGTCGCGGTTATCACCGTGCCCTCAGACCTGCCTGATACGGAGGCGGCTTCAGCCGTGTACCGGTTCACACTGTTTATCTCAGCATCTTTGAAAACGGACACATAAAAATCCATCGCCTCTTCANNTCTTTAAGGCAAATCATAAGTATGAAATTTGGCTTATTAGCGATAGGCTTGCTGCTGCCATTGTCTTTGCTGGCAGATGACAAGAAAAAAAAGTGGGATGTGGAAAACCCCGGCAGCCCTCAAAAAGGGGTAGCTTTCACTGTGAACGAAGGCACATGGATGAACCTGGATGTGTCGCCGGATGGTAAAGAGATAGTATTTGACTTGCTGGGTGACATATATATTATGCCTGCTACTGGTGGTAAAGCCAAAGTACTGCGTGAGGGCAAGGCTATGGAAGTGCAGCCACGTTTCAGCC
This sequence comes from Bacteroidetes bacterium UBA5543, assembly GCA_002423665.1. GTDB lineage: Bacteria > Bacteroidota > Bacteroidia > Chitinophagales > Chitinophagaceae > UBA5543. The sequence goes on along the minus strand of DINJ01000023.1, from coordinate 217 downwards.
CTGATGGTAAGAAAATATGTTTTACTTCTGACGCGGGTGGGGGAGATAATGTGTGGATAATGGACAAGGACGGTGCTAACGCAAAGCAGGTGACGAAAGAAAACTTCCGGCTGCTGAATAACGGGGTGTGGACACCGGACGGGATGTATATTATTGCACGTAAGCATTTTACGTCTACCCGCTCGCTGGGTGCGGGCGAAATGTGGATGTACCATAT
>DINJ01000081.1:7406-11608 GCA_002423665.1 Bacteroidetes bacterium UBA5543 | reverse complement strand
TGTAATCGAAATTGACATTGTGTGCTACAAATACTTTGTCCTGCAACAACTCGTGTACCTGTGCTGCGATTTCGGTGAAGCTCGGGGCGTGTGCCACCATATTATTGTTGATACCCGTGAGCCTCTGAATGAAATAAGGTATCTCCTGCTTAGGGTTCACCAGCGACTCGTACACATGCAGTACCTTCTGCCCGTCGTGTATCACGATGGCGATTTCGGTAATGCCGTTTCCGGCGGCGTAGCTACCCGTTGTTTCTATGTCCACTACTGCGTAGAGCATGCGGTAACAAAGATAGAGAAAATGCGCATCTCTCCACTCGCGCCTGCCCCGACTATTTCGGGGTCACTGCGACAGAGTATTTGTGAATACAAATACGGCGGAAGCAGTCTCGCACCACACGTCACGTCACTGCGACAGAGTATTTGCGAACGCAAATATGGCGGAAGCAGTCTCACCATGCGCAGGACAGGTTACACATTCGCGCTAACAGACAAAGATACCCGCGAGACCGCTTGTATTATTCGTTTCACCGTTCCTCCCATATGCTGCGCCAAAGCTCAAAATCGTAAATGGGGAATTGCCCCGCCTTTTCTTCGTACAGGCGCAGCACTATACCGGGGTGGTTTGCGCTTTTGTATTCTGTAGTTGATTTGCTGTTTTTAAAGCCCTGTGCCTGGTAGTCCGCCAGTATCCGCATAGCTAATTCGCAGTCATCTATCACATAGTTCAGGAAAATTCCTTTTTCGTCCACCCGGAAGGCGAAGCCCTCTCCATATTCCGGCACTTTGGTTTTGCCCAGCAGTTCGTGGGATATACAACCCGTGTCCGGGCATTGGATGATGGCCAGCATATCATTTGCGGACAGTTGCTGCGCCCGGCAGCAGCCGGTTGCTATCAGCAGTAATATGGTGAACAATATGCGCATCGCCTCTCTCTTCTGCTTAAACAATGTTGGTGGGAATAATTTCAGGGCAGGATAGATTGAATACCGGATACGGGCCGGGGGGCATATGTACTACTGGAATTTCATTGCGTTAAGTTATTATTTGACTTTCTATTTGATGGGCGTATATTTATGAGTTGTGCGCAACCTTAAAGAACATAGTAAACTGACAATAAACTTATGAAGACAGAGAGCCATTCAATAAATGATGTTCTAGCAAAAAATGCGACATCATTTTTTATTCCACCTTTTCAAAGAGCTTACGCATGGGGTAGGGCTGAAATTGAAAGATACTTTAGTGATATATCAAGAATTATTGAATCGCATTTAGACTTCAAACAACATGACAAACTAGAACACTTTTTTGGGACAGTAGTAATCAAGGAAGAAAAGGCGGGATTTGCAAATAAGTCAGTAGTCATTGATGGTCAACAAAGGCTTACCACAACGCTAATTTTTTTAATCGCATTAAGAGATACAGAAACTGACCCAGTCAAACAAGATTTCATAAATCAAAATTATTTGACTAATAATTCGTCTTCTTTTCAAGATAAAATCAAACTCAAACAAGTAACAAAGGACTGGGATGCTTACAAGGCACTTGTAAATNNTTATATTATTGCTATCCAGAGAATGAATGTTGCCGTCATATTTCTTGATGAAAGACCATTTAAAGGTGAAGACCCTCAAATAATATTTGAAACACTAAATTCATTAGGCAAACCACTAACATTGTCAGACCTGGTTAGAAATTTTGTACTCCTGAGTATGGAAAGCAAAAATCAGTCAGATATTTATGAAAAAATATGGCATCCAAAAATCGAAGAAGTTCTTTATGAGAACACATCAAAATTTTTCAGAGACTATTTGCAATACAAAAAATCAAGCTCTTTAAAGGTTGTAAGTGACAATAATACAAAAGAACTTTATCAGCTATTTAAGGACTATGTTGAAACAAGTTTTGAGGATCACAATACTTTTATAGAAGACATTGTACGCTATGTAAAGTGTTATAAGTGGATTATTACTGAAATAAACAACGATACAATTTCAAATAACAATTTCAAGGACAAAGAAATTAAAGAGTTATTAAGGAATATCTTTCACGACATAAAAGCTGAAGCATTTAAACCGTTTGTATTAGGATTATTGGAGTATCACCAGTATACAATTGAAAACATACGACTAAGTGACGAAATACTTATTTCAACTCTTTCAACCATTAGAACTTATTTGATTAGGCGTAGGGTGTTAGGATTGACTCAAGGTGAAAATAAAAATATTGTNNCATAGCGAAAGGTAATTTATCAATGATTGAGCTCTTAACTAATTTGTTCTATAGGCTCAGATTACCAAACGACTCTGAAATGAGCATGGAATTAATATCAATGAATTTTTATGAGAGTTTAAGACAATACTCAAAACTAATTTTAGGAAAGATTGAAGAATATAATTCCAAAGTATCTGTGGACTTTCGAAATCCAAAAATTACAATTGAGCATATAATGCCTCAAAAATTAGATGATAGTTGGAAAGTCGAATTAGGTGAACATTTTGAAGACATTCACAAGCGTTACCTACATAATATAGGTAACCTCATTCTGACAGAATTTAATAGCGAAATAGGCAATAGGTCTTTCGAAGAAAAGAAAAAGAAACTTAACACGTCATCGCTTAATCATAGGCTTGACGTGATTACAAGAGATGTTTGGAATGAGCGTAGTATCAAGGAGCATCAATCTAATATGGTAAATTGGTTTCTTGAAACTTTCCCCCTACCTGACCAATATAGGGATAGAACAAATTGGAATACTCAAACTACTGAAAAAACATTATTCTCCCCATTAGACACAGAAGCAGGCGATATAGCGGAAGGCAACAAGCCGGTTGAACTTCATATTTTCGATGATGTAATAAAAGTAAATTCTTGGCAGTGCGTATTCATCAAGTTTTTAAAATTCTTGAAAGATAAACCTGAATACGATTTTGATTACATCTTAGACAATCAGCTTGAAATTTTTAGGCGTGATGAGACTATTTTAAAATGGAGTTCCCTTAAGGAATTGATTGATTCCAATGTAGACTTGACAAGCCGATACAAAACATTTGATGGAAAGGTTTGGGACAAGATTAAGGACCTAAATGACGACGTGCTATTTATACACATTAACATTTCAGCTTCAATGTGTATGTCAAGAATTGCAAGTGTCATGGAGAAACTATTTCTTCCAGACAACTCTATTCAGATAAAATTAAAGTAAATATGACGAAGGGCTACCCCATGTTGGCGCAAGAATGCAGCATAGGAATGCGGGTGGCGTTCTTGTGCCGTACATAACTCGGAAACTTGCGGCGAGGATGGCACAAGAACCCATCACACAAAGCTTGACTGCATTCTTGCGGCAACAAGAACCAAATTATATTTCTTATAATCAAATTATTATTGTATTTTTGCAGTAGTAAAAGAATGGTTATCGCATTGCCGCATTAGCAGATTATCGCATTATAGGAAAAACGATGAAACCGAAAACACATATCGCCCACATTCCATCCTCCCGCCACACCGGCGGGNNGTGCAGAGTTAACAATAGTTAACAAACCTGCGCTAAACAGCTCAAATACAATCAATTACAATCGTTCGATATGCTCTGAAGCTAAAGCCGCACCAACAAAAGTTAACAAAAAATGGTACTTACGACTCATTACTCACGACTTATTACCCAATTGCCCTATTAACTTATTAACACATGACCCAATTACCGCATTAGCAGATTATCGCATTGCCGCATTAACTAATTGTCACATTATCAAATTATCTTTGCCCCCGAAAAAAATCAATTATCTAATCATGAGTTTCATTACCGACATAGTAGCACGCCAGGTGCTCGACAGCAGGGGCAACCCCACAGTAGAAGTTGACGTACATACCAGCGACGGCTTTACAGGCCGTGCCGCCGTGCCTTCAGGGGCATCTACCGGCAAGCACGAGGCCGTAGAACTGCGCGATGGCGACAAGAAAAAATACATGGGCAAGGGCGTGCTGAAAGCGGTAAGCAATATCAACGACAGCCTGGCCGAAGAACTGTATGGCTGGGACGTGACCGACCAGCGCGGTATAGACGCAGCCATGTTGCAGATAGACGGTACTAAAAACAAGGCCAAACTGGGTGCCAACGCTATTCTGGCGGTGAGCCTGGCGGTGTCTAAGGCGGCAGCACAGGCTACGGGCCTCAGCCTGTTCCGCTACGTGGGTGGTTC
>DINJ01000081.1:0-7150 GCA_002423665.1 Bacteroidetes bacterium UBA5543 | reverse complement strand
GTAGGCGACGACCTGTTTGTAACCAATGTAGACAGGCTGAGCGAAGGCATCAAGACAGGCGTGGGTAACGCCCTGTTGGTGAAAGTAAACCAGATAGGCAGCCTGAGCGAAACGATAGACGCGGTGACTATGGCACAGCACGCCCGCTACAATACGGTAATGAGCCACCGCAGCGGCGAAACAGAAGACAACACCATCGCCGACCTGGCAGTGGCGCTGAACTGCGGCCAGATTAAGACTGGTAGTGCATCTCGCAGCGACCGTATGGCCAAGTACAACCAAATGCTGAGGATAGAAGAGGAGCTGGGCAGCAATGCTTATTATCCCGGCAAAAATCTTATATTTGGTAAGTAATATATAGGGATGAAAAAGGCGTTACGGATAGCTACTAACAAATACCTGCTTACGGGCATAGTGTTCGTAGTGTGGGTTGGCTACTTCGACCGCAACGACTGGTTCACCCAGCAGCGCCGCCAGCAGGAACTGGAAGATACCAGGGCTAATATAACCTACCTGCGTGCGGAGATAGCGGATATGAAAGCCCAAAGGGACGGCCTCAAAAACGATNNGACGTGTACGTCTTTGAATAAGATAAAGAAAGGCGCTTATTGCGCCTTTCTTCTTTTCAGTTCTTTATTGATGAGTGTCAGCTCGCGCCCCGTCTGCCCTGCTACCGAGGTATTCTCCTGTGCACGGCGCATCAGGTAGGGCAGCACATCGCGCACGGGGCCGTATGGCAGGTATTTGGCTACGTTGTACCTGCTATCAGCCAGGTTGAAGGAGATGTTATCACTCATGCCGTATAGCTGCGAAAACCACACCCTGTCACTATTGGCGGGGATATTGTTGGCCTCCATATACTTTGCGGCTTCCATGCACGACTTTTCATTGTGTGTACCAATGAATACCGCCAGTTTGTCTAAGTGTTGCAGGCAGAATAATGCGGCTGCATCGTAGTCCTTATCAGTAGCGGCTTTGTTTGGCTGGATAGGTGAGGGGTAGCCCATTTCTTCGGCGCGTTTGCGTTCCTTCTCCATGTAGGCGCCGCGCACCAGTTTGGCACCCAGTATATAGCCTTTGTCTGTTGCGTCTTTCAGGGCCACTTCCAGGTAGGGCAATGCCCCTGTGGTGTAGAGTTGGAAAGTGTTGTAGATAATAGCTTTTTGTTTGTTATAGCGTTGCATTACCGCCTCGCATAGTTCGTTAACCGGCTCCTGTATCCAGGTTTCTTCAGCATCTATCAATACCATTACACCCTCGTCGTGTGCGGTGTGGCATATCTGGTCTATGCGCATGTGTACGCGTTGCCATTCTGCTTGTTCGGCTTCGCTAAGGGTGTGGCCTGCATGTATCTTTTCCAGCAGTGCGAAACGGGAAAAGCCGGTTACTTTCAGGGAAATGAACGGTATGTTGGGTTTTGATGCAGCGTATTTAATGGCTTTGATGAACTCAGGTACTGCCTTGTCAAATTCGGCCTCGCCTTCTTTACCTTCTACGCCGTAGTCCAGTATCACCCCCACGTTGTAGGCAGCTAGTTTGTCGGCTGTGGCAGCAGCCTCTTCCATAGTTACACCTCCGCAAAACTGGCGGAAAATTGTGCTTTTAACTATACCCTCGATAGGCAGCCTGAGGCTGAGTGACCATTTTGTGACGGCCATGCCTATTTTTGTTAAAGTTGGCGATCCCATGGAAGAAAACAGGAATTGCGCCTGTTTCAGTTCGCTATCGGTACGATATTTGAACGCTATTTCAGTATTGTCGAATTGCGGCAGCATATATTAATTAAGTATGCAAAAGTAATAGCCTGCCGCCATGCAATGAAATTTTAGTTGCTGACAATTATCAGTATGTCACGGCATTGTATAAAAAAGCATAAAAGTGTGAAAATGACTAACGGAGGGCCTAAAATTTTTGTCTTAATCTATAAAGAATACTTATCTTTACAATTCCAATAAAATTAAAAAACGATAAATGATGAAAAAGTTACTATTACTTTTATCCTTGGGTGTAGTGGTGAATGGTGCATCTGCGCAAAAGATTTCTGATGCGTCAATAATGGTCGCTCCGATCGCTAACCAACACAAATCAATTGATGGCAAGCGTATTACCGTACAAGAGCTGAAAGACGCTACTGCATGGAAGCATAATAACAACAGGAGTTCAAGCAAAGGTACTATCAGCGGTTCTCGTACTATCAACTACGTAGAGTTCCTGGATATACTGAACGACCCTTCACAATCACTGCCTTATATGTGGGCTGATGGTAATGGTATGGGTATCTACAGCCAGACAGGCGGTGGATTTGTAGTAGATACTATTGCTATGATGAGCATTGGTGGTGTGTTACACCCATGGATGTCTCTGTTTAATGATCCTTTTGCCCTGGATTATTCAGGTAAAGTAGCTATTCAGAACTATTCTAACTACACTGTAGATAGCGTTGCATTCTACGGTATATATGGAAGAAACTCTCAAAAGCACAGTGTAGTAGATACACTGCGTGTATCTCTGATATATGGTACAGGTGCTACCGGCCAGGATATCAGGGTTGCCGGTTGGTTCCTGAATGGCCAGCCCGGTGTATTCCAGCAGAGGTATGGTTATGATACCATCAGGGTCCCAACGGTAATGTACGATTCAGTAAGAAGGGTTGCCCGCGGTACTACTCGTATAGTTAAAGATTTCATCATCAACAGCACAACAGCTGTCGATACATTGTCAAATGGTGTAAATCGTTTCGTAATACCTTTCGGTGCCAGCATACCTGCAGGCAACCTGGTAGGTGCTACAGCTACTTTCATCAGCGGCGATCCTAACCAACCTGCTCCTTATACAGATACTATCTTCCGTGGTAGTGCAGTAACAGGCCAGGAGGCATTCAAATACAATATGTTCCGCCCTATGATGTTTGGTCAGAACGCAAACCAATATCCTAAGTACGATCCTCAAAACTACAACGTGGGTATGGCTATGCTGAGGGGTTATGATACCAACAGCGCATTCTATGATACTTACATAGGTAGCTATTTCTGGAACCAGGAAGCTGACCNNGCTAACTGTCCTGCAGTTAACGTTGATAACGTTCAGGGTGTAATAGCAAGCGCTAAGGTTTACCCTAACCCCGCTACAAGCGAAGTAAGGGTGCCATTTGCTCTGGGTACTGCTGCTGATGTTCAGGTTTCTTTCACTAACGTGATGGGCCAGGTTGTTAGCCGCCAGTCATTCAATAATGTTACTACAGGTGAAGCTGTGTTTACTACCAGCCAACTGACTAACGGTGTATACATGGTGAACATTGAAGCAGGTGGCGAGAAGAGGGTAGAGCGCGTAACAGTAGCTCACTAATTCACAGTCATATTATTAATAAAAGGGTGGCAAGATTGCCACCCTTTTTTATTTTTCCGAAACAATACTTTATTATTGCACATCCCCGACCATAGGCAGAAAGGGAATTAGTAATAATATAAAATAGAGCAAAAGGTTAAGCGAATGGCAAAGAACCTGTTGATAGTGGAGTCTCCGGCAAAGGCGAAAACGATAGAAAAAATACTGGGTGAAGATTTTGAAGTGCAATCGTGCTATGGCCACATCCGCGACCTGGAAAAGGAGGATATGGGGATAGACATAGAAAATGACTATACTCCTAAATACAAGATATCTGACGATAAGCAAAAGGTAGTAAAGGAACTGAAATCGCTGGCCAAAAAATCTGAAGAAGTATGGCTGGCAACGGATGAGGACCGCGAAGGGGAGGCTATATCATGGCACCTTTGCGAAGTACTCGGCCTTGATCCCCGCAAAACCAAAAGGATAGTCTTTCACGAAATCACTAAACCCGCCATAAAGAAAGCGGTAGAGAAACCCCGCACGGTAAATATGGACCTGGTGAACGCCCAGCAGGCGCGCCGTATCCTCGACAGGATAGTGGGTTTTGAAATATCACCGATACTATGGCGCAAGATGAGTATGCGCAACAACTTGTCTGCAGGGCGTGTACAATCAGTAGCAGTAAGGCTGATAGCTGAGCGTGAAAGGGAAATCAATAAGTTTGATCCACAGAGCAGCTTTAAACTGGACGCATATTTCCAGGCTGAAGACCTGAACAAAAAGAAAGTGACTTTCAAGGCGGAGAGTAGCGAGAAAATATCGGATGAAGCTGGTGCCAATAAATATTTATCTGACTGTATAGGTACTACATATACTGTTACCGATGTACAGGTAAAACCGGCTAAAAAATCTCCTGCTGCACCATTTACGACGTCTACCTTGCAACAGGAAGCCAGCCGAAAACTAGGATATTCGGTATCTAAGACCATGTTGCTGGCGCAGAAACTGTATGAAAGCGGACAGATAACCTATATGCGTACGGACTCTGTGAATTTGTCTGAAACCGCCCTTGAATCTACACAAAAAGAAATTGCAGCGCAGTATGGTGAAAAATATCACCAGCAGCGGCAGTATAAGAATAAGAACGAGAGTGCGCAGGAAGCGCANNCAAACCATGACCATTGCCCAGCGGCTGTATGAAAGCGGTAAGATAACCTATATGCGTACCGATTCTACCAACCTGTCGCAGGAAGCAATTAATGGCGCCTCAGCAGAAATTACCAGTGCATTTGGGGCAGACTATGTGCAGCACAGGGCCTATAAAACCAAGACAGCCGGAGCACAGGAAGCGCACGAAGCCATACGACCTACCGATATGAGTGTGCAGCAAACAGGTAATGCTGATGCGCAACGCCTGTACGAGATGATATGGAAGCGCACCATGGCCAGCCAGATGGCTGATGCAGAACTGGAGCGTACTACCGCTAAAATTAATATCTCGACACGTAAGGATGAGTTGACTGCGAAAGGTGAGGTGCTGCGTTTCGACGGTTTCCTGAAAGTATATACCGAAGGACGCGATGACGAAGACGGTGATGAAGAGAATGCGGATATGCTGCCGCCGCTGAGCGTAGGTATGCAACTGCCGCTGGTAGAGATGCGAACCACTGAAAGGTTTACACGCCCGCAGCCAAGATATACAGAAGCATCGCTGGTGAAGAAGTTGGAAGAGTTGGGTATCGGCCGTCCTTCCACCTATGCGCCAACCATCAGCACTATACAACAGCGTGGGTATGTAGAGAAGAGAGATAAAGAAGGGATTCCGCGTATATACAGGATACTAAGCCTGAAAGGAAGTGAAATAACACGCAAAGAAGAAACAGAAAACGTAGGAGCAGAGCGAAATAAATTATTCCCAACCGACCTGGGACTGGTAGTGACTGACTTCCTGAGTGAGCATTTCCAGAAGGTGATGGACTATGGCTTTACAGCCAAGATAGAGCAAGAGTTTGACGAAATAGCGCAAGGCAAAACAGAATGGCACAAGATGATAGACAGCTTCTATCATCCCTTCCATAAAAATGTAGAGCATACACTGGAGCATGCTGAGCGTGCTAAAGGTGAACGCCAGTTGGGGCAAGACCCTGAAAGTGGTAAGCCTGTAGTGGCCCGACTGGGCAGGTTTGGCCCTATGGTGCAGATAGGCGGAACAGAAGACGAAGAAAAACCTCGCTTTGCCAAGTTGCGCCCCAACCAGAGTATTGAAACCATCTCTTTTGACGAGGCGATGGAACTGTTCAAACTGCCGCGTAAGTTGGGCTTGTTTGAGGGTATTGATGTAGTTGTGAACATCGGCCGCTTCGGTCCGTATGCACAGCACGATGGTAAATTCTATTCTCTGAAAAAAGAGATGGATCCATATACAGTTGAGTTGGATGAGGTAGCGCCGCTTATTGAGGAGAAGCGTAAAGCCGCTGCAGAGAATACCATCAAAATATTTGAGAAAGAGAAAATCAAAATCCTGAAAGGGCCATACGGGCCTTATATCAAACAAGGCCTGCGCAACTATAAATTGCCAAAGGAAAAGCAGGAAACAGCTGCTGACCTGACAATAGAAGAAGTGAAGGCAATCATAGAAGATGTAAAAGCCAATCCTCCGAAAAAAGCAGCCAGGGGTAAGAAGAAAAAGTCGTAAATTACCATTACGAAAAGGAAAGATTGAGCATGCCGCACGAGAAGGAAATATCGGCCTTGTTGAAGTTGATTGACGACCCCGATACCGAGGTGTTTGATACCGTAGCAGAAAAACTGCTGAACTATGGTGTGGAGATAATTCCCAACCTGGAGCAATTGTGGGAAGTAACGGCTGATGCTGCTACACAGGAGCGGATTGAAATGCTCATTCACCGTGTGCATTTCCAGAACCTGCAAAAGGAGGTTTACGACTGGCGCCAGGCGCCCAAACCGGAATTGTTGCGCGGTGCCATACTGGTAGCCAAGTTCCAGTTTCCTGAAATGAACGTGCCCTCTATACTCTCGCAGTTCGACCAGATGCGCAGGAATATATGGCTGGAACTGAATAACTATCTTACTCCGCTGGAGCAGGTAAATATCCTGAACAGCATATTGTTCAATTACTACAAGNNGAGCCTAAATACTACTTCATCAACCAGGTGATGGAAAGCAAGCAGGCCAATGCATATTCAATCGGCGTGCTGTACCTGGCGCTGTGCGAGTTGCTGGATATTCCTATATTCGCCATTGACCTGCCCAGGCAATTTGTATTCGCATATATAGATACACTGCACCATTTCTACAGTGTAGATGACGCACCTGTGCAGCAAATGCAATTTTTCGTTGATCCAATGAATGGTATGGTGTACACACAAAAAGACGTGGACACTTACCTTAAGAAAATAAATGCCACAGACAGGGAAACCTACTTCAAGCCTGTAGATGCTAAGCGTGTTATCTTCAAAATGCTGGAAGAACTGATGCTCTGCTACCGCTACAAGCGCGACGATGAAAAAGCCGCGGAGATACAGGAGTTGATGAATATACTGGTGGGGGTGTAACGAACCTGATATTGCTGCGCCTGTGGTATGTTTCATGGTTTAATAGTTTCCAAGGAATAATTATCTTGCGACAAATCCGAGCCTTATGCGTAATATGCGTTACCTCTTTTTTGTTCTTATGTTTATAGCATCTGCCTGCAACAAGAACAACACTCCTGTGACACCCACATCTAATAACAACCCTAATAATCCTAACAATCCCAATAACCCCAACAATCCTGTAAAGCAAACTGCGTGGTATATACCTA
>DINJ01000245.1:347-6943 GCA_002423665.1 Bacteroidetes bacterium UBA5543 | reverse complement strand
ATAGGCAGGGTGGTATTCGGTGGGGCGGATGAAAAAAACGGCTATAAAAGAATTACAAAAGAGAACTGGCCTTTTCACCCCAAAACCGAACTGGTGACAGGTGTGTTGGCCGATGATTGCATTAAACTGATGAAGGACTTTTTTGCGACGAGGAGATGATATACGACTGGCAAATTGTTAAATCTCATACTTATACTGCGTTTCCCGAAAACAAACTGACGGAAACAGTTGTTGAAAATAAGGTAGTGGCGCTGCTGCGAAGGGGCGATGATATATTCGCCTTCGCAGCTACTTGTCCGCATGCGGGTGCAAGATTATGCGATGGATGGGTGGACATGGAGGGCAGAATAGTATGCCCCTTACACAAATACAGGTTCGACCCCGCCAATGGCAGAAATACCAGTGGAGAAGGCTATAAATTGAAAACATACCCTGTTGAGATAAGGGAAGAAAATATTTATGTAGGTTTATGGTAAAGCATATGACAAATAATCCACCATACCTTAACAGAGGCTCGGTTGTAGGTATTACCTTCCCTTCGGGTTATGTATCAGAAGACAGGGTAAGATTTGCCGCCGAAGTGCTGAAATTGTGGGGGTTCGAAGTGGTGATTGGTAAAACAGTAGGCAACGAACATCATTATTTTTCAGGTACGGACGAACAGCGCGCTGCCGACCTGCAACAGATGCTGGACAATCCTGATATCAGTGCTATACTCATGGGTCGTGGCGGATACGGCCTCAGCAGGATTATTGACAGGCTGGACTGGAGTAAATTTAAAATGAACCCCAAATGGATTTGTGGATTCAGTGATATTACGGTATTGCACAGCCATATACACAACACATTGGAAATACCCACACTGCACAGCCCCATGTGCGGTGCGTTTACACCCGAAACTGTTAATGCCGGACACATAAAAAGGTTATACGCCTGCCTGATAGGCGAGAGCCAGCACTATCATACCACACCACACCCGCTCAACCGTATAGGTAATGGTGAAGGCATATTAACAGGTGGTAACCTGGCCATATTATCACACCTGGTTGGTTCAAAGTCTGATATAGATACCACAGGTAAAATACTCTTCATTGAAGATATAGGCGAGCACCTCTATAAAATGGATCGCATGATGCTGACATTGAAACGTGCAGGCAAACTGGACAACCTGAAAGGATTAATAATAGGTGGACTGACCGAAATGGAAGACACGGAACGCCCTTTCGGTAAAACTGTGGAAGAAATCATTTTTGATAGTGTAGCTGAATATACTTACCCGGTATGTTTCAACTTTCCTACGGGCCATATTGAAGATAATCATACACTTGCATTAGGTATGGTGCACAAACTAACGGTAACAGATATGGGCGCCCACCTCGACCTGGAAAAAGCGCTAAATATTTCTTAATTCCTGAACATTGTCATCGCTTTTACGTTCCTTAAGTAATAATTTAGCGATTACTCATTTAAAAATATGCGTATGAAAACAGCATCGGTAATGGTATTGGCAATAGGCCTGTTGAGCACAGGATGTGTCAGCCAAAAGAAGTATAAAGAACTGCAGGGCAGGTATAGCAGCCTGCAAAGCACTTCGCAGTCAAGAATATCTGACCTGGAAAAAAAGAACCAGGACTGCAATTCAGATTTATCAGCGGCACGGGCACGTGTTAATAGCCTGGAAGACCAGCTTACATCTGAGCGTTCCAACTTATTGTCCTTACAGTCGGCATTAGATAAATGTCTCACATCAGCCGGGCAGGGCAATGTAAACATCTCCAAACTGGTAGATGAAATCAATGCTTCCAACAAATACATTCAGCACCTGGTAAACCTGAAGAACAAGAGCGACTCGCTCAATATGGTGCTGACCAACAACCTGACACGTTCATTGAGCAGGGAAGAACTAAAAGACGTAGATGTACAGGTACTGAAAGGCGTAGTGTATATCTCTTTGTCTGATAATATGCTGTATAAATCCGGCGACTACCAGATATCAGAACGCGCAGGAGAAACATTATCTAAAATTGCGAAAATCATCACCGACTATAAAGACTACGAGGTGCTGATAGAGGGTAATACGGACAACGTGCCTATCTCCCGCCCCAACATCCGCAACAACTGGGACCTGAGTACACTCAGGGCATCGTCAGTAGTACAGGCGCTGCAAAACGAATATGGTGTTGACCCCAAGCGTATGACAGCAGGTGGCCGTGGCGAATACAACCCTGTAGCTGATAACGATACCGAAGCGGGCAGAATGAAGAACAGGCGCACCCAAATCATTATCACACCCAAACTCGACCAGTTTATGGACCTGATAGAAAAAGGCCCCAACGAGCAGAAGAGCTAATTAAGAACATTCTGATGATAAAAACGCACTGCAATTGCAGTGCGTTTTTAATTATTTCTTTTTTGTTTTCTGAATTTCCTGGAGCTTCTCAATGTCTGCTTTGTCCTGCAGTCGCCCTGTGTTCATCTTGGAAAGGATTAGGTCATTGAGATGAAGTACAGGAACTTGCAACCCGTCTATATCGCCGAGTATTTTTTGATTATTGGCAGCGTCGTAGTCAACAAGATTAATTATTGTAATAAAATCTACTTTTTCAGGGTCATCCCAGATGCTGAAAACTGTATGTTTTGTCAGGTCAATTTCATTCAGAACTGATAAGTCTTCGGTGTTAAAACCTACAGCCTTCAACGCTTTTGCAAGTTTTGCTTTGTTCTCATTGTCTGGTTTTAGCCAGATGTCCATGTCTCCGGTTGTTCTCTTATACCCATGATATATAACTGAATACCCGCCAATCAGGATAAAATCTACCCCGGCTTCTATCAGCTTTTGCAGAAGTATTTTATGTGATTCTATAAAAATATTCATGAACGGATGATTGTAATCTTCATATTCCTTGTGCGCTCATTTAACTCTTCCTGTGTAACACCATATACTCTGAGTATCAGTTGCACTGTTTCACGGATACGGTCTTCGGGCGATTGTTTTAATATATCGGCCAATTCACCTTTTGCCGCATCATCAAAGGAAGTATATACCCTGATGTTATTACCACTGTAAGAAACGGAAGGCTCGTTGATTTTGCCTTTATTTTCTTCTTCATCGCCCATACAATAAAATTACAATAAATCTTATCAAAGAGATGCTATCCCGCCGCCCTCACATCTATCACTTTCATCTGTAGCGATGTTCGGCCATTGTATTCATTTTCATCCAGGGTGTACACCACGTCAAAAGGCCCTTGCTGAACGATAGGATATTTATCTGCCATATTGAAACCTATACCGTCTGTGGTAATACCGCTATGCTGGTGTACCACTATCCGCAGGTGCTGTTCTTTCACCACGCGCGAGTTGCCCCTGAAGTCGTACACATGCCTGGTAATGAACACCGGGCGCATATTAGCAGGCCCGAAAGGCTCAAACTGTTTCAGGATATTGTAGAATGGTTGCTTGATGTCCGACAATTTCAGCTCGGCATCTATCTCTATCTCCGGTACCAGCAGGTGCGGCGGTATACTGCCTGAAACTACCTGCTCAAATTTCTGCACGAATGCACTTACATTATCAGGGTGCATCGTCATGCCTGCTGCGTAGAAGTGCCCTCCGTAGTTTTCAAGCAGGTCGCGGCATTCATGTATAGCATCGTAAATATTAAAGCCGGACACCGAACGTGCCGAACCAGTTACCTTTTCGTTGCTGAGTGTAAGTATTATTGTAGGACGGTAGTAATGGTCNNACTATACCTACCACACCCTTGTGCCAGTGCGATTGGTACAGTACGGTCGATTTGCGTTCCTGTAACACTGTATCATTTTGCAGCATAGCCAGCGCTTCTTCGGTAGTGGTCTTGTCCACTTCCTTCCGGTCGAAGTTGTCTGAGTGTAATGCCTCCGCCAGGTCCGGAATTTTCTCAAGGTCCTCTTCAATGAACAGGTCCACCGCTTTGCGTGCGTCATCCATCCTGCCGGCGGCGTTTACACGCGGACCTATTACAAATACCAGGTCCGATATGGTGAGGTCTTTTTTTACTTCCGCCAGTTGCTTCAGTACCCTGATGCCTGCTGATGGATTTTCATTTACCTTCTTTAATCCGTAGTATGCCAGCCCGCGGTTTTCACCATCTATGGGTACTATATCTGCCGCAATACTGGTAGCTACCAGGTCCAGGTATTCATATGCTGTTTCTTCAGACAGTTTCCATTGCTGCGCCAATGCGCATATCAGTTTGAAGCCGATACCACAGCCCGAAAGTTCTTTATACGGATAAGGGCAATCCGCTTGCTTNNCATGCGCGTAGTCAATGCCCGCTTTCGATACACCATAACCCTCACGGTAGCGGTGTGGTACTAAATAAGTGATTTCACCCTTGTATTGGCTGCGCAGGAAAGAATACATAGAGGCTACGGCGGTAGTGCCATCCACATCATAGTCGCCGTACACCATTATTTTCTCGTGCCACTCTATAGCATCGGTTATGCGGGTTACCGCTTCGCGCATGCCTTTCATCAGGTAGGGGTCGTGCAGCTGCGATAGTTCGGGGCGGAAGAATGTTTTGGCGCTGTCGTAATCTTTAATGCCACGTACCGCCAGCAGCCGGCATAATATAGGGCTGATGCGCAGTGAGCTATGCAGTTCTTTTATCCATGATTCGTCAGCCTGCTTTAACGTCCACCTTTTATCATTACCCATTTCCGAAGTCCAGCTGCTGTACAGACTGATGATAGCCCTCAAGCCACTTGTCTAATTGTTGTTGAAAATCCTGCTGTTCTATATTGCTGAAAAAATNNGTTCATCCTGTGCTTCGGTACAGCTTATCGCAGTTTTATACGGCGTATGGCTGAAAGATACCATTTCATATACCGATATGAATTGCTTAGGGTAACGTTTTACCAGCTCTTTCTCTATTTTCTTGCGTTCCAGGAATTTTGCATCCGCCACCTTATCGCGCATTTCTATAAAGTTGTTCAGCGCCAGTTGTGCCACGGCATCGCCGTTCGGCTTGCGCATATCATCATATACTTTCAGTATGGTGGCCCAGTCTTCACCGTGTTTGTCCATTAGCCCTGCCAGTATGGTGCAGTCTTCAAAGCCCGCATTCATGCCCTGCCCGTAAAAGGGAACAATAGCATGTGCAGCATCGCCTATCAATGCGCTCTTGTCTTTATAATGCCAGGGCTCTATCATGGTAGTGATGAGCGAAGATGTAGGATTGGTAAAGAAATCCTCAATCAGTGTCGGCATCTTCGGCACCGCGTCGGGGAAGTTTTCTTTGAAGAAGGCCATCACCTTTTCTTCCGTATTTATTTCTTCGAAAGAAGGGCTGCCCTCAAAGGGGAAGAACAGTGTACAGGTGAAATTGCCATCGGTGTTCGGCAGGGCAATCATCATATAGTTTTTGCGCGGCCATATATGCAGCCCGTTTTCTTCCAGTTGCAGGTTGCCNNTCAGGTAAAAATGGCGGGCATCCACCCTGTCCATATAAGTATAGCTGTTGCGGAGTGCGGAGAATGCGCCGTCAGCACCGAATAATAAATCGGCTTGCACTGTTTCAGTGCTGCCATCCGGTTTTTCTATATGCAGTATATTATCCTGCACATCTACCTTCACACATTTATGGTCAAATAATATTTTAACACCATGCTCCTCTGCCAGTGTCATCAGCTTCCTGTTCAGTTCACCGCGGCTTACCGAGTATATAGCCTGGTTATTAGTCCCGTATTGCTGAAAGGCTGAACTGCCATCGGCCTGGTGCAGGTAACGCCCGTACATGGGTATCGCCAGGTCTTCTATATCTTTTCGCAGTCCTGCCAGGTCCAGCGCACGCCAGCCGCGTTCACTCATCGCCAGGTTGATGGACTTACCCGCTGACATTAGTTGTTTGCGCATGTCGGGCCTGCGTTCGTATATCGTTACTTCGTACCCTCGTTTTTTCAGTAAAATGGATAATAATGAGCCTACTAATCCTGCCCCTAATACCGTAATGTGGCGAGCCATGTTTCCTTTTATTTAGGGCTACAAAATACTAAAGTATTTACAAACCCTTCTACACAGGCTGTTAACGCTATTTAAGAAATCGTAATGTTAAAATTCCTTTCATGTATCAGGCGCTTCATTGTATTGAGGCGGAGTTTGTTACTTTTGAGCAATCTAAACACCACATACCTTATGCGATTGGCATTCTGGAAAAAGAAAGACAATAAAGACAAAAAGAAAAAATCGTTCTTCCGCGAATGGTTCGATGCGGCCATATTTGCTATAGTGGCAGCCACTATCATCCGTACCTTTTTTATTGAGGCATATACCATACCTACGGGCTCTATGGAGGGTAGCCTGCTGGTGAACGATTACCTGTTTGTAAGCAAAGTAGCATACGGCCCGCGCGTGCCCAATACACCACTGGCGGTGCCGTTGGTGCACAATACCATCTTTGGCGGAGAGTCATACAGCAAAGCCGTGCAGTGGGACTACCGCCGTTTCTGGGGTGTGGGCGATGTAAAGCGCAACGATATCGTGGTATTCAACTTCCCCAATGGCGACACAGTGGTAAAAGAAGCCCCCGAGCAGGACTACTATGCCCTGGCGCGTGA
>DINJ01000245.1:0-329 GCA_002423665.1 Bacteroidetes bacterium UBA5543 | reverse complement strand
AATGACCAGCTGAAACTCGTGAGTGATCAGCCGCAGGTAGTATCGGTATCGCCTTTTAACGACCCCGCGGGTTATGTACCGCAAAGCCCCGGTGCGTGGGTGTTCCCGCACGACACGGCTAATTACAAATGGAATAAGGACAACTATGGACCGCTGACGATACCTAAGAAAGGCGCAACCGTTCAGCTCACCCCGCAGAACATAGCCATCTACCGCCGCATTATAGATATATACGAGGGCAACGATTTCAGCGAAAGCAATGGTAAATATTTCATTGACGGCAAAGAGATCACTTCTTATACGTTCAAGATGGATTACTACTGGATGAT
>DINJ01000212.1:3529-5208 GCA_002423665.1 Bacteroidetes bacterium UBA5543 | reverse complement strand
TATTATTATTTCACTAAACTGAACATCGGATGGTTGCATGACTACTTTAATGCCTGAAATTGAATCTAAAAGAGGATTAATATTTGTTATCCGATATTCCTTATACCCATAGGATTGTATCATCATATTAAGGTTAGTAATGCCGGTTGTAGCAATGCGAAATGAAAATTCCCCCATGAAATCTGTAGTAGTGTTGCATATTAATTCATCATTATTACGCAAGGCTACATGGGCAATCATTATCGGCTCATTGTATTGTTCATCTACCACTACCCCTGTTATGGTAATACTGTCGGGAATGTTACTATCCTCCTGACCGTAACAATCAATGACTCCAATAAATGAAGAGGAAAAGAAAAGAAGTATGAGATAGCAGGTTTTCATCAGTACGCGCTTTGTTCTATTTCATAGTCCACCATTGTCTTTACATGCNNCCCGCCGCTATACTCGTCAATTAACGGTACTCGAAACCTGCCAACATGATGGTCTGTGTGGGGTTTTGGGTCGCGGCCCATGACCAACCGAATGTCACCGGAATTCACCAATCCTTTTAACAGCTTTGATACAGGTATTCGTCCGATATAATTTATATTAATTCTTGTGCTTGTTTCGTTTGCAATATTTGCAGGGATTATTATGGAAAACTTGCCATCAAAATCTGTAACAGTTCCCGCTAATGTTTTNNATTCGTCTACTACTACACCTGTTATTGTAATACTGTTGTCCTCCTGCCCAAAACTATCCACAACCCCAACAAATGAAGTGAAAAAGAAAAGGAATATGAGATAGCAGGTTTTCATTCTCCCTCCAAATTACAATAACCCACTCAAAGATTTGTCACATAACTATACGAAAAGTGAGCTTCCTCTCCTTAAGAGAAGCAGGGAGAGGTCTCTAATACTGCCCTGTACCCAGCATCACCAATGTACAGGCTTCTTTTGCTTCTATGCCTTTTTCGCGCAGCATAGCTTCCAGTTCATCATTCTCCGTACCGGGGTTGAATATCACTCGCTTAGGCTTGAGTGATAGTATATAATCATGATAGGGCACCTGGTTGCGCGGGTTCAGGTAAAGCGTTACCGTATCTATATCATCCATCGGTGGAGTATCCATCGTTATCTCCACACCACCCACGTTGCCCATATCTTTCCCAATGCCCACAACAGGGTGCCGGTATGCCAGCAGCCTGTTGATGGCCATGTTTGCATACCTCGCGGGGTTTACCGACGCACCCAATACCAATGTCTTCTTCTTTTCCATACCTGCAAATTTACAATTAAGGGCTGAGTTGCCTTAAATATCACTATAGCCTTATATTATAACAACGACTTNNAAGCCACAATGCCTCTTTTTTCTTAACTTTAAAACAGCAGATTATGAAGATTGTTCCACTTTTTACCTTATTAACCAATTAACATGTTAACTTAAGAAATGAACACAGCATACATAATAGCAGGCTACCGCACAGCGGTGGGCAAGGCGGGCAGGGGAGGTTTCAGGTTTACACGTCCTGACGACCTGGCGGTGGATGTGATAAAAGGATTGCTGGCATCGGTGCCGCAGCTTGACCCCAAACTAATAGACGATGTAATAGTAGGTAATGCCGTGCCCGAGGCGGAGCAGGGCCTGCAGGTGGGGCGCATCATAGCCAACTGTGCTGTGGGCGAATGGGCGCCGGG
>DINJ01000212.1:2859-3480 GCA_002423665.1 Bacteroidetes bacterium UBA5543 | reverse complement strand
GAAGAAGTAACCGTCAACGAAAAAGGCAAACGCACCACCCGCGACTATATAGTAGATACGGATGAAGGCCCGCGTGCCGATACCAGTATGGATGCGCTTGCGAAACTAAAACCCGTATTCGCGGCGGGTGGTTCGGTGACTGCCGGCAACTCTTCACAAACATCAGACGGTGCTGCATTTGTAATAGTGATGAGCGAACAACTGATGAAATCTTTGGGCCTGCAACCCTGGGGCAGACTGGTAGCCTGTGCCAGCGCCGGTGTCGACCCGCGCATCATGGGTATAGGTCCTGTAGCTGCTGTGCCCAAAGCATTGAAGCAGGCAGGCATGAAGCTGAATGATATTGACCTTATAGAACNNGCCACTGCAAAAATTCGATCTGGCATGGCTGACTGCATCATAGCAGGCGGAACAGAAAGCATGAGCCTGGTGCCCACAGCAGGCTGGCGTACTATGCCCAATTATAACATCACAAAAGACAACGGCGACTATTACCTGGGCATGGGCCTTACCGCCGAGCAGGTAGCGCAGGACTATAAAGTATCCCGCGAGGCACAGGATGAATTTGCTTACAACTCGCACAGGAAGGCGCTGAACGCAATAGAGCAGGGCTACTTTAAA
>DINJ01000212.1:0-2722 GCA_002423665.1 Bacteroidetes bacterium UBA5543 | reverse complement strand
CGGTCATCAACGAGCTGGGCATGAACCCCGACATAGTCAACATCAACGGAGGTGCTATTTCATTAGGGCACCCATTGGGTTGCAGTGGCGCCAAGCTCACCATACAAAACCTCCATGACCTGGAAAGGCTGAATAAAAAATACGGTATGGTAACAGCCTGTGTAGGCGGCGGCCAGGGTATAGCGGGGATAATAGAACGGATGTAGTTTTTAATGCAGTTGCAGTATTGCATGACGAGCAACCAATATATCCTCACTCGCCGTTGTTGCGTCGCCTGACCAACAACTCAACTTATCTTGCTAATAATCCTCAAGATAATTGGTGAGCATATTAAATTCATCAACACCCGTTTCGTAAAATATCGCTGACGAATATTTATAGCCTGTTGTTTCTTTAGCTAATTGCCACCTGTCTTGTAAAGGGTTAGCATGTATATAATCTAATTTCTGGTTGAACACTTCTAGTGAGTATATATCAGTAGTCAATGAATTGCGCTCCCATATCTGTATTTTCCTATCCTTATCGTTTACTGCGTGTTTTTGAATGATGTCATCTCGCCCATCAGCTTTTAGGGTATGTATCATTTCTCGCGCGGTATATTTCAATAAATCTCTTTGGAAGTCTTCCCTTTTAATATCCGGATGGATGTACCACAGTAAGTGTATATGGTTGGGCATAATAACAAGTCCATAGATGCGTACTTGTTTTTTCTCTACCCTGTGCTTTAGTGCGCTGATGATGATGTCTTTAAAAGTATCAGGGAGTAGCAGCTTCTGCCAATTGAGAATAGTTGCGGTGAAGAATTGGGTATATCTCATTTGGTGAAAATAATAAATGTGGTTGAGTTGCTGGTCAGGCGACACAGCAACGGCGTCATTATTCAGCTATATTAGTTACATCCCAAGCCTCATATTTGTTCTTTCTGTACGCCCTGAACCCCTCCTCTAAAGATAATATTTGTTCAATAGAACTGTCATGTCGTATAATTTGACCTAAACTTACAATCATCATATTATCTGTACTCACTTCCTTATCAGGCAGAAACTGCCAATCACCGTCACTATCATGAAAGACATATGCAATAAGTTCGTTATTGCGCATTATATCATTTACAGTAAAAACTGCTTGGTTAAAATCTATATTTGGGGTCATTTGTAAATGTAATAAATGTCAACCGGACTTATTAACTATGCTTCCCCCCCCCGCCNNCCCTGGCACTACATTTATACCCCGCCGTTGTTGCGTCGCCTGATCAACAACTCTCCTTGATGCCATTGTGTCGCATACCCCTCGCTGTTATTGCGTCGCCTGACCAACAACATACATGCCGAGCCGATTTAAACTATCTTTACCCTGCTTTGCATCACAATCAATACATACAACGTTGCTTGGAGCTTTCGCTGCGTGGCAAGGGGCGTGTAAGCCCTAATCCCATGGTGGGTGCTGTGCTGGTGCACGACAGCAGCATTATCGGCGAGGGGTGGCACAATGAATATGGCGGCCCGCACGCCGAGGTGAATTGCCTGGCATCTGTATCGGATGAAGATAAAGAACTCATCCCGCAGAGCACCATGTATGTATCGCTGGAGCCATGTGCGCATTACGGCAAAACTCCGCCTTGTGCCAACAGGTTGGTGCAGGAACAGGTAAAAGAAGTCATCATCTGCAATACCGACCCGCCCGATAAAGTAGCAGGCAAGGGAGTGGATATACTTAAGGAACACAATATAGCCGTAACCGTTGGCGTGATGGCAGAAGCGGGCCGCTGGCTCAACAGGCGTTTCTTTTCCATACAGGAGCGCAAGCGTCCTTATGTAATATTGAAATGGGCGCAGTCGGCCGATGGATATATAGCCCCCGCCGACCGCGGCCGCTACCAGCTAAGTACACCGCACAGTCAGCAACTGGTGCACAAGTGGCGTACCGAAGAAGATGCGATCATGGTAGGGTACACCACCGCCCGCAACGACGACCCGCAACTCTCTGGCCGTTTGTGGAAGGGTAAAAATCCTTTACGTATAGTAGTGGACAAAAACATGCAAATACCCGCTACGCATAAATTGTTTGATGCCGAAGCA
This sequence comes from Bacteroidetes bacterium UBA5543, assembly GCA_002423665.1. Taxonomy (GTDB): domain Bacteria; phylum Bacteroidota; class Bacteroidia; order Chitinophagales; family Chitinophagaceae; genus UBA5543. The sequence continues at coordinate 644 of DINJ01000212.1, read as the reverse complement.
GAAACATGGGTGCTGAACAACAAAAAATCGGGCAGGGAAGACAATGTAGAATATATAGAGCTTGATTTCACGAATAATATCATACCACAGCTTTTAGATAAACTTTACACTGCAGGCAAACAATCGCTGATAGTAGAGGGTNNCGCAGAACAAACACCCGTAGGCAGCGATGTATTGCACCTGTATATAAATAAAAACAACCCTTATCCTTTTATGCCGGGTTACGAGTTGTAAATTTGCACATGCAATACCTGCTGTTAGTTATCCTGCTCAATACATTTATTTTCATAGCCTTCAAGCTGTTTGCAAAATATAATGTAGATACCATGCAGGCCATTACGGTCAACTACTGGGTGTGCATGTTCACAGGTTGGGCCACACACGGCTACCATCCTTTCCGTGCCGAAATACAATACGAACACTGGCTGCTGAACGCCATCCTGCNNGCCTATTTTATTTTCCTCTTCAACCTGATGGCGTACAGCACCGCACAGCAGGGCATGACGGTTACATCCATTGCCAACAAGCTATCGCTGGTCATCCCGGTCATCTTTGCCTATTGGCTTTATGGTGATAGTATGGGCTGGCTGAAGATTACCGGCATTGCTATGGCATTACCTGCTGTGTATATGGCTACGTCTCGC
>DINJ01000070.1 GCA_002423665.1 Bacteroidetes bacterium UBA5543 | reverse complement strand
CTAACAATTATCGTGATGTAAAAGATTTCTACGCTATTGACGTGATAGATGCAGGTCACTACCGATTTAATGGTGCGCCTAAATTATTTGAAAAAAGGTTAGAAGTAATTAAGGTAAAAGGAAAGCCTGATGTAAATGATACAGTGAATTATACTGTGCATGGCCCGATAATGTATGATAAGAACTTTGAAGGTCCGGCTGGGCTTACTGTTCCGCTTGCCATGAAATGGATGGGGCATATGGAGAGCAATGAATTGCTGAGCCTGTACCTGCTAAACAGAGCGGGTAACTACGCTGCTTATACAGAAGCAATCGGTTATTTTCTTTGCCCTGCACAAAACTTTATATACGCAGACAATAGCGGCAATATTGCTTTGTGGGGGCAGGGGCAATACGTGAACAAATGGAAGGGCCAGGGTAAGTATGTAATGCCCGGCTACGATAGTACAACGTTGTGGGGTGATTTAATTCCTGTAAATGAAAATCCGCATGCATACAACCCTATGCAGGGTTATTTATCATCAGCCAATCAAAACGTGGCAGACAACAGCTATCCCTATTGGTTCAATGGTGACTTTCATGAATTGCGTGCATGGCGCATCAACGAAGTGCTGGATACTATGCATAGTGCTACGGTGGATGATATGTTCAGCCTGCAAAACGATGAACATTCTGTGCTGGCAAGAAAACTAACGCCGTACCTGTTAACTGTTATTACAGCTAATGGCGTGCAGGATGATTATAGTAAGGCCCTGAAGAATTGGAATTATAACTACAGCACGAAAAGCGAAGCGGCTACAATTTTCCAGGTATGGTGGTCTTTGTTGTATTCTTCTATCTGGAAGCAGAAATTCGGCGCTTATCCAAATGCATTGTATCCCCTGCCGGAGCGGACGATGCAGCTGATGCTGAACGATAAAGACAAATTGGGTGACGTGGATAAGCTGGTTGTGGCAAGCTATAAAAAAGCTGTGGACAGCCTGGACAAGCTGAAACAAAACGGTGGCCTGGAATGGTATAAAGTAAAGAATACAACCATTACCCACCTGGCTAAACTAAAACCCATGAGTGTGACAGATATACAAAATGGTGGATGGGGTAATACAGTAAATGCCATGAAAGGTAATCACGGCCCGTCGTGGCGGATGGTAGTAGAGATGAAAGATGTGCCTGAAGGGTATGGGGTATTTCCCGGCGGGCAATCAGGTAATCCGGGCAGTAAATACTACATCAGCTTTGTAGACAAATGGGCAAAAGGTGAATATTACAGGCTGTCATTTGTAGCGAAGGGTAATAAGCCGGGGGATGGTACGGTAAAATATCAATGGCAGATAAAACCGTTTAAACAATGAGGCAGTTAATTACCATCATAATAACGGCATTATTGGCATGGCTGGCATCTTNNGGATGGTAGCTGTCATTCCTTTCCTCATTGCAGTAGTATGGCAGCAGAGGGCGCGATGGGCATTTGTGAATGGTTTTATCAGTATTGGACTGCTTTGGTTGTATCTTATTCTAAGAACTGATACCGCCAATGAACAAATACTTTCCAACCGTATGGCACAGTTATTCGGGCTTAGCCACACATTATTTCTTGTCGTAAATATTGTATTAGGGGCGTTAGTTGGCGGACTTGGTGGATGGAGTGGTGCATTTATGTGGAAGTTGTTTAAACAGAAAGAGCAGGCATGACGGTCATCAAGGTTCAGCGGAATATTGCCATACTTTCCATTGTGTTGTTTGTAGGTAAAATATGGGCCTGGTATATAACACACTCAGTAACCATACTTACCGATGCGCTGGAAAGCACGGTAAATGTAATAGCCGGGCTTATTGGCCTGTACAGTATTATCCTTGCCGCCAAACCACGTGACCTGAACCATCCTTACGGGCATGGTAAGGCGGAGTTTGTTTCCGCTGCTATAGAGGGCTCATTGATTTTTGTTGCAGGACTGATGATAGCCTACGAAGCTATTGGCCAGTTGATAGAGCCGCACCCGCTTCATCAATTAGATATTGGTATCGTCATTATCGCCATCACAGGTGCTATCAACCTGGTAGTGGGTATATATGCGGTAAGGGTGGGGAAGAAAGAAAAATCACTCATTGTAGAGTCGGCAGGGAAGCACCTGAAATCTGATGCATATTCAACAATAGCCATCGTTATTGGTTTGATACTGTTGTTGATTACAGGCTGGCAATGGTTGGATAGCGTTGTGGCGCTGATATTCTCTGTGGTAATCATCGTTACAGGTTACAGAGTGGTCAGGAGGTCTTTGTCAGGCATTATGGATGAAGCGGATGAAAAACTGATACAGCAGGTAATTGACTTGCTGCAACAGAACAGGAAAGACAATTGGATAGACCTGCACAACCTGCGTGTAATTGAGTTTGGCAACAAAATGCATATCGATGCCCACCTGACGTTGCCCTGGTACTATAAAGTGCAGGATGCTGAGGTAGAAATACATGCCATAGAAGACTTAATCAGTAAACACCTCAGCAATAAGGTAGAAGTATTCATACATATNNTGAAAGATTGCCCGGAAAGGCAGCATGAATTCGTTGCCCAAACTAATTGGGATATGAAGAATGTTTGGACAGATTCCAAGCACGGTAAGGAAGTAGTATCCTAACCATTTTCGTTTTCATATCCCTCATCTACTATCCAGTCGCCGCTATCTGCTGCAGCAGTAGCCAGTTCATCACAACGGTTGTTGCCGGGGTTGTTGGCATGGCCTTTCACCCATTGGAACTTGATTTTATGTTTGCGGTATTCTTTCAAGAACAACTGCCACAGGTCTGCATTCTTCTTGCCTTTAAAGCCTGTCTTTACCCATCCAAACAACCAGCCTTTTTCTACAGAATTGACTATATAAGATGAATCTGTATATATAGTAATGTTCACTCCTTCTTTCTTCAACTGTTGCAGCGCTACAATAACTGCAAGCAGCTCCATACGGTTGTTGGTGGTCATGCGGTAGCCCTGCGACAGCTCTTTTACCGTGCTTCCCCATTTCAGGATGATGCCATATCCACCCGGCCCGGGGTTGCCCCTTGCAGAGCCATCAGTATAAATAATCAGTTGTTGCGACATTAATCCTCTCTTTGGGTGTATCTTTGCGCGTTAAAAATAGACAGTTGCCTACTAAAATAAAAATCGGTGGTGTTAGTTATATGAATGCCGTGCCCATGTTGCATGGCATCAAAAACAGTTCCATCATCAACGATATTGAGCTGAGTATCAACTATCCATCAATACTGGCGCAGCAGTTGAAAAATAATGAGATTGATTTAGCCTTATTGCCTGTTGCAGTGATACCCACAATTCCCGGTGCGAATATTGTTTCAGACTATGGTATTGCTGCCGATGGAGAGGTAGCTTCTGTAGCTATCTATAGCATGGTGCCTATGGAGGAGATAACAACTGTCTATCTCGATTACCAATCCCGTACGTCTATTATGCTGGCAAGGCTGCTGCTGCGTGACTACTGGAGGAAAGATGTGGAATTCAAACCGGCTACTGAACATTATATAGACTATATCAACGACAAGGCTGCGGGCGTAATCATTGGCGACAGGGCGCTGAAGCAACTGACTAATTTCAATCATATTTACGACCTCTCTGCTGCATGGAAAGAACATACGGGATTGCCCTTTGTATTTGCTGCATGGGTAGCCAACAAAGAGCTTCCGGCTGAATTTATTGATGAGTTCAACAAAGCCAATGCAGAGGGCCTGAATCATATTGATGAGATCGTAGCAGAAACTCAATTCCCCTACTACGACCTGAAGAAATACTATACGGAAAACATCCACTATTACCTGGATGAAGAAAAGAAAAAAGGCCTGCATAAGTTCCTGGAACTGATACAGACCTTATAGAAAGTAAAATATCTCCTTAGTCAACTACTACTGCGGTGCCCGATACGCTCACCATGAGCATACTGCCCGAGTTGCCCACTACTTCATAATCCACGTCAATGCCTATTACGGCATTTGCGCCTGTAAATTGCGCCCTTTGTGCCATTTCATTGATAGCTGTTTCCCTGGCTTCTTGTAGTACTTTCTCGTAAGAGCCTGAACGGCCGCCTACCACGTCGCGTATAGATGCGAACAGGTCTTTGAAAAGGTTGGCACCTATAATAGTTTCGCCAAATACTATGCCTTTGTATTCTTTGATGTTTTTGCCCTCTAACTGGTTGGTTGTTGTAAGTATCATGTGTATATATTTTGCTGTAAAGTTATATAATACGCAAATAGTCAGCTTTGATACTCATAAGCTTAAATAATCTTTAACAGCCTTGTATCTTTGCAAGAGATATGGATAATAAGCTAACATTGGTAGAATGTCCCCGCGATGCTATGCAGGGCTGGAAACATTTCATCCCAACCGAACAAAAAGTGGATTACCTCAATTCATTACTGAAAGTAGGTTTCGATATACTGGATTGCGGTTCTTTTGTATCGCCCAAGGCTATNNTTGCCACAACTGCAACTGGATGGTGTAAATACCAAGCTGCTGACAATAATAGCCAATACACGTGGTGCGGAAGATGCGGTGCAGTTTGACCAGGTAACCTATCTGGGTTTTCCGTTTTCTATTTCTGAAACTTTCCAGCTCAGGAATACGAATAAAACCATAGCAGAATCGCTGAAGCAGGTAGAAGAGATACAAAACCTCTGTGTGCAGAGAGGGAAGGAGCTGGTGGTATATATATCTATGGGCTTCGGCAATCCTTACGGAGACGAGTACAATGCTGATGTAGCAATCAAATGGGTAGGGGAGTTGGTGAAGCGTGGTATACGTACCGTGTCTATGGCTGATACGGTGGGTGTAGCTAAACCCGGTAATATCGAATACATTTTCAGCAACCTGGTACCTGAATTTAAAGATGTAACGATAGGTGCGCATTTCCACTCAACAATAGATAAATGGGAAGAAAAGGTAGCTGCAGCATATGACAGTGGTTGTCGTAGCTTTGACAGTGCAATGAAAGGCATAGGGGGCTGCCCGATGGCCGAAGATGAGTTGGTAGGCAATATTGCCACTGAAAACCTGGTGGATTGGGCGGAGAGGCAGCAACTGCCTTTGCAACTGGACAAAGAGGCATTTAATGCCGCCTGGCTGAAGGCTG